>CAZBOB010000007.1:0-72597 GCA_964492995.1 uncultured Desulfobacteraceae bacterium | reverse complement strand
TCAGTCGGTTTCCAAGAGAAACACGCCGTCGCTTCGCTGCACCGAAATCAAATGCCTTTACCCTGATTTTTCAGAGGCACTAAATAATTCAGCGGTCGGGGAGTTTTTTAGGTTTCGTAATGCAATATTCATAATTTTTTAAAGATTTCGAAACAAAATCAAAGGTCAAAAAGTGATTGATTAATAAATGAAACCTGCTATAAATTTAGATGAGAACTTAGGGACTTCGCCTCGCCTGTCGCGGTTATAGAATTTCCGAGATGTACGTTAAAGGAGGAAGCAATGAAAAAAGCATTTATTCCGGTACTTACGGTGAGTCTGCTGCTCATCGCGCATTCTATCTTTGCCCAATGTCCGTCTGCTTCGGATCGGAGTCTAATTCTTACCCAAGGCATGGCCGAGGTCATGGGCCAAAATGATTCAGCCAAGATCTCCGTTGCCGTCGTGACCCAAGGACGAAATTTGGAACAGGTTAGCTCAGAAAATGCCGGCAGAACCAAAGCGGTCATACAGGCCGTCAAGGGTTTGAACATAAAAGATCTTAAACTTAAGACTTCCAATTATCGCGTTACGCCCCAAAAAGATTATAAAGCCAGGCCGCCCAAAATTAAAGGTTATGAAGTAAGCAATGCTATTGAAATTACGCTGGAAGGATTTAAGCCTGAGCCTTTATCCAAGCATGTTTCCATGATTATCGGGAAAGCTCTGGAAAGCGGTTCCAACAATATTAATCATATTCAGTTTTACATTAAAAATAAAGCAGCATTAGAAAAGGAAGCCTTAAAACGATCAACTCAGGAAGCCATGGATCGGGCCAGAACTCTGGCCGAGGCGGCGGGCGTGAAGTTAAAACGTATTGTTTCACTCAGCACGCAACCGATTCACATACCGACCCCGGCACGTATGTTTCGAGCAGCCGAAATGAAAACCGAAGCCTCAGGAGCACCGCCGATTGAGATAGGGGAAAGCCAAATTCGTGTTCAGGTTAGCATCGCATATGAAATAGAGTGAGAAAAGGGGGCAAATCTATATAGGACAAAAATTAAACATTTTTCAAAAGTTGCGTGTCCAGTTCGATCCTACCGTCATAAAGAGCAGTCATTTCAAACTGACCCACCTGCATCCGGTAGTAGCCGGGAACCTGTGTTTTGACCATTGGAGCTTCGGCATATACAACATGTGTAAAACCAAAAAAAGCGATACTTCCAAACATGATAAAATGAATAAGACGTTTCAGCATATATCTCTCCCTTCTTTTACTTCCCATCTTTACCCGTCATGTTCTCTATTTTTACCTGAATTTTGCACGAATCGGAGGCTTTCATATGCAAGGCATTTACACATGAAGTCAGTGTGGTGGGGGACGTAAATTGAATTATTGGTTGATTGGTTCATACTTTATCTTTTCACCGTTGATGATAAGTTGATCATTCTGCATCGCGGAGGAGCAGTGTCGTCTGATTCACTTTCTGATTATATCAACATATTGAAATTTCACATAAAACATTTATTATTCACAATTCGGGCTTGACACCGTTCTCAGGGGTGGATGGCTATTATCTCAGTTCCTTTATCATTTTCTGGATGGTTTTTCGAAGTTGTGGTATTTTTTCTTTGCATGTATTAAATACCGCTTCGGCATTTATATCTGCATAATGATGGGTAAGGATATCCCGCATCCCTTTTGCCTTTTTCCAGTCCACCTCCGGATATTGAGGCAGAAACGTCCCGCTGGTGATTTTATCCAGATTTTTCAATGATTCTCCGATAACGATCAGCATCATACAGATGGCATCCATTTTATCAACCCCGGCCAGGCTATCGGTAAAGTCGGCTACCTGGCGAATGGTCTGAAAGCGGACAATGATTTTCGCGGAAGCCTCTTCTATCTGGCGCAAAACCTCTAAGACAAGCTCCTTGTCACGCATATACAGCCTCCCCGTCTATCCTTTTTTTTAAGAATTGATTCATATTGTCCCTGTACGTAACAATGTCCACCGACCGGTGAAGTCTTTCCTCCAGCTCATTCTTAATGCCGACTATCATGAAAAGGTCCGGTTTTGAAATACGAACGACTATATCCACATCACTGTCTTTCCCGATCTCGTCGCGCGCCACAGAGCCGAAAACGCCGATGTCCAAGATACCGTATTGTTCGGCGTAATCTTTCTTGTAGCCTCGCAGGATTTCGATGATTTCCTTTTTACCCATAATTATCCCTTCCACGATCTTTTAACCCATCGAATTCAATGGCGTTAAAATCCGTTTTTACAAAAACAACAGTAACAGGATCAGGTCTTCATTCTTGACACATTTAATTTTTTCTCAATCTTTGCGATTTTTCTTTTAAGCTTTTTGTCGTTTCTTATTTTATCCTTAACACGCCTGCATGCCTGGGACACCCCGGATTCCCCAATCCCGAAATATGTGCCAATATCTTTCAGTTTTTCGCCGGTATATCTCTGACAAAGAAACATTTTTACATTCCGCCCCAAAGACGATTGTTTTCCGAAAACGGATTCCACTTCAGCGAATATATCTTTCAGCGATGCTTTATCAGCCAATTCTTTTAAAGCCGGCAAATCTTTATCAGGTTTTTTACCCGATAAAAATTTATCCTTGATAAAGGCTATAAAACCAGGGCTGCCCAGTAGTGTCGAACTCACAACCTCATCCAATGAGTTGTTATCTTTTGATGCTGTAAGACAGATCTAAACTGGATGCGGCATGACTCAACTTTTTATCGTTAGTCCACAATGGCATTCCGGCTAACTTCGCTGCCGCTAATAAATGTACATCGACGAAACCTATTCCTATTCCATGTAATTGGTTCCGTTCAACAAAATACAGATATTCATCCAAATTGATGGCTGGGGCTAAAGGAAGGGATCGGAGCAAATTTAGAATCTCAGCGCGGTTACCGATATTACCGCAAGCAAGCTCGCCAATAATAAAAGAGTGACAAGCAACCTCCGCATTCATTAGAAGCTTCGAGAGGTGAGGCTCTCCACGCCGAAAATGATTGACCCAAACAGATGTATCCACGAGCACCACGGTTATGGTGCCTTTGATCGGCAACGCGGAATTGGGCGCAGATTCCTTTCCGAGCCACCTAATTGGGCTAACCGCTTGCTGCTTTCCCGTGCAATCAGAGCTTCTAGACCAAGTCGAACAAGTGTCGTCTTTTCATTGATCCCTGTCAATTGGGATGCTTGTTCCAGCATTTGGTCATCTATGTTTAATGTCGTCCTCATGTGCATCAATATGCATCATTCATGCATACATGTCAAGGATATTGTTTCCATCAAGATAACGGCCATGCTTACCGGCTGGTGCAGAGCGGCAGCGGAGCACCAGTCCGAGTACAGCATGTGGTTATAATTTTCTATTAATTGTCTGAGCCGCTATTCGTCCCAGCTATCTCTGGGATAGTTTTATTCGACCGTTCTAATTCGTCAACTGTATTTTTTTCGAGGGCATTCATATAAAAATATGTAATTATTGAAAAAAATAGAAGTGCACCCCCTAAAAGAGCTATATGTCGCGCATTACCCTCAACCCAAGAAGACTTCTCGTGAAAGTAAGCAAAAAATAGAAGTAACAAAGATAAAATCCAAGAATAGTGCACTATCGCCCAAAGGTATAAATAATAACCCCCTGGGTATCCGTCGGAATGCCTAATGTGGCTTAAATTAAGCTTTGCAATTGATTTAGAATAGTCATATAAGCAATTATTATGACTAAATATATTTACTGGCGACAATTTTATCAGGTAAGCAATTTGCTCAAGTAAAAATTTAATAATTGATGAGTAAATTACATAAATCGAAATTCCTACAGTGAAAATAGTAAGGAATACTAATATCTCACTATCTGATATTTTTCCAAATGCCATATAGAAATAATTTGGATAGGATAGGGCAAATAATAAACAAAAGGCGACACCAGGGACTATATAGCGCAACAGCTTTTCTATCGAATTAATTATATTGGTCCCAAGATTATTTTCCACGGAATCCTCTTGTCAGCATTTAATTGATTATAACACCCAGTTCTGCCGTTTTTATCGGCAGAAACTGAGTGGTTGGACGATCCGGTTCATTCCCTTAATAAATTTAATTGCTTGCTCTGTTTCAACCTATATAAAAGAAGTAAGGATAGGCGGCGGATTATAACCCATATATAAAATCCGCGCATCGTACCGCGCACGTGTTAGGCTGACATATAAAAGTCGACGAGCATCAATTTCGGGTTCATCCCGCCTTGATTTGAATGTATCACCTGGTCCAGCAAAAATAGCGACATAATCAAATTCCTTACCTTTCAGTTTATGCATGGTTGCAACAACGCGTCCTTTTATTGGCGTGACTCGTTGTATAACGCAACGTTGTAATCTTTCATTTTTAAGCTTAGTCTTAAACTGGAACAATTCCTCTGAAATGTTTTTACCCGAACACTGGGGCGCTATTGTCAGAAGTTTTTGCAACCTATCTTCAAATTTTTCTGACTCTAATTTTTTACCAAAAGATCTTATTTTATCTCCAATATCGTTTATTATTTGCCCGGCTTCAACGATAGCGTTTGTACATGCATCCGATTCAGATGTATAACTCCTTAGTGTTTCAACGATTGTCTTTGCTGAGAGTTTTAACGGTCGACTTCCTGAAAGCAAGGCATCTGGATAAAATAACGACTGTATTGGGCCGGACGCTTTTGAGATGTCTTTTGGAGAGATTATTGAACCAATAATTCTTATTGAAAACTTCAAATCATCAATTGATTTTGTAGTATTCCATAGTGCCGTATGCAGAATTAAGTCTTCAATGGATTCGTCTTCGTCTGGTTCCAATATTTTACAAGATATCGTGTAATTGAACTTTTTTGTCGGTTTTTTCAGTTCAGAACGAATAAGGGCAGCTGTGTTATTTGAATACCCTGCCAGTGCAATAGATGGCGAAGCATCTTTATTTCTTTTGTTAAAATCACCCTTGAAATTATGTAAAACCATCTTTAATGAGGTACTGCGAGCATTTGGACCGTGATAATCAACCAGAAATCTTTTTTTCCAAGATTTTTTCTCTATAGTTGAAACTGGTCTATTATCAAGAATAGCTTCTGCAAAATCTAACAAATCGTGATCATCAGTTCTTAAGCATTCATCTTGTAACTTATAATGTTTCGCTCCCTGTTCACTAATTAATTGGCTCAACCTAATATCAGAAGCTCCTCTAAAACGGTGAATCATTTGGTCGGGATCGGCAAAACAACCAATTCTGGAATGTTTGGCTAATAATTTTATCAAATCCCATTGTTCATCATTCGTATCTTGAAATTCGTCCACAACTATAATGGGAAATAAACCGGCCAGCCCTTTTCTTACAGTTTTACTTTTTAACAGTGAAAGTGTTAAAGGGGCAAAGCAATCATAAGTGATACCTCCTGCCTGGCAAGCCAAAAAGAATGGTAATTTAAGCTGTTCACAACCGCAACCATGCGTAACCGACCTTGCTTTGGTTTCCCATATAAGTTCAAGCTGTGGTGGCAATCCTGAATAACGTCCAAAAGTCTGTATTAACCACCACATGAACGAATGATATGTTGCTATTTGCAGACGAGATTGGATTGATTTATCGAGAAGAGATCCGCTTGCTGTCGATATTTGATATACAGCATTTCTTGAAAATGTAAGGAAGAGTATTTTTTGGGAAGGTGATAGTTCGCCTTGTTTAAGTTGATGTTCAGCAAACCACAGAGCCACGCTTGTTTTCCCCCTTCCTGGTCGGGAAGTAACAAGAAAACAAGGATCATCACAGCATATAACGGCTTCCTGTTTAGGTATTTTCCGGCGCATAGAGGATAATCTCTTTATGGCTTTCTTTGTTAGAACAGATGAGTTCCAATTTTTCCCATAAATATTTTACTGGTTTCGAAATCTCCTCTAATGGCAATATTTCTGCAAAATGTTTGTGAGCATGACGATTCTTAAGGTATCTCATGACATCTTGCTTTTTACGTTCATGGTCTTTTGATTTTGTATTGCTATCAGAGAAAAAAGAATCGCCGAGGTCTTCAATCTGGTTAATAAATGAATCCAATGTTGCTTCACTGGCATTTTGCAACAGGACTTTTTCTATCGCGGTATTCTTTCCCCAGAAGAATGAACATTCACAAGCAGAGATTATACTTTGATTGCTCGAATCTGAACCCTTTTCACTATCGACTAAAGCATATACGGTTTTTCCTAAGTATTTATAATAAGGGCTGGCCTTAGGAATTTCTTGCTTTCCCCACGAAGGCACAATCGTTATACCTAAACCGTCTAAATCAGGCTTTTTGCCTTTTACAGAGTCAGATAATTTCCTGATTAAAACAGGTACAGCCTCTCTATCGCCTGGACCTTCGACAAGCAACGTTCTTGGTGCAAATAAAGAATCTAACACATCAGAAGGATAGTGCCACATAATCCTGTTTATGGATTTCAATGTTTCTTTATTATATTCTGATGTTGCCGTCGGATATGTATTTAATATTTTCTTAACGCCGTTCCCTTCATCCAAAAACGCATACACATTCTCTTGTTCAGCTACCTGCGCCACGTGAACTGAATGAGTCGTGATAAAAGTCTGGCAATTTGCCCGTAAGAGATCCCGCACCAAACTCCTTTGCATATGAGGATGCAAACTATTTTCCGGTTCTTCTATTCCGAGCATACAACTGTTTTTCCTTGCAGCCAGCATCCTCAGAGTTGCCAATGTGATAACCTGCTTTGCACCCATGCCTTGATTGGTAACCGGATAAGGTTGTGGAGCGCCTTGGTTCTGCACAAACGCTTTTAATACGTTCATTATGTCGTAATGCCTGAGTCCCGATAGTTCAAAGGACAATTTCCGAACAATTTCCGGGCTGAGTTCAAGCATGTTTTCAACCTGAGCTTCAATCTCTTTTATAAGAGCTTCAAAATCCTTATTATCGAAAAGATGTCCGCCGACTCCTCTGACCTTATCGGCGATGGTTACCACTTCATTTTCAAGGTTGATTTTATCGGCTCTAAGAGCTTTATCCAATGCGGAATATCTCGTGAAACTTAACGCTTTGCTAATATCCCTTTCAGCCGGTATCAGGAAATACCCTATCTTTTCCCTATCTGGCCGATAACATGTTCTGAGTTCATCACTCCCGCCATGAAAAGAAAATTTAGGATAATACCAATAATGAGCTATTTCCCTTTCATTCAGATCATATTTCGCTTGGAACCCAATCCGGAATGCAAATTTATTTTTTTCATTATCAAGAATGGATATATCGTCGGAATTTTCAATAAGATTCTTGTAAGTGGTATCCCAAGCTTCCCAATATTCAAGGAACGAATTTTGTTCCTCATCAGTGCAGTTATTTAAGGTAACTTCTATCTGCATAGGGATAGGTTCGCCGGTTTTATCAAGCGTTTTACCTTCGAAAAAATCCAGCTCATCGACAGGCCTGTACCTTCTTGATACATCTGGGTCCAGGACAAGGGATATTGCATTAAGCAACGTGCTTTTCCCTGAATTTACCCTGCCTATGATTATGTTATGATTGCCAGGATTGAATACAATGTTCTTAATGCAACGGAAATTATTAATTTTAACTTGAACAATTTGCATATCAATACCCGAAATCTGTTTGTAAATATTCCCAGTCTAGCGGCGGGCAACAACGCCGAAATCAGCGCCGCGTTTTTTTGCGTCCGCTGGATTTAGTTGTTAGCCGTTTATTGTCCGGGATTAATGTCTCTATAAGATGAGGTAGATTGTCATCATTGGCTAAAGTAACGACCTTTGGCTTGCTGCTTTCAAGCTTTGTAAACATTAACCGCAACTGCTCAGACGTAAAGTTGCCTCGTATTTTACAAGAACGGCTTTCTACCTCACCTCCTACCGATGTAAGAACTGATATTTTGCCTCCATCGCTTTCCCTATCTACAAGTACACCCACGGACCCCTCACTACCGATTCCAGCAAAATAAAACGCATCCATGTCATCTGAAATTTTTTTCTCAATTCTTTCCAAAGCATCCTTTCCCTCGTAAAACTCCAATGTTCCATAATAAAGCGGCGCTTTTGATGGGCTGATGGTGTTAACGCAATTTTTTACTGTCAAATGAGCTAGTTCGTAACTATGCTTTGCTTCCCGTTCTTCTATGAGCTCAAATCTATGTATACCTCGGTTACGGGGTTCGAACACAAGATCGTTGAATAATGAAAAACTTATACCTAAGAGGTTTGGAGCATCTAATGCCTCAAGTTTTTGTGCGATACCCGCCATTGGCGAAATAGTATTTTGAAGCAGATACTTTGAAAGAAACCAATCAATTAAGCACTCTACAGCACCTTTCGAATAGACGGATGCATTATAGTATTTTCTGTTTTTCGCATCGTTATCTTGAGCAGACTCTGCCTCATGAATTTCATCACGAGCCCATTTCAGAAAGAAATCAGGCCCTTTTCCAGGAAAAGGAATTTTAATTTCAAGTTTTTCAGTGGGAGATAGTGTGTCGATAGCATCAAGTATATCCTGCGCTTCGACACATTCATCTTTCTTAATATTGAAACTTGATGCAAATATCTTCACTTTCAATACTCTTGACCTCCCTTAGGACGGCTAACCAGTTATTCTATAGTTTTCTGCATAATATTCGAAAAAAATATCAATCGACAAGAAAAAAGTGCCATTGAATGTATTTTCTAACTACATAACTCCACAATAAAGATGTTATATAGAAAACTATTATGTCACAATGATACCCATTCCCCAAAATATAAACACCCTCTATAGCGCTCTGCTTATTCAAAAAGCGGTTCCGGATAAATACCATCCTTATTATCGAAAGTGGCTGCGATATTACCTGGATTTTTGTCAAAAATACGGTTTTAAACCATCAGACACAAAAAGCCTGCCGCATTTTATAAAGAAACTGAAAGAGAAAAAACAAACCGATCTGCAACAAAAACAAGCAGCTGATGCAATATACATATACCTAAACCGAGCGTTTCAAATTTTAAAAGGGTGTTAACTATTTTTTATTTTAACTGAATTAAATTTATTTATATTATTAAAATTTGAAACCCTCCGGGATTGCCGATCTTACCGCATCTACTGCGTCAGATGCCGTCCCGCATAGTTGACTATAGCGAAACGACATCTTCCTTGTATCTGTCTGCCCTGTGAAATGCATGCCCATTTAAATCTGCATTTAATATTTAAGCGGGGCGAAGCCTTTTTCACTGGGGCGGCAACCTCGACAATCGCTCAATTTAGGATATATTATGGTGAAGAAACCATACCTAGAGATAAGAACGTTTTATCAAAGACCAATAACAAGATAATACCAAGTAAAAAAAACAACTTGAAACCAACGAACGCCAGTTGGGTACCGGAATATAAAGAAGCCAAAAGTCCTTTGGATCTGCCTTGAATCCGGGGTGCCTTCGAATTTTGCTTAATTGAGTTAAGTTTCGAAAATATTTTCCTTGAATTTTATTAACAAGCCTATACATCCTTTGCATGATCCCGTCAATACGCCAAAGGTATGATTTTTCATAGAAATTTTCTAATACTTTAGCATTAGTTTTTGTATTTTAGGGTACTAGTTTTCTAATACCCCAATTGCGAAAACGCACAATTGGGAGTTGCATGTTATCTGTTATTCGTTAATAGAATATTGTTAAACCGATGATTTTGCACCTATTCTGCAAATGAGATGTAATTTTACCTGTGGATGTTTTAAAACTGTAGACAGATAACTGATAACGCCTAATCGAGTTTTGACTCGATCGGGGTATCCGGCTTTGAAGATTTATTTTCTAAGGTGTGACTGCCATGTTTTCAGACGCGTTAAGCGCTGACACCTGCGGTTGAAAACGCAAGCTGGAAATAACGGATCACTTGTCAAGACTTCATGGGTTAAGACGGAAATTGGTTTTTTTACATCTTCCGATCTATAGGAGAAGTTTTTTATTGACAAGCTGAGGCCATATAGAGGTTAGGACGAAATGTATGTATTTAGCTTGCTACTTGTAAGGCTTCTTGAGCCTCACGTGGCAGTTGAAGGAGAATGAAATAGGACTCCGGGTAGAGATAATCTTCACCTGACTCGTCAATGACCCTCACGTACCCTTCTTTCGAAGCCTCGTCGTCAGGTAAAACCTGATATATCTTCCGACGCTCCAAATCCTCACAATCCTTATTCTCGATGCAAAGCATAAATATCTGTTTTTTGGTATTTTGTGTCATATTTTTAATCTAATAATCGTTTAATTTTCATTTTTCTTCTGCCAATACCGTGAGCTTCATACCAATGAGAATAACTTGGTTTTTGGATCGTACCAAGCTAACATATTGAAATGCTGATTGTTAATAGATATTTTTTGCCTGTTTTACTCTGTAGAAGCCTCGTTTTGACCTCAAAATCATTCCTCTAAATTCATGTTTTATTGCCAGGCATAGCCGGAAATAAAATGTCGATTGGCTCGGGCCATTTTAATTTCCTTATCTTCCAAAAAGCGGATTCGATGTTCCGAATATGTCTTAAAACGGTGTTTTTACCCCAAAAAAGTACCTTCTAAGACACAAAAACCGCTTTGATTTTTATTGTTTTATTAATGTTTACAAACTATTATCTCGGTCTGACCCCCAACCGAAAAAGATGTTAAAAGAAGCTGCGGGTAGCCGCTCAACTGAACACCGTTGTTAAACACTGATCAAATGATTTATTATGAAGGCCGATTTTCCTGATGTAGTTCTTCTCTGATTACACGTCTCAACACATTTTCAATTGGCTCTTTTTCTTCCTCAATATATTTATGCAAAGCCTCGTTGATCATTGATTGGTAGTTTCCCCCTCCAGCCTTGTGGACCTTATTTTTAAACCAATTAATAATATCATTGTCGAGACGGATTGTGATCCTCGTCTTATTAGGCATAGGGGGTAGAATTGGCCCACGTTTACCTTTAGTAAAATCATATTCTTTTTTCATATTCCCACCTCATAATGCTTTTGTTCTTTTTTGGTTGCCTTGCGGGCTGAAATAATACGGATTGTCTCACTTCTCCAAGTGTATACAACAACAAGAATCCTAGCAAAACAGTCGATGCCTATGGAAATAAACCTCTGTTCTTCCTCATGTGTATCTTCAAGAGTGATGGCATTCAGGTCGTCGAAAATGGATACAGCATCGGCAAAATCTATACCATGCTTTTGTAAATTGCTTTCAGCCTTTTTATAATCCCATTCAAAATCCATAGCGATATTATATGTACATTCAGTGCACAAGTCAAGAGGGGGAAACGAAACTATTTTCATCCTTTCTGGTTAACGTTGGAATTGAGGGGACGGGAAACGAACACCAACTGGCCGAGTTAACAGCTTAATATTTTAGACAAAATTATATTTTTCGAAAATGCAACGACTTTTCCCGGTCCCTCTCAAATGACTTGTTCGAAGATTACGAAAGTCTCTCTCTTATCCACGCTGGATTTCGACGACAATCCAAAATGGATAGCATGAATACCTGCGTAGAGATTTAGAGAATATATATTTGAAAATAGAGATTCGAGAAAGTAGTTACCCAATCCTTTCGATTGACGCTCATAAAATTTAAAGCCGTCGAGCAGGTCTTTTTCTGCGGAATCAAGGATTTCGATCCTCATTTAACCTGATCCCTGATTCTTTCTTTTACCCGATCAAAGGATGCAAAACTTGCCTTCCCTTCTTTTATATCTTTTTCTCTTGCCGCTAAAACATCCTGGTGCCATGCCGGTGAAGGGATTGATTCAGGATCTCGACAAAGATCATCCCATATCTTTTCCATCATTGCTATCTTATCTGAATTTGTCATTTTATCTAAAGGCAATGAAATATCCATGTCATTCTCCTTTTATTTTAAATAGGTGATATTAACTATAATTAATGTTTCAATTTTTTGCAATCTGGAAAATATTTCCATGTATTTGAATATTTGGTTTAAATTACAGTAAACATTTTTCTTGAATTTTATTCGCCTGCGCCTGAATACCCTGCAACTTGTTGGAGTGAAACGGAAATCCCGACCAGCGGGACTGCGGGGAGCTTCATTAATGGGGTTATACCACTATTCATGCAACTCAGTCAATTCGCCAACGGTATGATTTTTTATTGGAATTTTCTAATACTTTAGTACTAGATTTTCTAATACCTTGGCATTAGTTTATTTGCCTTCACCGGAAATCCTGGCAAACGGGGTCGTAGCAGTGCGAAGATTCCGCCCATCAGGGCTGCAGGTATGAAGGGAGAGAGGATTTACTAATAAGAGCATTAAAATTTAGACAGGATCACAGGATAAAAAAGATATTTTTGCCTTTTCGGAAGAAAGGCAAAAAGCATAATCCCTCTTCAGGGGAAGGTGTTCAACATTGTGCCAACAATACAGTAAAGCAAGGGGAAAAGCACCTGCTATTGGCTTTTCGGCCCTTTTTTTCGCGGAAGCGGAATTGTGTTTTCTCGGCTTCATCTGGAAGGCGTGAAAAAAAAATCAAGTCAATCCAGTTAATCCTGTCAGAAAACGTGTTGGCTTTATGTATAAATAATTATGAACTCATTAGTAAAACTAGGCTTCGGGGAGTTGTACATCCCTGAACCTTAAAACTCTGAAATGTGACCCCTATGCGGCACGGCTTGATTTAAATGCCTTGAACAAGGATTCATCCATTACCGCTTCGTAGCCGGTTAACCGGGCCACAACCACGTCTTCTGAGTCCAGGAATGTGAAATCTCCCGTCATTTTATGATCGGTTACTTCTTTGACTTCAAGGACTGCGGTAACGCCGTCGGTGGGAAATGCGTCCCGATACTGGCGATAACTGGCGCTGTAGCTGGGCAGAGAAAGGGTTTTCCGCTCTTCAAAGCACCATATAATGGCCATCTGACACGCGCAATCCAGAACCAGGGGGTCCGCGATCCATCGGCTTCTTAACGGATCGGTCATCCATTCTGCGGGGGAGGGTGCTGAAGAAATTCGTGCGGCCACGGACCGGGGGGAATATCCGATGATTTCCCGGATCCCTCGTAGCTCCAGACCGTGAAACAGGATTTTTTCGTATATTTCGTCGATGCTTCTGGAATACCCGTTGATGCCCATGTATCGGGATTTATCAAAAGAGGGGGGCGCTTCTATCTTGTCGGTTAAAATCGCCCGGGCGCTTGAGTGAATAACCTCCATATTATCTTTAATTCCATCCCTGATCTCAACAGTCACCTCAAAAAAAGACCCTTTTTTCCGGGTCTTGCCGGCCATAAGGCGGATCAACTTTTTTTTATGATCGAGCTTGATGCCCTGAAAAATACGCATGTCATCCAGACCGTGAAGCAAAAGGCCCGGATTTTCATGCAGCGCACCATGACCGAGCCATTCGGCGATCAGGGCAAAGGGGACCACGGGTTTTCCGTCCAGAATATGGGCGTCCAGGATCGGATATGTGTGAACATCGATTTCCCGTTTAACGGTCAGGGAGAGCTTCTCTTTTTTCTTTATATCCACGGGTGGTTCCGGACTCGAGCATACGGTTTCGGCGATTTCCTGCTCTTTTGCCGGAATGATATTGGCACCGATAACCACTTCCACCGGAACCCTGGTGTCTCCCATCATCTCGTAGATCATACACAGGGCTCCGGCCTTCAAAGGAATCAGTTCAACGCCGTTTTGTTCAAATTTTCGTTTCAACGCCGAACATACCATTCCCCCGTCCCAGGGGCCCCAGTTGATGGCGGTGACCTTGCAATCCGGTCGTGTTAGGGATTCCTGTTGTGCGATCTTGTTTAAAACCTCATTGGCCATGGCATAATCCGACTGACCGTTGTTTCCGATTCGGGCGGTCACGGACGAAAAAAGCACCATGTATTTGAGAGGATCCTGCCGTGTGGCTTCAAGGAGTACGTTAAGGCCCGTGACCTTGGTGTCGAAAACCGTTTCAAACTGATCCAGGGTTTTATCGATAATTGTGCGATCTTCCAGTGCACCGGCACCATGAATAATACCTTTGACCGGGCCATGCACGGATCGAACGTCATTTAGAATCGAGGTCACTGTATCAAAATCACGAACATCTGCCGAGTAATAACGCACATGGGTGCCGAGATTTCTGATGGTATCCAGATTATTCATAATCTCCCGGTTCGCCATATGTTTTTGATACGCTTTTTCCAGCTGAACCGGTGTGATTTTGGTGTTCCCGAATTCATTTTCCAGGATTGCCTTTTTAATGACCGCTTCATCGTGGATTTCGGCAATCCACTCGGGTTCGGGAGTGGGATCCGAAGATCGACCCAAAAGCACCAGGGTCGGTTTTGCATGTTCTGCAAGGGCACAGGCTGCGGATGCGGTCACGCCCCGGGCACCGCCGGTGATCACAACAACATCGCCCGGGTCCAGGTCTATTTCCCCCTGGGGATACGGCGAAGATTTTAGTTCTAATATAGATCGAGAGTCCGAATCCAGACCCACTTCAACCGGGCCGGAAGGATTGGAATTTAACAGTTCGGCCACAACCGCTTTTGCGATCTTAATGTTGTTTTTCCAATCCGGTGCGATGTCCAAGGCATGACAGCAGACATTTTTCCATTCAAGGGATGCTGTCTTGGCAAGACCGGCCAGACCCCCTTGAAGCGGAGCGGTCATGCCCCGGCCTTTAAATCCGAAAGCGCCGTCAAGGCGGGTTATGGTGGCAAACAAGGCGCCGCCCTTTGCACCTGAATCCAGAAGATCCGGACCGAGCTGCTTTGTCAGTATAAAGGAATGTTTTAAAAAACGTTCATCCTTCATCTGGTTTTCAGCCACCATGACCAGTCCGGCAGCGTTCTTTAGCGACGTTTGACCGGTTACCATGTCTGAAACCATCTGTTTTGATAAAAGGACCGCATCGATGTTCCGGGATGAAAATTCATGCGCAATGGCTTCCGAAAGTCCGGTTTCATCATCCGTGATAAACACCTTGTGGTTGGCAGGCAGTGCGAGTCGGAAATTTTGAACAAAGGGCTGTTCAACAACAGATACCACTTTTCTGCCGATTTGGGTGGCCAGGTGTTGGGGGGATAGGTCAGGTTCGTCCGGGGACAAGGGTGCCGGTGTTTCCGGAATCGTATCTGTATGAGAATCTGAAGACGCCGGTGGTAAATCGGATTCCGGTATTTGGGGTGTTTCGGTCCCGGCCAGGTATTCCACGATCTGGCCGAGTGTTTTCAGGCTTCCCATGATTTCAGGAGAGATGGCCGGGAGGTTGGGAATCTGTTCTTCAAAGGTAGACAGTATTTCCACCCGTTTGATGGAATCGATACCCAGGTCGGACTCGATATCCATGTCCATGCCCAGCATTTCGGTGGGATAGCCCGTTAACCGGCTCACGGTTTCCAGCATGCGGTTTTCTATTTCTTGATGAGTGTTCGTTGAGGATTCCGCGTCTTTTGTTTCCGGAACCGATGGGACCTCACTGTCCGGAGTTGCGGAAAGGTATTCCACGATCTGGCCGAGTGTTCTCAGGCTTCCCATGATTTCAGGAGAGATGGCCGGGAGGTTGGGAATCTGTTCTTCAAAGGTAGACAGTATTTCCACCCGTTTGATGGAATCGATACCCAGGTCGGACTCGATATCCATGTCCATGCCCAGCATTTCGGTGGGATAGCCCGTTAACCGGCTCACGGTTTTCAGCATGCAGTTTTTTATTTGTTCTTGAGTGGTGTCTGACGGTTTCAGATCTTTGTCGGCGGGTGTTAACTCAGGTTCTTGAACAAAAGCCTCTGGTGTATGGGGATCAGAAGGCACGGGCGATGCAATGGGATCCGGCGGTGGTGGAAGGTCACGTTGCGTATCCGTGATTTTCGGATCATGGTCGGTCTTATCAAAACCGGTCAGAGGCTCAACCGACTCGGGCATTTCTTGTTTTAAGGGTTCAAAGCTAACATCCGATGTTTTTATCTCTGTTTTAATGCCCATGGAAGCCGCGGCCAACCGCTGAGTATTTTCCATCATATTCTGCAAGGTTCTTGCTGCCTGCATCTGGGTTTCTAAAAACTTTTGATGGGTTTGGGCGGTTTGCATCTGAATGGCCTGCATGGATTTCAGACCTTCCTGGACGATATTTAATGCATCGGGGATGAAATTTTTTGGGTGCTGTCTGTTTTTCATGGCGTCTTGATTTTTGTTTAATTTTTCGGGGCGATCTCCCGGGGTTATAAGGATATCGATGGGGTGATTAGAGGTATTGGGTTGTATGGCCTTGGGCTCAATGGCGGGTCTTACGTGCGCTGTGCGCTGTGTGCTGTACTCCGTGTTCTGTGCTCTAACCTCTCTGCTCTCTGCTCTCTGCTTTCTGCCCTGTGTTTTGTGTTCTGTGTTCCGTGCTTTGGCTTCTGACGGTTGTGCTCTGTAATTCACCCCTGCAATGGGTATGCTCATAAGCTGTTTTCTGGTTTCAATGTATGGTTCTTCCCAGCAGGTTAAATCCACGAAATGTCCCAGTGATGCCAGGCAACAGAGCGTTCCGGCAAGATCCGTGATTCCGGCCCGTTTTCCTTGAGAGGCGTCAAGGGCAATGGCCTGAAAATCCTGACCTTTTAATATGGATTTTACCAGGCCGATCAAAACCGATTTCGGGCCAACCTCAACAAACGTTCGTGCGCCCGATTTGAATAAATTATTAATTTCACTAATAAAATCGACAGGGGATAACAGGTGTCCGTGCAGCAATTCTTTAGCTTTTTCAGGATCGGCAGGGTAGGGGGCGCCGGTGGTATTGGAAAATACCGGGATTTCCGAAGGAAAGAGGTCGATTTTTTCTATGGCCTGTGAAAAAGGCTTTTGGGCCTCTTTTACCAAACTGCTGTGAAACGCAGCGGAAACCGGGAGCCGGACGGTTCTGAATCCATTCTGCCGGCATATTTTTTCGGCCCGGTGGATGGCATCCCTAGCGCCCGATAACACTCCCTGGTTGGGACTGTTTCGGTTTGCAAGAATAACATCTGTTTTAGTTTCCTCAATCAGATTTTCAAGTTTGTCCAGCGGGGCGATGACCGCCAGCATCCCCCCGGTATTCCGGCCCGCCGCCGCCATTAGGCGGCCCCGGGTAATGGCCAGGTGCAGCAAGGTATCCAGATCTAAACGGCCGGCAGCGCAAAGGGCTGAAAGTTCGCCAAAGCTGTGCCCGCAGGTGAAATCGGCAGAGATGCCGAATCCGTGAAGTATTTTTAGCATTGCCATGCTTACCGCCCCGATAGACGGCTGAGCAATGTCTGTTTTCCGTAACGCTTGTTCCGGGTTTGTCTTTTCTTTTTCGCCTTGATCCGGAATCGGGTAAATCATATCGGTGAGCCGGCCATAATTTTTGTATTGGTCATTTGCAGTTTCCAGAATTTTAAATGCATCCGGAAAGCTGCATACCAGGTCACGGCCCATTCCCGGGTATTGACTTCCCTGGCCCGGAAAAATAAATGCCATTTTTCCAGGGGGTTCATGGCTTCCGTAAAAAATATTCTCAAGCTGCCATGGTTGTTGGGAACGGTTTGATTCAAGGGCATGTGACGCGCGGTCAAAAAGGCCGGTAAGATCCGTTGATCGTTCAAGGACCATCAGGAGCCGGTATGGATCCGATGTTGAAAAATCGGCTCTTGTTTTTGCAGTTTTTTTTGAAAGTTCTTCATAGGATAGACCCCTGTCAACATGGGTTTTGAAGTTGTGAAGATGTTCTTTTAACTGCTCTTGGCTCGAAGCCGACAGGGCAACAATTTCAACAGATCCGTGCCACGTGATTTCCTGCTTGTATTTCTGGTATTCTTCGACGACCACATGAAAATTGCTTCCGCCAAATCCGAATGAGCTAATCCCCGCTCTGCGCGGATGTTCATTATTTGAAAACCAGGGTCTTGTGTTTGTATTCAGATAAAACGGGCTTTGATGAATATTCAATTTTGGATCAGGTTTACCCACTTTCAAGGTGGGCGGCAGGACTTTATTGTAAATTGATAATACAGCCTTCATCAAGCCTGCGGCGCCTGCAGCGGCCTTGGTATGCCCGATCATGGATTTCACAGAACCCAAAGCACACCATTTGTCACGTTTGTCTGATGTGCCAAAAAAATTATTTAAGGACTGAAACTCAACCTCATCGCCGACGATGGTGCCGGTGCCGTGTGCCTCGATAAGCTCAACCGTAGTCGGGTCTATACCGGCTTGAGTGTATGCTGTCTGGAGTGCTTTTGTCTGTCCCTCGGCTCTGGGGGCGTATATGCTTTGTGACTTTCCGTCACTGGAAGTCCCCACCCCTTTAATCACTGCATAAATTCTGTTTCCGTCTTTTTCCGCATCATCAAGCCGTTTCAGAACAAATATCCCTATGCCTTCGCCAAGCAAGGTGCCGTCAGCATTTTTTGAAAAAGGTCTTGCATCTCCGGTGGGCGAAAGAACCATTGTTTTGGAAAAGCACATATGCATGAAGATGTCGTTGAGCATGTCAACGCCGCCGGTAATAACCATGTCACTGCGTCCTGAAATGAGTTCCATAACTGCAAGATGGATGGCGCTCATAGAGCTTGCACAGGCAGCGTCAATAACACAGTTCGTGCCTCCAAGATCCAGACGATTGCAGATCCTTCCTGCCACAACGTTTCCCAAAAGCCCCGGGAACGAGTTTTCCTGCCAGGATACATATGAATCGGATATTTTTTGGATGACTTCTTCAGTTTTTAACGGGTTAATTCCTGAATCCTGGAGAGCTTTGCGCCATATGGGATGGCCAAGTCTGGCGCCAAGCGGGATAACAAGCTCCTGTGTTCCGGTTACACCGAGTATTACGCTGGTTCTGTCACGGTTAAAATTATCCCCCGCACCATAACCGGAATTTTCCAGGGCTTTTTGCGCAACGATCAGGCCCAGGAGTTGAGAGGTGTCCGTGGCTTCAAGAGAAGAGGGGGGAATTCCGAATTCAGTGGGATCAAAAGAAACCGGAGAAATAAACCCTCCCCGTTTACAGTAAACATGATCGGGTTTTTTAGGGTCCGTGTTGTAATAATCTTCGGATAACCAGTGTGTTTCCGGCACATCGGTTATAGCATCTTCACCGTGAAACAGGAGTCGCCAGTATTCTTTTAAACCGGGAGATTTGGGAAAGAGACATCCCATCCCGATGATGGCAACGGGCAAACTCTGCGGTGTTTTTTTATCTATGGGTTTCAATGATTATCTTTTGATGAATTCATAAAAAATCGAATTCATCATGTGTTTGATTTTTAGCAGTTTCTGACTTTTTATGAGATCTTGAAAAACTTGATTTTTTACAAGTTTGTCGATCATAATGCAAGTAAAAATTATTTGCAAGCAGATTGATGGTAAATTTATTGTTGACATATTGATATAACAACAGCATAATTAAATATCCCAGATATTCTACAATTTTTTACGAGAGATTTAGGTATTACATTTTATCACCAATCGGCTCGATAATTTATAAAGATGTTACAATAAATTTTAGCAACCTTTTGATAAAATTGCAAAATTTGGCTTTACGAAGATTGATATATTAATACAACAACTTTTCAAGATGCTATTATGATAAAATTCTTCACAAATCGGGAAGTCTCAAACCGGCTGGATATCAATCTTTCAAAATGGAAACGGTGGTCCCGGGAATTTCTTCCGCCTGACCCTCTGGGCGGAATGCAATCCGGCTTCGCAAGACAATACAGTCCCGATGGCGCGTTTACGGTTTATTTTGGAGGACATCTGGTGGCTGACCTGAAGTTTACGATTCCGGAAACAAAACAAATCTTAAAAGATTTGCATTCATGGTTTGCCGAAAAAGGGTTTTATTTTGATGCCAGGAGCAACGCGACGGTAAACACAGGTGTGGGCCAACTGGTCAAAAAATATGTCATATTTATTGAGCGTGAAAAAGATCCGGATAACACGATCAGTTTTATTTATACGATTAGAGGAATAATTTCCAATGAACCGGTTAATTATAAAGGTTTTGAAATTATGAAAGAACTTTATATGGAAACAACAATCGGTTTACAGACGAAAAAAATGTCAGCAGTTGATATGAATATCGTTAAAACGGTGAATATCACCGATGTCCTCAATAATTTTGTCGTGCGTTTGAACTTAAATCGATCCCGCTATCCGGCACTTTCGTCAACCAATTCCAGTAGATCCTGAAGCGGCATCGGAGAAAAATTTCCTATACCGGCCGGTAATACAACGCCCTGATTTCTAAGCCAGTTTACCCGTGTTGCCACTGAAGCGCCGCACAGAAGGTTCATGGCAACGCTAACGGTTTCACGGTTCTCAGGTTTTTCAAGAAATGACCCTTTAACCCATTGATTAAAAGCCCCGATTGACGGACCGCACCATATCTGGTAATCGATTTTTCTTGAAGGGTCACCGGAGTTGGCCCAGTTTGAAGATTGGCCGAGATAGGATCGAAAAACAAGGGACATCTTGTGTTTGGGGTCTTTCCGGGCCCGTTCGATCTGTTTTGGGTCATGCATTGCAAAATAATTCTTTGTCTGTTCCCATTCATCCTGGAAACTTTGCCTGAAAAAGTCACGTTCCAGCACAGCCTTTTGTTTTTCCGGAATATTTTCAAAACGGTCATAGTTACAATACAGATCGTAAAGTTTTGCGGCACGAAACGGAAACATGGTCCCGCGTTTTAATACCTGGACCTTAACCCCCATTTCAAACATATCGGCGGCAGGCGCCATGGTCACATCCGCCTGGCCGGCTTCAGCCAACATTTGACGGACAGCTTTGGACGTGCCCGCCTCCACACAGGACTGGTTGATGGAACCGGTAAGGATATAGGCGGCACCCATGGCAAATGCAGCGGCGGCCGAATCCGGTGTGGCAATTCCTCCGCCAAGCCCTACGCAAGGGGGTCTGCTGTAGCGGTATTTTTCAGTCAATTCGTCACGCAGGGCAATCATGGTAGGCAATAGTGTAATTGCCGGCCGGTTATCCGTGTGTCCGCCGGAATCTGCTTCCGCAGTCAGGTCCTCGGCCATGGGTATGGATTTTGCGAGGTCAGCTTCTTCTCTGGTTATCATTTTTCTTGCCACCATTTGTGCCAGAAGCTTTTCCGGCGGCGGCGAAAAGTATTTTCTGGCCACTTCAACCCTGGAAACTTTAGCGATAACCTTGTTGGGACAAACAACAGTACCGCTTTTATCCCGATGGATTCCCTTTACCCGGTAGTGTACCAAGGGAAGTGTCAGATCCAGGTATGCCGAGCTGCTGACAAGGGTTATCCCACGCCTTAAATAGAGCTGAACCACTGCAGCTTCTAATTCAGGGTCGTTGGGGCTGTTGATCAGATTAAACCCAAAGGGGATTTCCTTTAAACTTTCCTGCAACCGGTCGATTGCCGCTTCTATTTGATTAAGAGAAAGACCGGCAGCGCCGAAAAAACCAACCATTCCGGCACGCCCGGCTTTTTCCACCATTTCAACGGATGTAATTCCGTTGGCCATGGCGCCGGCAATATAGGCAAAATGAAGATTATATGTTTTCTTGAATCGGGGATCACCTAAATTTTCAGGGGGCAGTGGGGGAACATATGCATATAACGGAAAAACTGCGGGTTGTGGCGGAATCTTTTTGTCGATGGTTATGGTGCCTCCCCGGCCTATGGCAAGCTGACCGTCGAGGTTCAACAGATTGACCGGCTGCATCATCCGGAGTATTGCTGACCTGACCGCATGATCTCCAACTTCGGGCTCTGTGTCGCCTTGTGTCCACCAACCGGATATTATTTTGTTTATAACAGATGATTGCATCACGGTGAGATGTATACAAAGTACACGTGTGTGTCAATAAGATAACACCCTAACTGATCGTAAACAAAGTAGGAAAAATATATTATTTATTTGATTTACTTAGCATCGAGACCTTTGCAAAAAGGGGCGTTTTGCAAAGGTCTCAAAGTAAGGGTAAGCGTAGATGCGTTAACCCCAGATTCAAGGCATGACCTCAACGACTCTGAATCATTCCGGCCAACGCCTCTAAGGCCATACGGTACCCCTTAACGCCAAACCCTGCAATCTGGGCGGTTGCAACATCTGATATCATTGACGTTTGTCTAAACGATTTCCTTTTGTAAATATTGGATATGTGTATCTCGATGACAGGAATATCGAGTAAAAGGAGTGCGTCTCGGATAGCGATACTTGTGTGGGTATAGGCAGCAGGGTTTATAATAATTCCTTTTTGCAAAGCCACGGCTTCCTGTATTTTATCAACAATGGCCCCTTCATGATTGGATTGAAAGGTTTCAACGGTAAGGCCCAGTTTTTCCCCAAGTTTTTCAAGGTCGGAGTTAATTTCATCCAGTGTTGCATTGCCGTATAGTTCAGGCTCTCTTTTCCCCAGCATATTCAGATTTGGGCCGTGGATGACCAGTACTTTACCAGTGTTTTTACTCTGTCCCATTTTATTATCTACCATTATTTTACCCGCTAATTAACTCCCGGAATCTATCTATGGTTTTTTTATAGTCCGGGCTTTTAAAAATTGCCGATCCGGCAACAAAAACATTAACTCCGGCATCCGAGATCGTTTTAATGGTTTTTTCGTTCACTCCTCCGTCAATCTCGATAAGGGTAGCGAGCCCCCGGTCCCGTATCATTCTGTGAAGGGCTCTGACCCTGTCTAAACTGTTGGGTATAAACTCTTGGCCTCCGAATCCCGGATTAACGCTCATGATCATTATAAAGTCAACGTCTTCCATTATCCATTCTAGTGAGGATAAAGGGGTTGACGGATTCAGCACCACCCCGGCACGCCGGTCAAACTCCTTTATCATATGTATCGTCCGGTTCAAGTGAACGCAGGCTTCTACCTGAACGGAAATTAAATCGGCTCCTGCTTTTGCAAAATCTTTGATGTAGCGGTCCGGATTTTCAATCATCAGATGGACGTCAACAGGAAGTGATGTTACCCGCCTGACAGCCTTAACCACCAAAGGGCCTATGGTGATGTTCGGCACAAAATGGCCGTCCATAACATCTACATGAATCCAGTCTGCTCCGGCCGCTTCAACCGATTTTATTTCATCTCCCAATTTTGAAAAATCAGCCGACAGTATGGATGGTGCAATATATTTTATCGTCATATTTTTTTACTCGGATAAACTGAAAAAAATGCTACCGAGGCACAAAGAGTAAATTTTTCTTCGTGCCTTGGTGTCTTAGTGGCAATGAAAAAAGTTTTGTTACAAAAATACAAGATTCAGAGTTAAGCTTCCAACGTGTTCAGTACTTTGTTTGCGGAATCGGTAACCACGGTTCCGGGACCGAACACGCCCTTGGCTCCGGCCTGATACAGAAAATCGTAATCCGCAGGCGGAATGACGCCTCCCACAACAACATTGATATCCTGGCCGCCTTTTTCTTTAAGAGCTTCAATAAGTTGCGGAACCAGGGCCTTATGCCCGGCCGCCAGACTCGATACACCCACAACATGTACATCGTTCTCCAAAGCCATCTGGGCAGCTTCTTCAGGTGTCTGGAACATGGGACCGATGTCCACATCAAACCCGAGATCTGCAAAAGCAGTTGCGATCACCTTAATCCCCCGGTCATGACCGTCCTGGCCCATTTTTGTCACCAGTATTCGCGGTCTTCGCCCGTGCTTTTCCTGGAATTCATCGGTTCTTTTGCGAACGGCCGCAAATATTTCGCTGTCAGCATACTCTTCAGCATATGCTCCGGATATACACTGGGTCGTGGCCACGTAACGGTTGAAAACTTTTTCCATGGCGTCTGATATTTCTCCAACTGTGGCTCGTGCCCGCACTGCCGGAAGACAGGCTTCCAGGAGGTTTCCACCGGAATCGCAGGCGTTGATTATGGCTTCCAGAGTCCTCCGGACTTCATCATTGTCCCGTTTTGCTTTGATCTCTTTTAATCTTGCGATCTGTTCATCACGGACAGCCTCGGAAACTTCAAGAAGACCTTCCAGCGGTTCCTCTTCAATCTGATACTTGTTGACACCCACAATGATATCTTTGCCCTGATCAATGCGGGCCTGTTTCCTGGCGGCCGATTCTTCAATCCGCATCTTGGGCATCCCGGTTTCAATGGCTTTGGCCATTCCGCCGAGTTCCTCAACCTCATCCATGATCTTTCTGGCCTCATTGATGATGCCACCGGTCAGCGCTTCAACATAGTAAGATCCTCCCAAAGGATCAACCACATGGCAAACCTGGGATTCTTCCTGGACAACAATTTGAGTGTTTCTGGCAATCCGGGAGGAAAGAGCGGTGGGAAGGCTTACCGCCTCATCAAAAGAGTTGGTATGCAAAGACTGAGTTCCGCCCAAAACTGCAGACAGACATTCAAGGGTGGTTCGAATGATGTTGTTATAAGGGTCCTGCTCGGTCAGGCTCCAGCCGGATGTCTGAACATGGGTCCGTAACATCGTAGATTTTGGATTTGTGGGGTTGAACTGGTTGATGATTTCATGCCACAGAAAACGGGCAGCTCTTAACATGGCAATTTCCATGAAAAAGTTCATCCCGACCCCGAAGAAAAACGACAGACGCGGCGCAAACTTGTCGATATCCAGTCCGGCTGCCAGAGCGGCCCTGACATACTCCAGCCCGTCCGCCAGTGTAAAAGCAGTTTGTAGAACAGAGTTGGCGCCTGCTTCCATCATATGATACCCGCTGATACTGACGGTATTATACTTGGGCATGTTTTTGGAACAGAATCCGATGATATCGGATACGATCCTCATGGAAGGTTCCGGAGGATAGATATACGTGTTTCTGGTCAGATATTCTTTTAAAATATCGTTTTGAATGGTGCCTCCCAGTTGCTCATGATTGACGCCCTGTTCCTCGGCCGCCACGATGTAGGCGGCCATAACCGGCAAAACCGCGCCGTTCATGGTCATGGAAACCGTCATCTTTTCCAAGGGGATCTGATCAAAAAGGATTTTCATATCCTCAATAGAATCTACGGCAACACCGGCCTTGCCGATATCGCCCACCACCCTGGGATGATCCGAATCATACCCCCTGTGGGTTGCAAGATCAAAGGCCACCGAGAGTCCGGTCTGACCGGCAGCAACGTTCTTCCTGTAAAATTCATTGGACTCCTTGGCTGTGGCAAAACCGGCATACTGGCGGATGGTCCAGGGCCTCCCGGCATACATGGTGGCCATGGGACCCCGCACATAGGGTGCAAAACCCGGCAGGGTGTTCACGTGCTCCATCCCCTCAAGGTCTTCTGCGGTATACAGCGGTTTTACCAATATGCCTTCATCCGTCTGCCAGTTGAGAGACTCAAGCGGTCTTCCTCTCAGTTGTTTGGTGGCAAGCTCTGTCCATTCTTGTACATCAGGATTTTTAGACATGGCATCCTCCTTTTTTTCTCTTGATTTACTATATATCTAATTCTTATAATAAATCCTCGATTTTTGAGCTGGACAAGTCGGAAAAGTGCCTAAAGTGAACTAAAGTTTGAAGTGCCTAAAGTTAAGGTGTCGCTTCGCTCCATCTATTCATATAAAAATTGGCA
The DNA here is from genome assembly GCA_964492995.1 of uncultured Desulfobacteraceae bacterium. Lineage (GTDB taxonomy): Bacteria > Desulfobacterota > Desulfobacteria > Desulfobacterales > UBA11574 > S5133MH16. The sequence continues at coordinate 47,018 of CAZBOB010000007.1, read as the reverse complement.
GAATTCCACAACTTTAGGCATTTTAGATCACTTTAGATCACTTTACACTTTTTGTAAGTTGTAAAATTATTTGCCATAAAAAGCACAAAATTTACAATTAAGGAATAATATATTATCTTTCACAAAGTTCAACCAGAATGCCGTTCGTGGCTTTGGGGTGCAAAAAAGCGATTTTTGCGCCACCGGCGCCCATTCTGGGTTTTTCGTCAATCAGCCGTATTCCTTTTTCCTTTAATTCTGCCAGGGCCTCTTCAACATTCTCCACTCGAAACGCAACGTGATGAATCCCCTGGCCCTTTTTTTCCAGGAATTTTGCGATGGGTCCGTCCGGAGCGGTGGATTCAAGAAGCTCCACTTCACTTTCTCCCACCGGGAAAAAAGCAGTGGTCACTTTCTGCTCTTCAACGGTTTCGGAGCCTTCAAATTCAAGTCCGAGTGCATCTGTCCAAAAATTTTTACCGTCTTCGATACTGTTTACGGCTATTCCGAGATGGTCTATTTTTAATATTTTCATAAAAACCTCCTTTCGATCTATCTAAATTTTTCCATGACCCGTTTAAATCCGGGCATGGCATTTATTATGGTTTCATCGGCCACGCAGAAGGCGATTCTGAAATGACCCGGTCCGCCAAAACCGCTGCCGGGGACAGTAAGAATCAGTTCTTCCTGAAGCGCCTGTACGAATGTTACATCATCCGAAACCGGCGTTCGGGGGAAAAGGTAAAACGCACCTGCCGGTCTGAAGAAATCGTAGCCACAATCCGCCAGACCCTTACACAGGAGTTCTCTTTTCCGGGCATACGCTGAGATATCCACGCTCGTGCCCTGAACTGATGCCACAACCCGCTGCATCAGAGCCGGAGCATTGACAAATCCGAGGATCCTGTTGGCCAGTGCCATGCCGCCGATAAGCTCTTTTTTAAAACGAGCTCCGGGATTAACCGCCAAATGACCGATACGTTCCCCGGGAATGGAAATATCCTTTGAATATGACGTAGCAATGATGCTTTCAGTATAACTTTGAAAGATGCTTGGAACTTTTTGTCCGTCATAAACGATTTTGCGATAGGGTTCATCTGCGATAAGATACAGGGTCCGGTTCAGTTCTTCTCCCTTTTCAGTTAATAGGGTTCCGAGTTCATTAAGACTCTTTTTTGAATATACCTGGCCGGTAGGATTGTTCGGGGAATTGATTAAAACGGCCCGGGTCTTTTGAGTTATCGCAGCGGAAACGGCGTCAATGTCCAGATTAAAATCCGGCTTTGTGGATACGGTTTTAAGGCTTCCGCCATGGTTGTCCACATAATATCTATATTCAACAAAAAAAGGAGCCGGAGTGATCACCTCATCACCGGGATCGAGGATTGTTTTCAGGATAACATTCAGAGCACCGGATGCTCCGCAGGTCATGATCACCTCATTTTCGGTAACCTGCACCTTCTGTTCGCCGCAAAGATAATCAGCCACTGACTTGCGAACATGCGGATATCCGGCATTGGGCATATAACCATGAACCCCTGAATCCGAGGACGCTGCGGCATCCTCGAGAGCCGCCCGGAATTTTTCCGGAGGCTCCAGATTCGGGTTTCCCAGGCTGAAATCATATACGTTCTCAGCGCCATGCTCAGCCTTAAGGCGGGCGCCCTCTTCAAACATTTTACGTATCCAGGAAGATCCGGATATAATGGTTTCGATATGCTTTGCTATGGTCATTTGAACACTTTAATTTGACACAAAATTGTAACCACAAAATATATATTTATTAAGGTATGGCTTGCAAGCTCTTTCTGTAAAAATTTCCAGCAAAGGTTAAATTTTAGCCCGGTCTCACATTCGTTTTAGTCTGCCCGTTCCACCGACTTTACCTCCGGGATTTCCTTTTTTAGAAATCTTTCAATTCCGTTCTTAAGGGTCATCTGGGACATGGGACATCCGGCACATGCTCCCTGCAACCTGACGGTGACCACGCCGTCAACTACATCGACAAGTTCCACATCACCCCCATCCGCCTGAAGCATTGGCCTGATTTTGTCTATTACCGCCTGAATCTTTTCTCTCATGATACCCCCCCCCCTTTTTATTTATTTGCCTTCATAAAAAGCTTTTTTAAATTCATCAAATTTGTTCTGGCATATGGCCGTTCGCATATGCTCCATCAGTTTATTATAAAAATAAATATTATGAATCGTATTTAAACGATAAGCAAGCAATTCTTTTGCCATGTAAAGGTGTCGAAGGTAGGCTCTGGAATAATTTTGGCATGTGTAACAAGTACATCCGGGTTCAACAGGTTTGGTGTCATACTTGAAACGTGCATTGCAAATATTTATGGCGCCTTTTTTTGTAAACATCTGGCCGTTTCGAGCGTTCCTTGTGGGGATGACGCAATCGAACATATCCGCCCCAAGGGCCACAAGCTCTACAAGATCTTCAGGAGTTCCGGTACCCATGATATATTTAGGCTTATTATCCGGAAGTATGGGCAGCGTAAAATCGACAATTTCAAACATGATCTCCTTTGGTTCACCCACGCTGAGCCCCCCAATGGCATAACCGCTGAAAGTGATTTCAGATAAATTCTCCGCTGAACGTTTTCTAAGGTCCTTAAACATGCCCCCCTGAACGATACCGAAAAGGGAAGGGGGTTTTGAGACGGTTAGATCTAAAAACCCGATGCCTTCTTGCAAAGCATTTTTACATCTTTTTGCCCAGCGGGTGGTAAGCTCAAGTGCCTCTTGGGTATGTTTACGGCTTGCAGGGTATTTGATGCAGTCGTCAAGGCACATGATGATGTCCGATCCGAGACAAAGCTGTATTTCAACCGACTTTTCAGGCGTCAGCAAATGACTTGATCCATCGATATGGGACTGAAAAAAAGCGCCTTGATCGGTAATCTTTCCAAGTTTGGCCAGGGAAAAGACCTGAAAGCCGCCGCTATCCGTCAAAATAGGTCGGTCCCAGCACATAAAACCGTGGAGGCCGGAAAAACGGCGAATAACATCACATCCCGGCCTGAGGTACAGATGATATGTGTTCCCCAGAACAATTTGGGTCCCGCATTCCATAAGCTCTTGGGGTGACAGGGATTTTACCGTGCCAAGGGTTCCCACCGGCATAAAAACAGGGGTTTCTACCTCACCGTGAGCTGTCTGCAACACGCCGGCCCTTGCCCGTGTTGTGTCAGATTTTGCAACTATTTTGAAATTGGACATGCCAGTTCGTTCGCTTCGCTCACAATTGGAATGTTGGAATATTGGAACACTGGAATAATGGGTTACTGTAGGAATTAGAATGATATTGTTCCTTCAATCCAACGTTCCACTATTCCAAGATTCCAGCATTACATTGTATTAAATGGTGATATTGAGTTGGCTCCATCATTCCATTATTTTTACCCCGTGAAACTTTTTTTCTATTTCACTGGGGCCATGTCCGAGTTAAAAATATAAGTCTAAAAAATACCTTTATTTTCAATAGATTGTAGAAATTCCGAGACGTTTAATTAAAGCATGAATCATGCAATAAACATGGCATCCCCATAACTGAACAGCCTGTATTTTTTATCTATGGCCGCACGGTATGCATTCAATATGTTTTCCCGACCCGCAAAAGCGGATACAAGCATTAAAAGAGTCGATTTTGGAAGATGAAAATTCGTAATCATTGCATCTACAACGTTAAACCTGTGCCCGGGATATATAAAAAGATCGCAGTTTCCGTCGCCGTGAACAACGTTCCCTCTGTCGTCTGAAGCATACTCCAGAGCCCGTACTGACGTCGTACCCACGGCAATGATGCGTCTGCCTTTTGTTTTGGCACGGTTTATAACATCGGCAGTCTCTTTGGAAATAGAATACCACTCAGAATGGATTTTGTGGTCTCTTATATCCGAGACCCTGACCGGCAAAAACGTACCGTAACCCACATGCAGGGTAACTGTAACGATCCTGATTCCTTTTTCTTCTATTTTTTTAAGGAGTTTTTTGGAAAAATGGAGTCCTGCTGTGTGTGCGGCAACTGCACCTTTTTGCGAAGCATAAACGGTCTGGTAGGATGTCCTGTCATCCTTACAATCGTTCCGTTTAATATATGGGGGCAAAGGAACGTGTCCTATCCTGTCCAGGAGACTTTCAAAATTATTTTTAGATGAAAATTTTACAGTGTAAATTCCTTCTTGACCGTCGACAACCTGGGCTTGCAATCCCTGGGCAAAAAATAACGGCGTACCGTTTTTCGGTTTTTTTGAGGTTTTAATCAGGCATCTTAAGACAAGTTCGTTGCACGCAGGGTTTTCACGAACGCCGGGGTAATCAAGGATAAAAACTTCCGCCTTGCCCCCGGTATCCTTTTTCCCGAAAAGTCGTGCCGGAATCACTTGGGTGTTGTTTAAAACCAGTAAATCCGTTGGCAAAAGGAGATCATAAATTTCATAAAACTTATGGTGGGACAGTCTGCCGGTTTCCTTGTGCAGAAATAGAAGTTTTGAACGGTCCCGTTGATCTGCCGGTTTTTGAGCGATGAGGTCGTCGGGCAGATCATAATTGTAATCATTCAATAAAAACATGATGGCTATCTTTTCCCCAGATATACCAGGAGAACTCCCGCAATCATAAGCACAAGACCAAATTTTTGCAGAGCCTTATCCGGCATTTCAAGGACTTTCTCTAAAACAAGTTTCATCTTTGCCGGAGATGCAAAATATGGAAGACCTTCCACGACCATCACCATTCCGAGCACACATAGGAAAAATCTCATTATATTCCTCTATCATTAAATAGGACGCAGATTTCCGCAGACCCGCCTGCCATGCGAGACACCTACCAGTCCATCCGGTCATCTTTGCAAGCGAGAGCATTGCAGAGAGGCAAGGCGAGAAAGCCTGAGACACAAGCGGGCAGGTATACACAGATAATATTATCATTTTAACTTCGTTCGCTTTGCTCAAAAAGGAATAATGGAACAATGGAATGCTGGAATTATGGGTGTTGGGAAAATGGGAAACCAAGTTCTTGCAGAACACCTCTTGATACTGAATTAAATAAATGAATAACTTCCTTTTAACAGCAATATTCCAATATTCCAGCATTCCACCATTCCAATTGGGGCGAAGCCGCTAACTTGCATCTCTAAAATTAAAATCAATCGCTTCATTAATTCTTTTAAAGTCGTCAACATTTCGGGTGATTACCGTGGCTCCGATTTGACGGGCCAATAGAGCAATGCAAACGTCGTTGTAATCTCTCGGATTTTTCGGATCCAGTTTTCCGGAAAAACGAAGTTTATGGCATACACGGCCGATTAAAATTTGAGTAGATGGGTCAGGTTGTATTAGGCGACCTAATTTAACAAATGTGCTACCAAGGCGAATCAGATGCTTTATTTCGGCATTTCCCTTTGCGCCTATCCATAATTCATGAAGCACGGGATGAACCATATACATCACCTTATTTAACCCGCTGATTTCATGCTGATAAAGACCATGATTGAATATGCCGATATAGATATTGGTATCGAAAACAACTTTTTCTTGCACGTTTTAGGCCTCCTCAAAATCAAAACTTCCGGCATCTGCCAGAGTTACTTCAGCCAACTGAATATCCGTATCAAATTGTTTAAGAACGGTATTGATGGCTTCTTTTTCTGATTTGGCATTTAATGCGATTTTGATGCGATTGATTTGTGCCTGATCAAGCTCGATAGTTTTTTTTACAAGTGCCATGGCCACCTCCCATACTATACATATAATACTGATGATTTTTATGGTATTTATGTAATATCAAATCGTTTTATTGTCAACACATTTTTTACAGAGAAAGGTTTACAGTCAGGTTTTAAATATGGCTTGACTAATTTTTTGCTTTGGTTCAAAATTTTGTGTTTAGCGAATGTGTTGCCACAGACCATCAAAGAAACCGTCAAAACGCAAGGATTAAAAATGACATATGAATCTGTAATCGGGCTTGAAGTTCACGCTCAACTCAAGACGAAAACAAAGATTTTCTGCAACTGCTCAACATCATTCGGGGCGCCGCCCAATACCCACACCTGCCCGGTTTGCCTGGGTATGCCCGGTGTGCTGCCGGTGCTTAATAAAAAGGTGGTTGAATACGCCCTGCGAATGGCTGTCGCAACAAACTGTATAATCAATCGGGAGAGTAGATTTGCCCGCAAAAACTATTTCTATCCCGACCTCCCCAAGGGATACCAGATTTCCCAGTATGAACTGCCGATTGCCGAAAATGGATTTATTGAGATAGAAATAAACGGCCACCCAAAAAGGATTGGTATTACCCGGATACACATGGAAGAAGACGCGGGCAAGCTGTCCCATGATCCTGACCGCCCGCTGAGCAAGGTCGATTTCAACCGTACCGGTGTACCTCTGATCGAAATCGTGAGTGAACCGGATATACAGACTCCTGAAGAAGCCGGGGCTTATCTTCGGCATTTAAGATCCATTGTCCGCTATCTCGGAATCAGTGACGGCAACATGGAAGAAGGAAGTTTCCGTTGTGACGCCAATATATCCATACGGCCAAAAGGATCTGAGACCCTGGGGACCCGAACGGAAATAAAAAACTTAAACTCTTTCAAGCATGTTGAAAGTGCGCTTTGTTTTGAGATCAACCGGCAAAAAGAAATTTTAGAAGACCACGGCCAGGTCATTCAGGAGACCCGGTTGTGGAACCCAGTTAAAAACAAATCCATATCCATGCGGGGTAAGGAGGAGGCCCATGACTACCGTTACTTTCCGGACCCCGACCTTCTGCCGCTGGTTATTGACGATGACTGGATCGATTCGGTCAGAAAAAGACTTCCCGAACTTCCTGATGAAAAAAAGAAGCGCTTTATGGATGAATACCGTCTTTCTTCATATGATTCCGGCTTTCTGACATCGAGCCACGAGCTTGCAGACTACTTTGAGGAATGCGTTACACAATTTTCCAATCCCAAGCAGGTTAGCAATTGGATTATGGGATCATTGCTGGGCCTTTTAAACGCCCGGGGCAAGCAAATTACCGAGTCGCCGATTTCCCCCGGCAATCTTGCCGAACTTCTTAAACTGATTGACGATAATATTATCAGCGGCAAAATTGCAAAGACCGTATTTGATGAAATGGCTCAAACCGGCAGAGCGCCCAAAGAAATCGTAAAAGAAAAGGGGCTGGTACAGGTTACGGACGAGTCCGCCATCAAAGCGGTTGTAGCAAAGGTCCTTGAAGAGTGTTCAAAGGAAGTGGAAGACTACCAAAACGGCAAAACAAAGCTTTTTGGCTTTTTTGTTGGCCAGGTCATGAAAGAGACAAAAGGCAAGGCCAATCCAAAAATTGTAAACGAAATATTAAAAGATCTCCTTTGTAAAAAATGAACATCGAACATATAAAAAGATGAACGTCCAACATCGAACATTGAACGTCGAACGTCGAATAATGATGTCGCTCTGCTCCGCAATTTAATTTCATTTGTTTTTAAAAATCTGATGTCGAACCTTGAATAACTATTTCTTTTTCTTTTTAGCCGTTTTGATAGTCGCAACTAAAATCTTAATTAATTCTTCTGGTTCCTCTAAAATATCATTTAGTAGCTCAAGCTTTTTCAAATTATTGGTACCTTCTAAAATCACCATTCGCTGTTCAAGATCGTTTTTTTAATTCAATATTCGATGTTGGACGTTCATCTTTTGAACTTTAGGCCGGCTTTTCCAATTTTACCGCACAAAGTTTGAGCTCAGGGGTCTTGGCCATGGGGTCGAGACAATCGATGGTCAGCGCGTTGACCGCTATATTTTCGGAATGGAGGGTTGTGAAAACCGTTCCCTCCGGGACCCGATCGGTCACCCTGGTATTGATCTTGATGGAACCCCTTCGAGAACGGACGTAGATTTCTTCTCCGTCTTTGACTTGGACTCGATCTGCGTCTGATGGATGGATTTCCAGCACGTCTTCAGGGGACAGATTGAAAAGCGCTACAGAGTTACGCGTATAGGAACCCGTATGGAGATGGTAAAGATCTTTTCCCGTTGTTAAGATAAAAGGATACTCTTTGTCCGGCGATTCGGCGGGGGGCTGGTAATCTGCCGGAGAAAACATGCCTTTACCGCTTGGAGTGTTGAACGTTTCGGCCCAAAGATAACGGGTTCCGGGATGGTCTTTTTGAGGACACGGCCAGCGAAGGCCTCCTTTTCCCAACCGGCGGTACGAAATCCCTGCGTAAGGTGGTGTCAGTGAAGCGATTTCATTCATAATATCTTTGGGATGCCCATAGGACATCGCGTAGCCCATTTTTTGGCTCAGATCACAGATAATCTTCCAATCGGGTTTGCTCTCCCCTATAGGGTCGAAGGCCTTGCGCACTCTTTGGATGAAACGGGCCGTATTGGTGAACGTTCCATCTTTTTCGGCAAAAGAACAGGCCGGGAGAACCACATGGGCGATCTTGGCTGTTTCAGTCAAAAACATATCTTGAACCACCATAAAATCCAGATTTTCCAGGACATTTTGAATGCGGGAAATATTGGGGCCGCTCCGCATGGGGTTTCCGCCCATAACGTAGAGTCCTTTGATAGTATTTTCGTCAAGGAGCATGTTTGCCTCGGTAATTCCCGGTTTTGGTGAGAGATTTACCCCCCACGCCTTCTCAAATTTCTCCTGAACCGCCGGATTCGAGACCGGTTGACCGCCAGGATAGATAGGGGGCAAACACCCCATGTCGCCGGCGCCCTGACCGTTGTTTTGTTTTGCGATGGTGTTCAGGCCGGTTCCTGATTTTCCGATGTTACCGGTGGAAAGCGCCAGGTTGCAGAGCCCCCCGACGTTGTCCGTCCCGTGTATGTGCTGAGTCACCCCCATGCCATAGAGGATAGAGCCCCTGCTGGCTTTTCCATAGAGCCGTGCCGCCTCTATGATTTTAGCCTCGGGAATTCCTGAGATCTCCTCCACCCTGGCCGGGGTATATTTAGAGACGATCTCTTTTAAGTTCTCGAATCCTTGGGTTCTGTTCTCTATGAATTCACCATCGTAGAGACCTTCATTGAGTATTACATGGAGCATGCCGTTTATCCAGACAATATCTGTGCCAATGCGGGGGCTGAGCCAGATATCTGCATATTCCGCGGTTTCTGTTCTTCGCGGGTCAATGATAATGAGCTTGAGATTACCGGAAAGCACCAGTTTTTTCATGGCGCTGGCAAAAACGGGATACATTTCCGTAAGGTTCAAACCGGCAACCAGCAGAACGTCGGCGTGCTCGAGCAGACCCATTGAATTTGTCATGGCCCCGCCTCCGAAAGCCCGGGTGAGTGCCACTGCACTGGGCGTATGGCAGAGACGGGTACAGAAATCGATATTGTTCGTGCCAAAACAGGTGCGTATGAATTTTTGGAAAAGGTAGCATTCTTCGTTTGTTGATTTTGAAGAAGCGATCCCTGCCAGGGTATCGGGGCCGTGGGTATTTTTTATTTCCTGAAATTTGTTTGCCACGAGATTCAGCGCCTCGTCCCATTCCGCTTCTTCAAATTTTCCGTTTTTCTTGATCAGCGGTTTTTTCAAACGCTCCGGACTTTGAACGAAATCGAGACCGAATCTTCCCTTGACGCAAAGGTTTCCTTTGTTTTCGGTGTTTTCTTCCTCCACCCCGTAGACCTTGACAACCTTTTTGTCTTTGGTCCACAGCTCCATCTGACACCCTCCGCCGCAGTGGGGACAGGTTGTTCGGACCTTATTAAACTCCCAGTTTCTCCCCTGAAAGCGAGCATGTTTTTCAGTCAGTGCTCCTGTGGGACAGGCCTGCAAACAAGCCCCACAGGAAGCACACTCCGTAAAGCCCAGAGGTTCGTTAAGCCCGGCGCCCAGAGCCAGTGCCGGACCGCGATCGGTAAATCCCAAAATATTTTTGCAGGCAATTTCCCGACAGGCACGAACGCATCTGCCACAGAGGATGCATTTGTTTGGATCTCTGACAATAACCTCGCTTGAATCGTCCAAAGGCTTTATTTCTTTATTGATGGGGAAACGTACCTGGTCGATCCCGAACTCGTAAACCAAATTTTGCAGTTCGCATCTCCCGTTGCTTTCACAGGTAAGACAGTTGTGCTCGTGCTCGGATAAAAGCATTTCCAGGTTCAAGCGCCGGAGGTCGTTGATCTCCTCATCGTGCGTAATTACTTGCATTCCTGTCGCGACCGTTGTACTACAGGCCGGAACCAGACCTCGCATTCCTGAGACTTTCACGAGACAGAGACGGCAAACCCCGACAGGGCTCAGACCCTTTTTGTGACACAAATGCGGTATATGGATGCCGTTATTTTCACAGACATCCAGCAAATTGGAACCTTCCGCAGCTTCAAAATCCTTGCCGTTGATATTGACATAAACCATCTCATTTACCTCCCTGCGTCACAGCGGAGACATCGTCCCGCCTCTTCCATGGCTTCTTCTTTTGAGTAGGTTTTAAGGGTTTCCTCAAAAGTGCTGGTCCTCACGCTCACGTCTGCTTCTTTTAACCGCACTCTGGGTTTTTCTTCATATTCTTCTTCCTCGGGTGCAAAGGGAACATGGTACTTTTCCGGATCGACCCGGGTTGGAATCGCTTGCAGGGATTCACCATCCAGATAACGTCTGATGGAGCAGGCCGCTCTTTGACCGTGGGCCATGGCGTCCACTACGGTCAGCGGCCCGGTGACGGCATCCCCGCCACCAAAAACCCCTTCCCTGTCCGTGGCCAAACTCAGGGAATCCACGTCAAGCTTTCCGCCTCGTGTTGTTCGAACACTCAAAAATTCGGTTTCCGGAAATTGTCCGATGGACTCGATGAGGCTGTCCGCTTGGATAATGTATTCGGAATCCTTAAGATCACAAGGTATCCTCCTGCAGCTTGCGTCGAATTCCTCAAGCTCCATACGCCGGCATCTGATCTTCTCCACACGTCCGTTTCCGATAATTTCTACAGGAATGCTGAGACAGTCTATGTGTACCCCTTCCTTCTCAGCGGCCTCGATATCTTCCGGGATGGCCGGCATATCGTGTTTTTCTCTGCGATAGAGGATCGTTACTTCCGCTCCCATGCGTCTGGCCACACGGGCACAATCGAACGCGCTGTTGCCTCCGCCCACCACGATGACCTTTTTTCCGAGATCAACGCTTTGGCCCGAGTTAAGATCTTTCAGAAATTCTGTGCCCCAGAACACACCTCCGAGTTTTTCTCCCGGGATGTTCATCCTTCTTTCGCCATGAGCGCCCATGGCCAAGAATATGGCCTTGTAGTCCCTGGCAAATAGATCGTCGATGTTATCGATCCGGGTGTTTAGCCTGATTTCGACACCCATTTTTCTTATTTGTTCGATATCATGCTCAAGTAATTTTTTGGGCAACCGGTATTCCGGGATCCCCACCGCGAGCATTCCTCCCGCAACCGGGAGGGCTTCAAAGACCGTAACCCCGAAGCCTTCTATACTGAGATCGTAAGCAGCCGCAAGTCCTGCGGGACCCGAACCCACAATGGCTATTTTCTCTTTTCTTTGTGCTCGTTTGGGCGGTTGGTACTCAATGTTGTTTTCATAGGCGTAGTCTGCGACCAATCTTTTGACCTCTCGAATGGCCAAGGGTTCATCGAGCTTTCGCCGGTCGCATTTCTCTTCGCAAGGATGGTGGCAGACTCTTCCGAGAACCAGAGGCAGGGGGTTGGTTTGCTTGATGACCTTGTAGGCTTCCTCAAGCTTGCCTTCTCTTGCAAGCGTCATATAAGTAGGAATATCCTGGTTTATGGGACAGGCATTCCGGCATGTGGTCTTGAACAGAGCGGCACACACTCCGGCCGGACATCTTTTTTCAATGATGTGGGCTTCATATTCTTCCCTGAAATGGCGAATTGTGCTGAGAGTAGGGCTGGCTGCGGTCTGACCCAGAGCGCAAAGAGACGTTTTTTGCATGCATGTTGCGATGTCTTTTAGTGTCTCCAAATCTTTGATTTCACCGTTTCCCTCTGTGATTTTTTCCAGGATGTGGGTCATTAACGGAAGGCCCCGCCGGCAGGGGACGCACTGTCCGCAGGATTCGTCTGCATCAAATTCCAGAAAGAATCTTGCCGTATCCACCATACATGCATCTTCATCCAGAACCACCAATGCTCCGGATCCCATGATGCAGCCGATGCCCTGCAGAGATTCGTAATCTATAGGCAGATTTAAATACTTGGCAGGAACGCATCCGCCGGAGGGCCCTCCCAGCTGAGCGGCTTTAAATTTTTTGCCGTTTGGAATTCCTCCGCCAATGTCAAAAATGATTTCACCCAAGCTCGTGCCCATCGCCACTTCAATTAATCCACTGTTATTAATGTTTCCGGTTAATGAAAACACCTTTGTGCCCTTGGTTGATTCAGTGCCGATTTCGCTCCACCAGTCAGCGCCCTTTTGTAAAATAAGGGGCAGGTTCGCCAATGTTCCCACGTTGTTTATGACGGTGGGCTTGCCAAAGAGCCCTTCTATTGCAGGAAATGGGGGTCTCGGCCTGGGGTTGCCTCTTTTTTGCTCAATAGATGCAAGCAACGCTGTTTCCTCACCGCAGACAAAAGCGCCGGAACCCAAGAAAAGTTCTATGTCAAAATCAAAAGAAGTTCCCATGATGTTTTTCCCAAGGAGCCCATAATTTCTTGCCTGTTCAATAGCGGTTTCCAGAGTTTCAACAGCCAGGGGATATTCAGCCCTGACATAAATGTAACCTTTTGTCGCTCCAATGGCATAGGCTCCAATTGCCATTCCTTCCAAAACAGCATGGGGATTGCCTTCTAATTCTGACCGGTTCATATATGCTCCGGGGTCACCCTCGTCAGCATTACAGACCATGTATTTTTGATCACCTTTAGCGTTATAGGCAAATTCCCATTTTACTCCTGTTGGAAAGCCCGCTCCGCCTCTTCCCCTGAGACCCGATTTTTTAACTTCTTCGATGACTTCTGTTTTCTCCATTTCAAGTGTCTTTGCCAATGCAAAATAGCCGTCATTTGCAATATATTCTTCAATCTGCATGGGATCAATCAGGCCGTTATTAGACAGAATTCTGCGGGTTTGTTTTGTATAAAAATCTATGTTATTTATTGAAGAGATGTGTTTTTCTTTGACAGGATCGTAAAATAAAAGCCGTTCGACAAATTCCTTATTGATTATGTGCTGTTGTACTATTTCTTCTACATCACTTGCCTGGACATGAGTATAAAGGGTTGCTCCCGGCTGAATAACAACAATAGGTCCTTTTTCACAAAGCCCATGGCACCCTGTACGGACCAGTTCTGCTTTTTCTTTGAGGTCATATTTTTCAATAGCATTCGCAAACGCATCATAAGGACTTGTTTCTCCTGCCGAAGCAATACAGCCGCTTCCCCTGCAAATCATAATATTAATTATTCTTTGATCCCCCTTTTCAAGAGGACGAGGATCCTGGCGACTTTCTATTTTGGGTCGGTATTGATCCCTAATTTCTTTTAGATTTTGGATATTCATAGTGATACCCCGTTATGTATACTTTTTCAGTATTTCTAACACCTTATTAGGATTATTTCGTGCATAGATATTGCTATCAACAGCCATAACCGGTGCCAGTGCACAGCAACCCAGACATCTTACCGTATCAAGAGAAAATTTTCTGTCCTCCGTGGTCTGACCCGGTAGGAGTTTATATTTCTCTTTTATCTTATTCAAAATGTTTTTAGATCCTTTGACGTAACAGGCTGTCCCCAGGCATACACTTACCCGGTGCCTGCCCGGAGGAAACAGTCGGAAGAAATTATAGAAACTCAATATGCCGTAGATTTGACTTGCCGGCGTATTGGTTTTTTGGGCAATGAGTCTCTGAGCGGTTTCCGGCACATAACCAAGCTCTGCTTGTATTTCCTGAAGAATTTTTACCAAATGGTTGGGGTCGTGTTCTTTGTTTTCGATGATTTGAAGCGTTTTTGATGTTTCATCTTCCGGTGGGGTGGCAACTTGTTGCATGGAATTCTCCTTCATTTGCAGGATAAAAATTTCCATTTCTGATTATGCCGCAGGGATAAAAAGGCTAAAAGGATAACCAGAGAGATACAGAGTTACATGGATGAGTCCGTTGATTAATGGTCTTTTCGCACAATCTCTGCGTTATGCTCAAAAAATAATCCCCGGAATATCAAATATATGCCTGCCTGTCCCGTAGGTCCGGCAGATCGTACTGGGATGGTCATTTTTTTCGCATGCCTTGATCTTGAACGAAAATCTTCATTAATCAACAGGCTCAAAGATTACCGTAACTCTGCATCACAAATATGACTGATTCAGCTCTTTTTCTCAGAGGAGAATCTAGAAAGAGAAATTAAAAATAGGGAAGAACTTAAGGGGTTCTCCTCGCCAGTTGAAATTGAGCACGCCGATCTGGAGACCATTAAGAACTTCCGTATAGTTGACCGCGCCGATGGCCAGACCGCTGAACTTCTTCGTGTGATTGACGGCAGCCACCTGCATTCCACGAAATGATTCTCCATAATTATAGACTCCGATCTGGAGACCGACGCCAGAGCCACAGACCACGTTTGCCAGGCTGGTTTGCCATCCTTTGAAATCGCTGCCCACAATATTTGCCAGGCCTATCTGGACCCCGCTCATGTTGCCTTTGGCACGGTTGCCGAGACCGATGTCAAGACCCGTCATATCCTGGTTAACACCATAGATCAGGTTCAAACGGAACCCTTTGATGGAGGTGTCAGCATCAAAGATCTGGACAGGGTCAAACAGTGAAAGGTTGACGGGTTTGGTATCGCCGGCCAACGCCGGGCTGTGAAAACAGAAGGTGATCAAAGCGATAGCCATTAAACCAATAGAACATTTTTTCATGATTTTTCCCTCCTCTGCTTGTGTAATGTTATAAGCATTTATAAAAGGACATTGCAGAATAGTCCCATGATATACCTTTGTCAATGATAAATCCGACTTTCCGGTATCAGCAAAACAAATTCAACATATGGGAAGTATAACTTCTCAATAAGTTCTGGTGTATTAAATAATCATATTGACCCGGCTCCATAATTTATTGAGAAGTTTTTTTTTAACTTTCGTAATAATTTAAAAAATGAATTTTTACGAGATCATCAGTATTGAATTTGAATATATTGTATTTTATTAAACCAGGTTAGCATATATGATGTGCCTGCGAATAAAGATATCGTGTAACAATGAAGCGAACTCGCTTGAACATTTTCTCCATCCCAAAAAGTTTTCATGCTTTCAAAGAAGACCGGGTTTTCGGTAAATTGTGTTTGACTTTTAGATCATTATTTTCTAAAGGGGATTCAGCTTATAAGATTATAAAATCGTTTCATGATGTTACACAACACGGGCTGGCCGAACTTAAAAAAAATATACTATTAACTTAACACTCCCCTCTCCGCCTTTCTCTTTCAAAAGGAAGGCTTCAAAAGGAATTTTCCACAGTTATCCGAATTTTTTGGCAAGGTTATTTTTAAAATTGTTTTTAGGAGGATATTCTATGAAAAAGCTTTTGGTTTCTCTGTGTGTTGCAGGTCTGATGGTTTCCCTTTCTTCACCTCTTATGGCCGGAGGTATCATCAATAAGCAAAATTTTAGTGCAGAATATCTTAGAACCTTTAGCCGAAACGCAGCCACTGATGCTGCGGATGTGGTGGTCTTTAACCCGGCCGGCGTCATGAAATTGGAAAACGGCGTTTACGGAAACCTTGGTATATTTTATGCTCCCAAGGACTATAACAATAAAATTATGGGAGTCAACAAAGACTCTGATGAGCCTTCGATTGTCCCCGGCCTGTTTGCGGTTTACAAGCAGGACAAGTGGGCCGGCTTTTTTGCTTTTACCATACCTGCCGGCGGCGGAGACGTGGATTATAAAGACGGAAACCAAAGAACTTATGAACTGGGCACCGGCTTAATAGCAAATGCCAACAACACGTTGGATGCTGCTGCACCAATACTGGCGGGATTGGGTATTCCTGATCCTTCTTTGGTGTATTATACCGACCTCACGAATCAAAGACTTGAAGCCGACAGCTGGTACTATGGATTTACCTTTGGCGGCTCTTATGCCGTCAACGACATGATCTCAGTATCGGCTGGTCTACGCTATATCGACGCATATAAAAAATTTAAGGGCACGGTCACATTTAGTGCAGCAAACAGCCCTCTGGGTACCATACCCGGCATTAATGATGACGTTACTGCTAATGTTGATATAGAGCAAACCGCGAATGGATGGGGCGGCTTTTTGGGAGTAAATATTTCACCGACAGAGGTGCTTAATATAGGTTTCCGGTTTGAAACCGCGACCAAACTCGATTTCAGGACCGACGTAGATGTAGATAATCTTGGGATAACACCGGCTATAGGATATGCCGATGGCTCAAAGTATCGTGAAGACCTGCCCGGTCTGCTGGGCATTGGGGTTTCTTATAAAGTAAATCCTAAATTCAAGGTGGATTTGAGCTATACCTACTACCTGGAAGAGTCAGCCGATTGGGAAGGCCGACTGGATGATGAAGGCGGCAGCTATGATCTGGCCATTTCAGTTGAATATGCCTTCAACCCCAAACTTAAAGCCAGTTTGGGGTACATGCTCACGAATACCGGTATAGATGCCGATCATATGCTGCCTGAGGCCCCGGAACTGGATGCCAACACGTTTTGTGGCGGGATAGCATGGAAAGCCATGGAAAATCTGACGCTAAACTTTGCCCTGATGACAACGATTTATGATTCAGATACAAGATCAGATGGCATTAAGCTCGAAAAAAACATTGTTGGTACTGGAATGAGCGTTCAGTATAAGTTTTTCTAAATTAGGGTAGACGTCTTATCGAAAGTTTACCTGTTTTTCTTGTAACTTCTCAATAAGTTCTGGTGTATTAAATAATCATATTGACCCGAATCCATAATTTATTTAGATGTTACTTTTTCTTTTTCAGACAATTCTTTTGAACGATTTTTCGAGATCCTTTATGCTCCAGCTGATCCAGGTGGGCCGTCCGTGCGGACAGTTGGAGGGCTGATCGCATTGATCGAGCTGGTCTAAAAGCCCCTTGATCTGCTCGTCCGAAAGCTTCTGGTTGGCCCGGATGGCCCCGTGGCAGGCCATGAGTATCAGGCACTGGTCCATGGCCTTTTCCAGGCCGGGTGAAAAGCCTATTTGTGCCATCTTTTCGACAATTTCGATAACCAGTGGTTTAACCTCTTTGTTTTCAAGCAGAGCCGGGACCGATTTTACCACAAACGTATTTCCGCCAAAGGGCTCCATTTCCAGCCCCAGTTCATTTAGATCCGGTATCAGTCCTTCAAGAATTTTTGCTTCCCGGTATCCAAGGTCAATGGTTTCAGGGATAAGAAGTTTCTGGGCCGACTTTTTTGAAGCGAGTGATCGGTTTTTAAGCTGCTCAAAAAGGATCCGTTCATGAGCCGCGTGCTGGTCGATCAATACAATACGGTCCGAAGACTCGCAGAGAATATACGTATCATAGAACTGACCGATCACCTTTAAATCACCGAACCGTTTTCTTTCCCACAGCTCCGTCTGACTGGAGGTCGGCGTGAAGCCAAGATCCTGCTTCAACGGGGATGCGGGTTGCTGGTCGGAGTGAAGCGGAGATCCCGCTTCCGCGGGGATACTGGATGCCGGATGCTGGGTGCGGGTTGCGGGTCGGAGTGAAGCGGAGATCCCGCTTGTGCGGGGATACCGGGTTGGGATTTCTTTTTTCGGGATGCTGAAATGAGTCACGGATTCGGAGATGCGGGATTTAATATCCATGGGATCCGGTTCCGGAAACCTTTTTGGGCGCCATTCCGGTTGATCCGCAAGGCGCAACCTTTCTGCCACAACCCCGGTAACCGCATCATGAATTTTTTTCTGCCGCGCAAACTTTACCTCGTGTTTTGTTGGATGAACATTAACATCCAACTGGTCGCAGGGAACATGGATAAAAACTACCGCCACCGGAAACTGCCCCTTCATCAATCTTGAGCCATACCCTTGGAAAAGGGCATGTTGGATGACCCGGTTACGGACAAACCTCTGGTTTACATAAAGGTATATTCCCCGGGATGTGCTTCGCGTGATCCGGGGAGAAGAGATCCAGCCTTGAACGGTAAGGAAATCGGACGTAAATTCTATTTTGTTAAGATTATTTTTGATGTCTTTACCGAGAACATCCACAACCCTGCCTACTTCATCGGCCGTGGCCGACCAGTTTTTAACAACTTTGCCGTTGTGAATCAGCCTGAACTGAATATCGGGCCGTCCCAGTGCCATGCTTGAAACCGTATCTGCGATATGCCCCATCTCTGTGTTTACAGTTTTTAAAAACTTTCGCCGGGCAGGCATATTAAAGAAAAGCTGCCTGACAGTGACCATGGTTCCTAAGGGAGCTCCAACTTGGGAAACCTTTTTTATTGTGCCGCCTTCAACAACAACTTCTGTTCCTGCTTGGGAGGTCTGGTTTCTGGTTACCAGACAAAACTTGGAAACAGCGGCGATGCTCGGCAGGGCCTCACCCCTGAAACCCAGAGTATTGATTGCAAACAGATCCTCGTCCTTGTAAATTTTACTGGTTGCGTAACGTTCCGGCGCCAGTAAGGCGTCATCGCGATTCATTCCGCTGCCGTTGTCGGAGACCCGGATCAGAGAACGCCCGCCTTTTTCCACTTCTATAATAATTCTCGTGCTGTCTGCATCCAGTGCATTCTCCACAAGCTCCTTGACAACGGAAGACGGACGCTCGACAACTTCGCCCGCAGCGATTTTGTTTGAAAGGATCTCAGGAAGTATTTTTATTTTGGACATGTTTCTTCAGGCGCTTATTGGAGTCATATCGATATTTTTTTTGTTGATATCGAATAAAATATTATATTTTCTAAGTCAAAGTGAGCTAAAGTGAGCTAAAATTAATGAATAATGTCTATTTAAAATGGCTAACATCCTTAACTTTAGGCACTTTAGATCACTTTAGGCACTTTTTTGATTAACCTGACTTTATTGTAAGTAATTTTGATTAACAATGTTTTCCGTGATAGGGCCTTCTACTTCTTTTGTTCAAGCAGTTTGCGGAGTAAAAAATCGGCATTCATGGGCGACAGGTTGAATTTCAAGCATGCCTCCTCGATGAGCGCCTTTAATTTCTTTTCCGGGTTGTATTTCCGTTCTTCAGAGATCCACTTGACGGCTTTCCTCAAATCTTCTCCTTTTGGCTGAATCGTCATGACTGAATTTCCTTTACTGATAATCAATATGTTTTAATTATTTTTTTATAAAGTTGGTTTTTTCTTGTGAAAATCGGTGGCCTGCTCGAAATTGTAGGCCACTTTAAACAGTTTTTCCTCCTCAAAATGTTTTGCCATCATCTGAAGCCCGATGGGAAGTCCTTTTGACGAAAACCCGCAAGGAACGGAAATGCCCGGTATTCCGGCAAGGTTTGCTGAAAGGGTAAAGATGTCGGATAAATACATGGTCAGCGGATCATCGACTTTTTCCCCTATCTTAAAGGCCGGGGTGGGCGCCACCGGGGACAGGATCACATCACAGCTTTCAAATGCCTTTTTAAAATCCTCTATGATCAAGGTTCGAACCTGGGATGCCTTGCCATAATATGCATCATAATATCCTGCGGAAAGCGAGTATGTGCCCAGAATAATACGCCGTTGAACTTCCGGGCCGAACCCTCTGGAACGAGTGCTTTTGTACATTTCCATCAGACTTTTTTTATTCTTGTCCCTGTAACCATACTTAACCCCGTCGTACCGGGCAAGATTGGAACTTGCTTCTGAAGGTGCAATCACATAATAGGCAGCCACTGCATGTTCCGTGTGAGGCAGAGAGACTTCAACACACCCGGCCCCCATTTCTTGAATTTTTTCAACGGCATGTTTAACCGCATCGGAGACATCGGGATCCAGACCTTTGGCGGCACTGTATTCCTTTGGGATGCCGACGACCATCCCTTTTAAATCGTCCTCAAGAAAAGAGGTATAATCCGGCACATCTTCAGGCACTGATGTGGAATCGGCGGAATCGTATCCGGAAATAACATTCATTAACATGGCGCAATCGGTGACATCCTTGGTCAACGGACCGATCTGATCTAAAGAGGAAGCAAATGCGACCAGGCCGAATCGGGAAACCCTGCCGTATGTGGGTTTCATCCCCACAACACCGCAGTGTGAGGCGGGTTGGCGGATCGACCCGCCGGTATCCGACCCCAATGATCCGATACACATATCCGCGGCAGTTGCCGCTGCGGAGCCTCCGCTTGAACCGCCGGGGATACGCGTCAGATCCCAGGGGTTGTGGGTAAGTTTTATGGCGGAATGTTCGTTGGATGAACCCATGGCAAATTCGTCCATGTTCGACTTGCCGACAATTACAGCACTTTGTTTTTTTAATTTTTTTACCACGGTAGCATCGTAAGGCGGTACGAAATTTTCGAGAATCCTGGAAGCACAGGTAGTACGCAGACCCTTTGTGCACATAAGATCTTTGAGTGCCAGAGGAATACCGGTCAAGGGCAAAATGCTGCCTTGGGAAATTGATTTATCGGCAATTTTTGCCTGGGCCAAGGCCATTTCACTGTCCAAGGTGATATATGCACCCACGTGCTCCTCTACAGCGTCGATACGATCGAGGACCGCCCGGGTCAGTTCCTGCGAAGATATCTCTTTTTTCTTTAAAAGCATGTGGGCTTTTTTTATCGTAAGTTCATACAGTTTCATACTTGTTGTTCTTTGTTACGAGTTAATCACCTTTGGAACGATAAAATTTCCATCCTCTTTTTCAGGGGCATTGGAAAGTGCCGAATCACTGTCAAAACTTTGTCTTTCATCATCTTCCCGAAAGGCATTGGTCAAAAAAATGGCATGAGAGGTCGGCGTCACATCTTGGGTGTCAACTGATTTTAATGTATCGATATATTCCAATATTGTTCCGATTTGTTCGGCAAATTTGTCTATAAGCACCTTATCGACATCAAGACGGGCAAGGTTTGCCACATGAAGGACTTCCTCTTTTGTAATTTTCATAATATTTCCTTAAGCTGAACAAGTGCCTAAAGTGAACTAAAGTTTGAAGTGCCTAAAGCCCGCCCTGGTGCGACTCGTTCATATATATTGATCTGGCATAGGCATCATTACAAACCTAACTTTTTGAGTATAAAGTAATGGTGATCGGTCTGGGCCAGGGTTAAGGTATTGCTCCCGCCTGCCATTGCAAGCTCGCCCGCCAGCCAAGCAAGGCGAGGCGGCCTGGGGCACGAGCGGGCAGGTTGCTCCATATTTATAAAAAAAATGACAGAATTCCATAATTTTAGCTCACTTTAGCGTAACTTCTCAATAAGTTCTGGTGTATGAAATAATCATATTGACCCGAATCCATAATTTATTGAGATGTTACACTTTAGCTCACTTTAGCTCACCTTAGCTCACTTCTAACTTCTTTTAAGAAACTATCGCTGAACGATGATTGCTTTTATGTTTTCTTTTTTCAACCGGTTGAATGTGCTGCCGGCTTCGGCTCTGTTTTTGAAAGACCCTATCCTTATCCTATAGAAGATGCCTTTCCCTGGAATTTTTCCCATGCTCCTATATGCAGGATATCCTCTTTTTTTTAATTTTTCTACCAGGTTATCGGCAATTTTTGAATCTTTTAATGCGGCCACCTGAATAGTAAAATTTTTATTTTCTTTGGCCGATTTTTTAATTGTGACGGTTTTCTTTTTTCGGGTTGTTGCGGTTTTTTTGGATACGACCGGTTTTTTTGGCGTAGAAACGGTTTTTTTAGGCAACGGCTTTGATTTATTTTGGAGTATATCCGTTTTTAGCGTCTCTTCACCACCGGTATTTTTCAGAGCATCGTAAAACTCCATATGGGTCTTGTTGTCTTCGGAAGGTGAATCCAGTTTATATCGGCCGAATTCCTTCTTGATAACTGCTTCCTTTAAAGCGGCCAATTCGTTTTCGAGCTTTTCGATATCAAACCTTACAGGGACGGTTCCTCTTCCCACGAAGATCCCCAGGACAAACATCCATGCACATGCAAAAAAGGTCAGGCAAATCCACAGGGTCAACCCTTTGCAAGTCCATTGAGTTGAGGACTTCTTTTTTTTAGGCGAAGTCTTTTCTTTTTTCCCCATTGTTTTTTATAACTTACCGCAGAGCCGCTGAGGGCGCTGAGAGTTTATTTTTATTGTTTTCCGCTGAGAGGGCGGAAAACAATAAGACTCAATCCTGCAAGGCTATTCCTTCAGTTGATTAATATTTATGATAATCACCTTAAATCTGCCAAATGCAGATTGATTACCTTTTCATTGCCGTCCTCTCAACGGCAATGGAAAAATTATTTGTCTCTGCGTTCTCTGCGGCTCTGCGGTGAAAAAATTACATTCTTTCGGGGGCAGACACACCCAACAGAGTTAATCCATTCCGTATGACTTTTTGAACCGCCAGTACCATATAGAGCCGGCCCCGGGACAATAGAGGCTCATCAGACAGGACTCTGTGCTTATTGTAATAGGCATGAAAACAAGCCGCAAGGTCCATCAGATAAAATGTTATGCGATGAGGTTCCATGAATTTTGCACTGTTTTTTAAAACATCCGGATAACGGGCCATGGTTTTCAGAAGGTTGATTTCCTCGGGTTCTTCAAGCATTGCCATGGCCTTTTGGTCCTTAGTGATATGGTCTAAACCCCTTTCTCGTCCCTTGCGGGCAATACTCGATATTCGAGCATGCACGTATTGAACGTAAAAAACCGGATTATCGTTCGTCTTTTTCTTTGCCAGCTCCAGATCAAAATCAAGCGGGCTTTCATAATGGCGGGTTAAAAAAATAAATCTTGCGGCATCTTTTCCGACTTCTTTAATGACATCACTTAGGGTAACAAACTCACCGGCCCGGGTGGACATGGCAACAGGCTCACCACCACGCAGGAGATTGACAAGCTGAACAAGTATGACCTTGAATCGATTTTTATTAAGACCCGACGCTTGGATAGCACCCGTTACCCGTGAAATATATCCGTGGTGGTCAGCACCCCAGACATCTATCACCCGTTCAAACCCTCGTTCAAACTTATCCATGTGATATGCGATATCAGACGCAAAATATGTGGTCTGGCCGTTTTTGCGAACCACTACGCGATCTTTTTCATCTCCAAAATCTTTGGTTTTAAACCATAACGCACCATCTTTTTCATATATTATGTTCTTATCTCGAAAATCGTCTATAACAACTCCCACCTTGCCGGAATCGTAAAGGCTCTGTTCACTGAACCAGTTGTCAAACTCGATTCCGAAGTTCGTAAGATCCTGACGGATCTGTTCAATAATACGTTCTGCCGCAAACTGCGCACAGTATGAAATCGACTTTTCTTCATCCTGGTCCAGAAGCGTTTTTCCCTTGTAATCGCATATTTTTTTAGCAAAATCATTAATATAGTCGCCCTGATAACAGTCTTGCGAAAACTGAATCTTTTTTCCCAGCAACTGCTTATATCGAAGAAAAACAGATTTGCCCAGCGTATGTATCTGACGACCCGAATCGTTGATATAATATTCCTTTTGAACATCATATCCGCAAAACCGTAAGATATTCGACACGCTGTCGCCAACCGCAGCACCCCGGCCGTGTCCCACATGCAAAGGCCCTGTTGGATTGGAGCTTACAAATTCCACCTGGATTTTTTCACCATTGCCGATATCCGAAGCGCCATAACGGATATCTTCTTGATGGATTTTGTCTAACACAGGATACCAGGACCATATGTTTACAAAAAAATTGATAAAGCCGGGACCGGCAATCTCTGTTTTTGCCAAAATATGGTCCGGATCTTTGAGATGTTTTAAAATCGATTCTGCAATCTTTCGCGGGGGCATCTTCTGTACAGATGCCGTAACCATTGCGATGTTTGTTGAAAAATCACCATGCGATTCTATTTTGGGTACTTCAACTTCAATTTCTGGAAACACTTTTGAAGGCATATCACCTTTTTCATATGAAGAGTTTGCAGCGTTACGGATCAGGTTTATTATTTTTTGTTTCATTTAACTTAACGTCTCGGAAATTCTAAAACTTCTTGAAAATACAGGCTTATCAATGGCAACCTGTTTGTGTTATAAAAATGGAATGCTGGAATGCTGGAATATTGGGAGTAATGGCGGAAATAAACCATTTTAATTGTAAAAAACTCCTTAAAAACCATCATTCCATTACTCCATTATTCCATTATTCCAATTGGGGCGAAGCCCCTAAGTTTTGTGTTAACTTGTTATTTTTATAACATCTCAATAAATTATGGCTTGATGGAAATCGATTTGTTTCAAGGAACCAAACTATTGCTTGTTCTAATAGTGCTTCTTCACAAAAATTGCAATTCATAAAAACTTTTTATTCCCAAGTCAAGTGACTTTGCAGGCAATATCAGGGCAAACGCATTTGAATCCCAATATAGGGAGAACGCTCCACGCCGTCGCTACGCTGCACCGAAATCAAATGCGTTTACGCTGCAGGCAATATTTTCTTGTCATGCTTGAAGCTTTTGATATTTTATGACACAATGGTTTGCACGGAATAGGTTGTTAACCCCGGACAAACAAGGCAGGAGGGGAAAATGCGGGACATGCATGAAAATTTATTGACATTGTCTATTTTATAATATAGTTCTGCCTGGAAAATTCGCGGTCAGAAGGCTGCGTTAAAAATTACTTCATCAAAAAACACATAAAACCATGAAGGTATGGGTATCATGAAGATGCCATAAGTTCATGGTTTTTTTTTTGCGGTAAAGGAGGTTTTCATGAAAAAGGGCATGATTTTTACGGTTATCATTACAACGATCTTCATACTGGCAGGGCAGGCTTCTGCACATTTCGGTATGATGATTCCCTCGGACAGTATGGTTATGCAAGGCGAGAACAAAGATGTGAAGGTGACGCTCTCATTTTCTCACCCCTTTGAAGGGAATGGAATGGAATTGGTAAAGCCGGTTGCTTTCGGGGTCATGGCAAACGGCAAGAAACAGAATTTGCTCGGCAATCTAAAAAAGACTTCGATCATGGGGCATACGGCCTGGGAATTAAGTTACCCTGTAAAAAGGCCGGGTGTGTATATGTTCTACATGGAGCCCAAACCCTACTGGGAACCGGCGGAGGACTGTTACATTGTTCATTACACAAAGACGGTGGTTACGGCATTCGGTGACGATGAAGGCTGGGATGAAGAAATCGGGCTGAAAACCGAGATCGTTCCCCTTTCCAAGCCATTCGGTCTTTATACCGGAAATGTTTTTCAAGGAATTGTCAAACTTGACGGAAACCCGGTCCCGTATGCCGAGGTGGAAGTAGAATACTATAACGAAGATGGAAAAGCCCAAGCGCCGACAGACTACATGGTCACCCAGACGATCAAGGCCGATAAAAACGGAGTATTTACCTATGCAGCGCCAAAGGCCGGCTGGTGGGGATTTGCGGCCTTGAACACCGCTGATGAAAAACTGAAGCATGAGGGTGAGGAAAAGGACATAGAAATTGGCGCTGTAATCTGGGTTAAGTTGCATGACTGGAAGGAAAAGTAAGCATTTTAGTAACCGTTCACGGGTTCAATGGTTCAGGGTTCAAAGTTCGAATGTTAAGTTAGTTGAAATTTTTGATTTTGAATCGAATTCAAAATTCATTTGGTCCTTAGGATTCGCCGAGTGAGATTGCATTGAGATTAAAAGCAAAAATATGATAAAATTGAAGGAGGAAAACAGTTATGAATAAGTGGTTGATTGGTACTTTAATGGCATTTATTACAGTGTCTCTAATGATGCCGGGCGTTTGCGTTTGCCAAGAGATGTCCAACTACGAACTCATGCAAGAATTAAAAGCGCTCAAAGAGAAAATCAGAATTCTCGAAGAGAAACTGGATAGGCAGGAAAAAGAGGAGATTAAAAAAGAACCGGCCCAAGAAGGAGATAAATTCCACGGAGGTGCCGGAGGTAAACTAGGACTGCCTGAAAGAATCCGTCGAATTGAAGAAAAAATGGGACAAAAGGGTGTGCTGGAAAAATGGGCGGATAAAATAACCCTGAGCGGACTCATAGAAGTCGAAGCTTATTATGAAGATTATGACTCTGATAATCTTGCGACTAAGGATAAAAATGGTGACTCGAGTGATATTACCCTCGCCACGGTGGAGTTAGGAGTTGATGTGGACATTATAAAACATGTCAAAGGGCATGTGCTTTTTTTATGGGAAGAGGACGAAACCGAGCCCGTGGACGTGGATGAAGGGTTTATTACCCTGGATGGAGAGGATGTGGTGCCCCTTTATCTGAATGTGGGCAAGCTCTATGTTCCCTTCGGCAATTTTGAAAGCCATTTTATCAGCGATCCTTTAACGTTAGAGCTTGGGGAGACAAGGGAAAGCGCCCTCAGTGTGGGATATGTGAATGAATGGATGGACGTTTCCGTAAGTGCCTTTAACGGGGACATCGATGAAACCGGAGAAGATAATCACATAGAGAGCTATGTTGCCGCTGCTTCATTTTCCGTTCCCCAGGAACTCATTTCGAATTTCGGCATTGCCGGCGGGGTATCCTACATCAGCAATATTGGAGATAGCGACACCCTTCAGGACGAAATCGATTCCGACGTGGGGATAAAAGATTATGTGGATGGATTTAACGCATTTTTAAGCATATCTTTTATGGATAAATTCTTCCTTGAGTGTGAATATCTCGGAGCCCTTGATGAATTTGAAGCCGGAGAATTGTCATTTGACGGCGGAAAGGAATTTCAGCCCGAGACATGGAATTTCGAACTTGCGTATGCTGCAACGGACAGGCTCGAGGTTGCCGTCAAGTATGAAGGCGGCGACGACCTCGGTGATTTTCTTCCCGAAGACCAGTATGGCGCGGCAGTCACGTATGGTCTGTTTGAGAATACATCCCTATCTCTCGAATATCTTCATGGAGAATTCGAGAATGACGACGAAAGGGATCTAGTGACCACACAGCTTGCTGTTGAGTTTTAACTCGTGCCTGAACGAAAACTGTCTTTTTTGCCAATATCTGCGTCAGACTCAAATTTTAATCCTCGAAATACTACCTGTATTCCTGTGGTTAAAATTTTCGTGTTGACTCGGGGCATCCATGCCCCTCGCCCTTGCGGGCAGCTTGATAGCTGTCCAAATCTGCTATCCTGCAGATTTGCCCTTGATCTTAACAAAAAATCCTAGTTTTCGTTCGGGCACTAAACAATTTACAACAGTGTCATGGCGTATTTGCGCCAGGACACCTTATATAATGACTCAAGATTTGTGCTTATGAGGTGTCCTGCCGGATTTGTGGATATGAATATGAGAGTGGGGGGCAATGGCCTCATCAGAGGAAATCTTTCCCTTAGCCATCGCATATATCCTATCCGTGGTTTTTGAGAGGAAATCAAAATTGTGAGAAATAAAAATATAGGATAGGTCTAATTTTCTTAAAATATCTGTTATTCTTTCTTCTGTTTCTTCATCCAGTCCATTGGTAGGTTCGTCAAGAAGCAGCACCTCCGGGTCCATGGCAAGAACCGTGGCCAAAGAGACAAGCCTTTTTTCACCCCCTGAAAGCTTGTAGGTTATCCTGTCCTCAAAGCCGGAAAGATCGAGCTTATCAAGTGTCTTCAAGGCAATGTCTTTTGCCTCTTCCGGCGATTTTCCCAGATTCAGCGGGCCAAAGGCTACATCTTCGAGGACCGTGGGACTGAATAATTGGTCATCAGGGTCTTGAAAAAGGAGTCCTATCCTTTTTCTGGCCTCCCTAAAATCTTTTTCCTCTTTTGCTTGCCTGCCGAAAAGTTCGACGGTGCCTGAATAGGGTTTTAATAGACCCAGGATAATATGAAAAAGCGTGGTCTTGCCGCTACCGTTTGGCCCCACAAGACCGATCCGGTCACCTCGATGAAGATGAAAACTCAGGTTATTAATTACGGGTTTATCCGCTGAATATGAAAAGGATAACCCTCTTAAATTAATGATCAGGTTGTTACTACCCATTGCAAAACCGCCAATCCTGAAATTACAGCCAGCATCAGTGACAGACAAAAGATATCTTCCATTTTGAGGGAAAATTGTGTTAATGAATGATATCTTTTGTTAAATCCTCTGCAAAGCATGGCCTTGTGGATTCTTTCCGCCCGGTCATAACTTCTGACCAGAAGCATTCCCACAAGATAGGCATAACTCTTGTAGGTGTGCATATTTGTTCGGGGTACAAAACCACGCACCCTCATCGCGTTTGTCAGCCTGCGATACTCCTTATAAATTACATGGATATAGCGGAAAGTAAACAAAAAAAGGTGTGTTATTTTATTTGGGAAATGGAGTTGCCCCATGGCATGGCCCAATGAAAAAATCGGTGTTGTGGACAAAAGAGCAATCATGGACAAAAGGATAGCATTGCTCTTGACAGTAATTTGACCCGCAAACAATATACCTTCTTTGGTTGCGATAAACGGCCCTATGGCGAACAATTCCTGGCCTTTGTATGTAAACGGAAGAACAAACCAGAGGAAAAGGATTAATCCATTGACTAATAATAATCTGTAAAAGACCTTTTTTATTGGAAGTTTGGCAATGGCTACAAGAAATAGCGATATGGCCAATGCGGGAAGCAATGCTAAAAACTTGCTTGATATGGCAACGATCACAGAAAAAAGTGCAACTACGATAATTTTAACCCTTGGGTCCAGACCGTGAATAATGGAGTTGCCGGTAGAAAATGGTTCTTCAATCATTTTGGATTTCTAAGCGTTAACGCTTTTTCCCTCTGTTTATAAAATATAGTGCGATTCCCATGAGTCCAAAGATATACCCAATGCCCCCTATTATTTCAGTGAGAGAGGGCCCCTTATTCTTGGATTCGGTTATCATCCTGACAATCGGCCTGAGTTTCTTATCCAGAGAATCCTCAACAATCTTCTGGACCTCTTTTTTGCTTAACCCGACCGCTATTGGCCCGGAGGGCTCAGCAGCTTTTTTTTTCTCCACAATAGCGCCTGCTTCACGAATTTCTGATTCCGTGACCGTCCACTCTGCTTTATGGCCCATAGCGGCATTAAGGACGATCCTCAGGTCACTTACTTTGGGTATTTTAAAAGAAAATTCCCCCTTGTTATCGGTCTTTCCCTCCAGGAGTTTTTTGCCATCTTTATCAAATATTACAACCGGTGCATTAATGGCCTTTTTCCCTCCACTAAACTTACTTTCAGTGAAAACAGTGTCTTCCTCAACCCAGGCAAAAATCATTACCTTATGGGCCAGGGCAGGAACATGGCTCCCTATTAGGATGATAGCGGTTAAAAAAAGAATAATAAAGGAGAACCGGGTATTATGACGCTTTTTCATAAACACCTCCCAGAATCTCTGGTTTTACCTTCTTCAAAAATGCCACACAAAAAAGCGTAATGATTCCTTCAATAATCATTACAGGTAGATGAGCCAATAAAATTAGTTTGGCCGCTGATATAAATGACTCCCCTGTAAATAACAAAGCACCGGCGACAAGAATGCCCGAAAGGAGAACAGAGAAAAATCCACAGGAAAAGGCGGCGGCCAAACTCAAAAGCCTGTTTTTTCCTTTTATAAGTCTGCCGAAAAGATAGTAACCGATTAAACCGGGCAGGGCCATGGTTATTGTATTAACGCCAAGCACAGTGATTCCTCCAAACTGGAAGAGGATTGCCTGAAGTGCTAAAGCGATTAGGATTGAAGGAAAACAGAGCCAGCCCAGCAGGAGTCCGTTTATACCATTGAGGATGAGGTGGACACTGGATGGACCCATTGGAACATGGATCAAAGAGGCGACAAAAAAAGCGGCTGACAGGACCGCCGCCTCTGGAATCTTATCATAATCCATTTTTTTCAGACCCACTGAGATCCCGGACACAGCCAGGGCCGCACCCGTGACAAGCACCGGTGCGGATAATACTCCCTCGGATATATGCATTTTTTCATCCGTAAACAAAAAAGCCGGGAATGCTTGACGGATTTCAATCCATTTCAGCCTTCCTGGCTTTTTTTATTTTTTTACAGTTAACTTTAAAAGAGGGTGTTACACTAAAAACGCAATTTCTTATTACGTAATATTCAAATAACTTTTATATAGATAGTGAGGGAATGTCAAGAAAAAAGGGGGCTCACCCTGAGGATGAACCCCTCTAAAAAACTGTCAAAGACAGCTTATGCCAATCCTGCAATTTCTTCTTTGATTGTTACGCCGATCTTGTACAGGACAGTCAATACCAGAAAGCCTATGGCCCATACCGCGATGGAAATAAGAACTTCAGGTACTGTGGGGACATATTCATTCACATGATGCAAAGGGTTGGGTACAAACCCGCCGGATATCAATCCCAGGCCCTTGTCTATCCAGGTGCCGATAAATACGCACACACAGGCTACGGGCAGAACGGTCTCGTTTTTGCGGGTTACCGGATTGACAAGCAGAATAATCGACACCACCATCAGTATCATGGAAGCCCACATCCAGGGCACCAGAACACTCTTTCCGTGCACCCCCACAAACAGATACTTCAGATGGACCATGTGTTCCGGTATCTGGCTGTAAAATACCACAAAAACCTCACACAGAAAGAAGAACACATTGACGGTGATTGCATATGCCACGACTTTGGCAAGGGACTGGATCTGTTCCTTGCCCGGATCAAATTTGGTAAATTTTCTGACAATCATGCATAACAGTATTAAAAGTGCCGGACCCGCCGCAAACGCTGAAGAAAGAAAACGGGGCGCCAAAATGGCGGTCAGCCAGAAACCTCTGCCCGGAAGACCACAGTAAAGATATGCCGTTACCGTATGAATGCTGACAGCCCATGGAATTGAAATATATATAAAAGGTTTTAACCATCCGGCCGGGGCAACATTGTTGCGCTCTGCTTCCAGCACTTTCCAGGCGATAACAATGTTCAGCAAAAGATACCCGTTTAACACGATCATATCCCAGAAAAGAATCGAATTGGGTGTGGGGTGCAAAAGGACATTCATGACCCTTATGGGCTGGCCGAGATCCACGAAAATAAACAGGATACACATAGTCACCGAAGCGACCGCCAGAAATTCTCCCAAGATGGTAATCCTGCCAAACGCTTTATAGTTATGCAAATAGTAAGGAAGAACCACCATTACCGCCGATGCAGCCACACCGACAAGGAACGTGAACTGGGCGATATAAAATCCCCAGGATACGTCCCGGCTCATGCCCGTAATTCCCAGGCCGAAACGAAACTGCCACAGATAGCAGACAAAACCAACACTGATAACGGCGAGTAGTGCCGCCATCCATCCATAGTATTTCTTACTTCCTGTTAACGCCTTTTCAAGCATATCCACCTCATATAATATAAAATACTGATGGCCCAGCACCCAGGGCCGGTTTACGACGAATCGCGTAATTGGTTTTTAACAGTTTTCTGACTTCCGATTCAGGATCATCCAGATCGCCGAAGGTCAGCGCACCGTTGGACGCCTCAACACAGGCGGGCATTTCCCCGACCGCCAGTCTTTCCGCACAGAAATTACATTTCTCAACAACCCCTTTTGATCTGGTGGGAAATTTGGGGTTGGTCTCCTTGATAAAGGGGCGCGGATCCCTGAAATTGAAACTTCTGGATCCATAGGGGCAGGCGGCCATGCAAAATCTGCAGCCGATGCACCGATGAAAATCCATGAGTACGATTCCGTCTTCGCGTTTAAATGTTGCCTTTGTGGGACAAACCCGAACGCAGGCAGGATTTTCACAATGATTGCAAAGTGTTAAAAAAGGTAAGTGCTTGACCCTTTCATTTACAAATTCATGTTCCTGGGTCGGAAATTCATGTTTAAACTCTTCCAGCCAAATCCATTTGATCTCATGATTTTTATTCTCAAAATCAGGAACATTATGGATTTTATGGCAGGCCTCAATCATGGGCTTGAGGTCTTCTTCGGATTCGATTTTACGGGTGTCAACAACCATGGCCCATCTTTTGGCTATCAAAGCATCTTTGCCTTTTATGATTTCAGGCTTGGATGTTGCCTCATGTTCACCGGACGC
Organism: uncultured Desulfobacteraceae bacterium; assembly: GCA_964492995.1. GTDB lineage: Bacteria > Desulfobacterota > Desulfobacteria > Desulfobacterales > UBA11574 > S5133MH16. The sequence continues at coordinate 14,915 of CAZBOB010000007.1, read as the reverse complement.
GGCCAGTACGTCGAGTACCGGCTTGGCCCCTAAACCGAGCGCTGAAACTCCGGCTATTTTCAAAAATTTTCTTCTGCTGCTTTTCATCACTTGGTCTCCTTTGGATCGATGTGGCACTCCCAGCAGTAAGGGCTTACCGAAGCATAATTGTGGCACTTGTCACAAAATTCAGCCTTTTCCTCGTGACAATCCAAACACGTATTGGTAAGACTCATATTAAATTCCTTCCCACTGCTGTTTACAAAGATCCTTTTGGCGTCTCGTACAACCGTATCCCTCCATTCATTAAGAAGTTGCATATGTTCCATCTTCATGTATTCTTTGGGCATGACACACTCTTTGGCGGCTTTGGCTTTGTCAGCAATTTTGGTTTCTGGCGCCGGAGCGGCATTTCCAAAGTTGAACCAGAACGGAAAGGTTATCAAAATTACAAAGATGCAAAGACCTATTATAACTGCACCTTTATCATAAATCTTTTTTTTATTCGGCATCTTCATCCTCCATTCCCGGCAACGGTTCATTGCGCAGGTCTACCGTTCTCTTTTTCTCTCCGGGCAGAATCAGGGCATTGGACACCAGCTCATGAACACCGCAGTTATCCACTTCAGGAAGCCAGTACTCCAACGCCGTGGGAAACGCCGCTCTGTCAATGGCGCAGATACAGGACAGCATATTCACGCCGTGTTTTTCGTGGACATATTTGGTCGCATTGAGTCTGGGCAGAGCGCCCTGCATCCTCAACTCCATGTTTTCTCCGGCATTGAGACCCGCCCCGCTGCCGCAACAAAACGTCTGTTCCCGGATGGTGTTGGCAGGCATTTCATAAAAATGATTACATACGTTTTTGATGACATAACGAGGTTCTTCCAGCAGTCCCATGCCCCTTGCAGGGTTGCATGAGTCATGAAAGGTGACCTTCAAATGGTCGTTTCTGGAAATATCCAGATCAAGCTTTCCGTGCTTGATAAGGTCGGCGGTAAACTCACAAATATGTACCATTTTGGTGGATTTGGCATTTTCGAATTTGGTTCCGGTAATGGGTGACACCGGTTCTTCCAGAAAATCGGCCGGACCGTTCATGGTATCCATGTACTGATGTACTACGCGCCACATGTGACCGCACTCTCCGCCAAGAATCCATTTCACGCCCAGTCGTTTGGCTTCCGCATACATTTTTGCATTCAGCCGCTTCATCATCTCATGCGAGGTAAAAAAACCGAAGTTTCCGCCTTCGGAGGCGTAAGTGCTCCAGGTAATTTCAAGACCATATTTCTCCTGTAAAAAGTGAAACAGCATCATGTATCCCATACAGGTGAAGGTTCCGGGGTCGGCAAAAACATCACCGGACGGGGTAATAAAAAGGATATCGGCCCCCTTTTTCATGAAATGGGGTGCTACCCGGACTCCGCTAACTTCTTCGATTTCATCGGTGAAAAAATCGAGCATATCCTTGTACGCATGGGGCTGAATACCCAGATGATTTCCTGTTCTGTGGCAAAATGCTACCGGGGCTGCAACCCAGTCGATATTCAGGCCGATGAGATTCAGTAATTCCCGGCCGAAAATGGTAATCTCCGCCGTGTCAATGCCGTAAGGACAAAAAACCGAGCAGCGACGGCACTCTGTACATTGAAAAAGATAATACCACCATTCTTTCAAAACCTCCAGGGTCAGTTCTCTGGCGCCGTAGCTCTTTTTGACTTTCTTTCCAAACAATCCGAGAATCTTACCGGCGGTGGTGAAATCGTTTCTATAAATCGAACGAAGCAATTCGGCCCGCACAACCGGCATGTTTTTAGGATCGCCGGAGCCGATAAAAAAATGACATTTATCGGCACAGGCACCGCAACGCACACAGATGTCCATAAAGACTTTCACGGAACGAAACCTGTCGAGCCGCTCCTTGAAGCCTTTGTGAATTATTTCCTGCCAGTTTTCAGGAAGTTGCCAGTCTTCATCAAAACAGCTCCAATTTCTTGGATTGGGAAAACTTACATATTCAAGCCTGTCAGGCATAGCAGCATAGCATGCGATCCCTCTCCTGATTTCGACAGGGGTATCCATCCATCCCCTGGGGGAAGGTTTATGGTCTATTTTTGATAAAAATTCATCCGGATTTGGAAGTTCTTTCATTACTTACTCCTTTTCCTCTGGTTCCTTTGCTTCCTCTGGCGTCTCCGCCGCTAACGGTTTGTCCACGGGCAATCCTGCTTCGACCATCTTTTCCCTGAACTCGTCTTCATACTCTGCATATGTGTGAACCTCGACAGGGTAATTCCATGGATTGATATGTCTTTTAAAACGGTTGTTGTTGACCATATTTCGGGTGGGGCTCATAAAAATTCCCCCCAGATGCATGAGTTTGCTGAAGGGAAAATAGGCTAAAAGAACACTGACAAAAAATAGATGTACATAAAAAATGCTGCCGATTCCTTCGGTAATATGGGGTTTGAAGGTGGCAAGGCTCATGGTAAACTCTTTAACACCCACGATATCCACCTTTGTAAAATAGCGCATCAAGATTCCGGTAAACGCAATGCCGATAATCAAAAACAGGGGGAAATAGTCTGAAGCCAGTGAAATAAATCTCATCTGCGGAATATATATTCTTCTTAAAAACAAAAAGATTAAAGCGGCCAGCAAGACCACGCCTGAAATTCTAAGTTCCGGCAGGCCGATCTGGAGAAAACCGTCCAGTTTTGCCACTAATTCCACTAAAGCCGGCACCGGTTCCGTAAAGAATCGAAGATGTCTGAATAGTACGACAAAAAAGGTCCAGTGAAATGCCAGCGAAAAGAGCCACAGCCACTTTTCCCATTCATAGGAAAGCTTATCGCCCTCTTTTAACACCATTTTTGTATTTCTGAATAATGACCGGAAAAAAACGACCTCCAGAAACATCCGGATAATAACGCCGCCGGTCGTGGTGGGGTTGTCAATGCTGTTGGGCTTGATCCAGGGCAAAGATTTTTCCTGACCGCAGGTTGTGGGAATGCGAAAAGGAACCGGTGAACGGGCCCAGTCTATAATGCGATTTATAAATCCCAAAATAAAAATAATTAAGGCCAGATAAGGTATTATAATACCAAAAAATACCTCACCCCCCGGCAACATAGCGCCCACATAGGCAAGCAGAAATAGAACGATAACCGCTATGAGGGAGTACATGTAACTAATATTCATTATACCATTACCTCACTCAATGGCCCCATAACAACATATAAAGTTTATCCAAAATCGTTTCACACAGCTTTTTTTACAAATGATTGTGCAAAAAACTTATATATGGTTTGAAGCCTCCTTATGCATTAATATTAGGTTTAATGTCCGGTTCATCCACCGGCCAGTCTCTAACCAAACCCGCCCTCTTAAAAGCCTTATAAGTTGAGTTTCTCATCTCATTGGCTTTGAGGTCGTAAATTTTTTCCTTGCATTCCATATAAAGGTTAAACGCAATCATGACTAATTGATCGATTTTTGACTCGAACAACAGCAGTTCATTGAAAAGCTGCTCTTTCAAAGCCTCCTTTTTTATGTTTTCTCTAATGGCCTTTTTTAAAAGAAAGATAAAACTTACGGCTTGTGCAGGGGAGAAGTTCTGAATAGCTCTGATCCTGATAATGGGATCGAGGAAGGAGGTTATAATTTCATAATCCATTTCCTTAAGGAGTTCATTAAATAATGCTTCCAATCCAAGGGATACGGTTCTTCCAACAGGGTTGGCAAAAGGATCTTTCTGCCTCTTTAGGAATGATGCGGTGTCGGGTGGATAAGTTTCAACTGCTAAGGCAAACCAGTCTTTTATAATCCTGGTTTTTCTTCGCGCCAGTAAATCATTAAGACTCATATTCAGGACCGTTCCAAATTTCCGTTTCTATTGAGTCGATCGCAAGTCGATAATAATAAAATTGTCTATTAATATTAGTCGGTTAATCGACTGTTCCAGTTGGAGATAACTCATTTCCAGTTGGAGATAAAATTCAGAAAAATCACATTTAAAAAAGGTCCTATAAACATTTTGCAAATTCATGTCAAGGATAAATAAAAAAAAGATGTGAAATAGAGGAGGTTCCCTTTGTAGAATTTCAGAGCCAGTTTCAAAACGCCCCCTTTTGCCCAATCTCTGCGTCAGGCTCAAATTTTAATCCTCGAAATACTCCAGGTATTCCTGTGGTTAAAATTTTCTCCTTCCTTGACCTTGGACAAAATTGAACATTTTGAAACTGGCTCTTTCAGATATGTTTATTTGTTCGTATTCAAACCAAATTCGACTGTTTTGGAAAAAAGTGTGTTGCGATGTATTCCGAGTCGTTCTGCCGCTTTTTTTCTGTTGCCGTCAACGCTTTCAAGAATCTCGAAAATATAATTTTTCTCAAATGCTCTCACGGCTTGTTTAAGGGTCATATCCTTAATTCCCCTTTTACCACTGTTGAAAATGGAAATATCTTTAAGATGAATCACAGAACCTTTTGTAATGGCAAACAATCTTTCTACCAGGTTCTGAAGCTCTCTGACATTTCCCGGCCAATCATATTCTGTTAATATGTCAACTGCTTCTTCGGAAAATATTTTGGGAGGTTTCCCGGTATTCATGGAATTTAACTCCAAAAAGTGGTTCAATAGAAGTGGGATATCACCTTTTTTTTCTCTTAAGGGGGGGAGTTCAATGGGAAAAACGGCCAGCCTATAATAGAGATCTTCACGAAATTCATCCTGTAAAATCAAGTTTTTGAGGTCTTTATTCGAAGATGCCACAAACCTGACATCAACCTTGATAACCTTGGTGCTGCCGAGTCTTTCAAATTCTTTTTCCTGGATAATTCGTAGAAGCTTAGCCTGCATGTTGATATCCAGAGAATCGATATCATCCAAAAAAATAGTCCCCTTGTCTGCAATTTCCAGCTTGCCGACACTGGTATGGGTGGCCCCGGTAAACGCACCTCTGTTGTGACCGAAGATTTTACTCTCCATCAGGGTCGCCGGTATGGCGGAACAATTAATAACCACAAACGGCTCTTTGTGTCTCGATCCCCGGTTATGAATGGCTCTGGCAACCAGTTCCTTACCGGTACCGCTCTCCCCCTGTATCAGTACGGCACCATCACTTTGAGAAACAATCGATATTAACTCAAAGATTTTTATCATATTTTCATCTTTGCCAACCATCTTTTCAAAGGGGCAATACCGTTCAAGTTCATCCTTCAGATAGGCAACCTCTTTTACAAGGCTTCGCTTTTCCATAGCCCGATTGATTACAGTCAAGACATCATCAACCACGAAAGGTTTAATGATATATTCATAAGCCCCCATTTTAATTGCCTTTACCGCCGTTTGAACTTCATTAACTGCTGTTACCATGATTATTTCTGTATTGGGATCTGCTTCCTTGAATTTCTCAAGAAGGTTAAGACCTCCGGTATCCGGCAAAAGGATATCGAGCAAAATCAGATCGACTTTATTTTTTATAAAAATATCAATAGCTCGCTGACCTGTATCAGCCAGAAGCACATTATAATCATCCTTTAAGACCATGTTAAACGACTGGCGAACGCCATTTTCATCATCAACAACAAGAATCGTATGATTTTTTTTCATATCCAATTCGCTCTTTCTTCATCTATAGTCTGTAAGCTTGCTATGAACCAGATTAAAAATATTCGGAAACGGAAAAATTAAAACAATCGAGAAACAAGCAAACTTTATGCCATGGTTTCTGAGCCCGCCTGAGACAGACTATGTTAAGTTATTATTATGTTATGGTTAATTTAGTGGTAAGATCATTAAAAAATATATCATCATAAAATTTTATCTTCGTCAATCACAGAGTGTTCAAAACAAAGATGCACAGAAAAATGTGCACGATGCACATTTTTCTGTGCATATCTGCTATCTCATTCTCCATGACTGTACCTCGTCTATTAAAAGTATTAATTGTTTTGTTATATATATTCATATTATTCATATTAATGTAACATCGCTCTAAACAAGGATCTTAAATAAATTCTTATATAACATTTATCTCATAACGGCTTTTTCAAACCCCCGATTCCATCTATTCGGCAGGTTGTGGCACGTTTTTTGAAAAAACACATAAGCAAATGGATTGATAGACATCATACGTTCAACCTGAATATTTCATAAAGTATAGTTCTCTAAATTCACCAGTTGCTTCCGCGTCGCGCCTTTATTTTCATCTTGATATTATGAATTATTTCCTAATTTAAAACTAACCCGGCGGAGAAAAATTCCAATAACACAAAGGAGGCATTACCATGAAGATTAATTTAAGTTCTTTTTTGCAAGGTCGATTTAACATTTTTATGTGCAGGATGCTGGGGTGGAGAATGACCCTCTATTACATGAGTATTTTGGGCAAATTATATTTTTTCTTTAACAGAAAAGAAAAATGGAAAATCAAAAAGGCTGTTAAAACGGTTTTCATTGACCATAAAAGTAGCTCTGAAATTAGATCTGTTACAAGAGACGTTTTTCGAGGCGTATTATTCCATTACTACGAAAAATTTTTTAATGCCTTTTCCACGACTGAAACATGGAAAACCTTTTTCCGAACACACATAGAAAATCAAGGTATAACCTCTATAAATCAAGCACTTAGCAAAGGCAAGGGTGTTCTTTTAATCACCGGACATCTCGGGGGGGTGGAATTCATTCCGGGTTATCTGGCTTTAAATAATTACCCGGTAACCATTGTGGTGAAATTTAAAACAAACCGGTTACGGGAAATATCAAATCAACGTGCCGGCGAAGTTTCAGCCAGATTTATTGACCCGGACAAGACCCCAAATATCATGAAAGCGATTTTTGACAATCTAAAAGAAAACCGGGTTGTGATAACCCAATGTGACGAGATAGATGAATGGAAGCCCTGTCGTAATAAAAAAATAGATTTTCTGGGCAAACATATTCATATGGACAAAACAATAAATATTCTATCGAAAAGATGTAAAGCCGCTATTGTTTTTGGAGCGATGCACAGAGATTCCTGGCAAAGATATAAATTTATAACATCTTCTTGGGAAGAAATGACAAAACTGTATCAGCAATCCATGGATATGTCCATCGGGGAGATAGTGCTAAAATTTATGGAACATTATATATACAAATTTCCTGAAGAATGGTATCAATGGAAAAAATATCCGAAATTGGATATGTTTGCACCCTCTGACGTGACAGCAGAAACACCGGCATCGATTCCTGTGCTTGAACCTTCCCTTGTTTGAGTCTGACGCCGGAATTGGGCAAAAGGGGGCGTTTTGCAAAGGTCTCATACTATAGGATTTTACAATGTTCTTATTTATTGAACCGATTTCAAAAAATACAGGGATGTATGTTCCTGCTTATCCGTTACCTATTCTGGAAATCACGAGTTTTATAAAGATTAACAGACCGGACATAGAAATCAAAGTTATTTCCGTAGCCATGGACTATGGATTGCCTCTTAACAAAGAAGGAAAAGAACAGATATCCCGGGAATTCTTTAAAGACCTGGCTAAAATAAAACCAAAGGGGGTCGGTATATCATGCACGGCAATTTCCCAGGCAGAAGAAGTCATTGATATTTGTAATCTTATCAAAAGCTTGGATCCTGATATTTTTATCTTTTTAGGGGGGTATTTCCCGACCATTTACTATGAAGAGATTTTATCCATAACCACGGCAGTAGATTTGATTGTGTTGGGTGAAGGCGAAGAGGCTTCACTTAAGATCGTTGAACTTTTGCATATGGGGAAAAATCCGATCAACGAGAATATTCCCAACATTGCGTGGAAAAAAGACGGTCAAACATATTTAACACGGAGAGGAAAGCGGTTTGATCTCTCTAAAAAAGCGCTTCTTAACCTTGATTTATTAATGCATCCCAGGAAGTACGATATTTTGCCATATGCCTTCAGCAGGGGCTGTGCCTATGGGTGTAATTTTTGTATGGAAGAATTTATACGACCCCACAGAAGAAAAGTGCCGTCTGAAATAATTTATAACGACCTGAAAAATTTGACGGATAAGATCAATGCCCACACCCTGCTGGTCAGTGATGCTCTATTTAAATCTTTTGATCTGTTTCCATTACTGAGGTCATTGGGGATGAAAGTTAATTTTGAAAGTCGTTGCGATGTGCTCGATCCTTCCATTATCTCCGGCATTGCAGATGTGTGCGGCATTATCGCCCTTGGCTTTGAGTCGGCCAGTTACAGCACCTTGAGACGCATGAATAAGGTTAAGGACAAATCTCATTATAAAAAATATATTGCAAATACCATCGCTATTTTTAAAGAAGCCGCCCGAAATGAAATTCCGATGATAATTTTCATGATTTCCGGGTATCCGGGTGATACGGAAAAAGATCTTAAAGAAAGCCTTGTCTTTGTCCAAAATTTATTTAAATACAAAGGTCCGGGCGGACATATCTTTAAGGTAGGGGAATGTCATGTATATCCCAAAACCAAAATTTATGATTTTGCCGTATCTCTGCCGGATGTTGTTTTTGACGATGACGGTGTTTTTGGGCAGAACATTGTCAGACAGCCGTCTAAAAATTTGGACTTTGAGACTATTCTCGATTATAATACAAAAATCTTTAAACTTTCCAATTACACACAAAAAATAAAAAATGCACTTTTAAATATTATGCCTTTTTTCAGACTTCCGGCTCGGTCCTTAAGGGATGATGCCATACCCGACCAATGTTTTAGAGACAACAACAGATCAATATTTAACGTACAGGGAGAAAGCCTTTCAACTTTCAAAAAATCGGTGCCCGGGATAACCGAAAAATATAAAAAATTGATGTCAGATCAAAGAAACACCCGAATTTTACCGTTATAAATTCCGGCGAAGCTTTGCATTTCCGGCCTGTATTACGCCCCGGTCGGGAGCAATCCCACTAAGTTTTTGACTTATAACCTGAATTTTGCACGAGTCGGAGGCTTTCATATGCAAGACACTTAAGGGCGAAGTCATAGTGAACTATTACAAGCCCTTAATAACGCAGCAGATGGAAGCCTCCGGCTCGCCCTTTGGGTGAAAATTAATGAATAAAAAAGATCATCGTCTGATATACCATTTGGGTAAAATGTGTAATGATATGATTTTGCATAAACTCGGTTCAAATACGTAACGTAAAGATTCTCATTAATTTTCATGCAAGATTCAGGTATAAAATCGGTTAATAAATATGGAAAAGGAAACGAGCTGCATAAATTCCAGAGCAATCCTTGATTATGTCGAAAAATATAATGACGGTGATTGCAGTGCTCTTTTTGGGAATCTTGATCCTGAAATTGATGTGCTTCAGGATCCTGAAAGTTTTTTAAGAGATCCCAACAACTGGATTTCCTGCAGCGTTATTTCAAAGTTATACAAAAGAGCGGCATCAATCCTTAATGATGAGAAGGCGGCTTATAAAATTGGCAGGTATGCTACGGAAAACATTTCTCTGGGCTACGCTCAGCGTATTATATTTAAGGCATTTTGGTCTGTTAGAAAAGCGCTCAAGCATGGCCAGAAAGTAAATGACCGCTGGAATAGAAGCAAGAGAGTAGAGCTTGTTGAACTTAGAAAAAATGAAGCGGTTGTACGCTTACACTGGGATCCTAATATGGGTGTAACCAAAGACATATGTCTGTATAATCAAGGAACTTATATGTCCATGCCGTTAATATGGGAAGCAAACCCCGCCGTTATAAAAGAAACGTGTTGTTATTTTGATGGAAGTCCATACTGCGAATACCATATAAAATGGCCTTTCAAAAACAGATTTCATGAGATTTTTTCACGGTTTTTCACGTCAAAATCGGTTCTTATGGAAACCATAACGGAAATGGAAGAAGATAAAGCGATCATCGAACAAAAATACGAGGAAGTTAACCTGTTGAATATAGAGCTTAACAAAAAAATCAAACAACTTGCAGCCATACAGGAAACCGGCAAGGCGATCCTGTCTTTGCTGGATCTGGAACAACTCCTAACCGTTATCATGAACATTCTGTCCAACGTCTGCCGGGTCAACCGTGCCATAATCATGCTTGTTAATGAAGATGAAGGATGCCTTGAATATATTCACGGCATGGATTTTCATGGTGAAATGTCTGAAGTGGTCAAAAACTACAGGGTTTCTCTGGACCGTTTAAGCAACATTCTGGCAAGGGTAACAAACACTGGACAGGCAGAGTATGTACCTGAGGTAAAGAGTTCAACCCTGAGAAAAGAAAATATTATGCTGACTTACAGCAAACCAACTTCAGTATATGTAGTTCCCCTTATCACCCGCTCCAGGGTGATCGGTGTTATTGCCACGGATGCTGTTGATGGAAAGGGTGTGCCCAGAGAAACACGGGAAACACTGGAAGTTTTCGCACCACAGATTGCCATTGCTATAGAAAATGCAAAACTTTACAGCAGGCTTCAGGAACAGATGAAAGCACTCAAGCAATCTCATGCTCTCTTAAGCCGTTCAGAAAAATTCTCCTTTTTAGGAAATCTGGCAGCAAGACTGGCCCATGAGATCAAGAATCCCCTGACAGCCATAGGGACTTTTATCCAGATGATGCCGCAGAAATACAATGATGAAGAATTTCAAAAAGACTTTCATAAGATTGCAATGGAAGAGACACGCCGGATAAACAATCTTATTACCGAACTTCTGGACCTGGTTAAGACAAAAGAATCGCACATGGAGTTAATGGATCTGCATGGATTGATTGATTCAATGATTCTTCTGGTTTCACCCCAAAGTAATGCCAAGAAGATTAATGTTTCCTGTCAATTTGATCCCAATATCGGGCAAGTCTGGATGGATTCTGAAAAAATGAAACAGGTTGTTTTAAATATCATTTCAAATGCAGTCGATTTTACTCCTGAGGGAGGGAAAATTGAATTAATTACAAAAAATTGTGCCGAAAAGGAAAAACAGGCCACAGTTAGCATTGAGATTAAAGATAATGGCCCCGGAATTCCACTTGCTCATATTGACAGGGTGTTTGATCCCTATTTTACGACTAAGCATAAGAGTAATGTACACAGCGGTACTGGTCTTGGGCTGTTTATCGCCCATCAGAATATGCAGGACCATGATGGGGCTATAGAGGTAAAAAGTAAGCTTAATGAAGGGACAGTGTTTATACTGAACCTTCCCCTTAACAATTCCAATCGATCATCACATTCGATTGATACAAGGAAAGGATAGTGCGAATAAACAAAGTCATAATACATCAGGTAAGGCTCCCTTTTTCATTCGATTTTTCTCATTCTTTAAGAAAAAGGTCTTATGTCAATAATATCATTGTCGAAATCATAGCTGAACAGGGGGAAATAACAGGATACGGAGAAGGCGCCCCCAGATCTTACGTTACTGGTGAGTCATCAGAAAGTACCGCCAAAAGCATTCGCCATTTCATACAGCAAGATACTTTCCCCAGGGAATTGAATAATATTTCCCAGATATGGAATTTTATCGATGATATTACGAGTGGAAGGGAGCACAATGCTGCAATTTGCGCCCTTGAAACAGCTCTATTAGATGTCTTAGGCAAAAGCCAAGATCGACACATCATAGACTATTTCTCCAAAGATTTTATTACCGGCAATATTTATTATGGCGCCGCAATTCCGCTAGATAATAATCAGAGGATAATGGAACTATGTCGATTGATTAAAGAAAAAAAAATAAATAAGTTGCGGCTGAAACTGGGGAAAGATTTCGAACAAAATAAAGAAATAATCGAAACGGTTCACTCGGTGTTTGGAGGAAATCATGATCTTAGGGTGGATATCAATTGTGCCTGGGACCGTAAACTTGCCTTTAAGCACATACCATTGATTAAAAACTACAAAATCAAAGTTGTTGAACAGCCTATGATGCCGAACGAACCGGACATTGCCGATTTTGCCGGCATTATGCAAAATGAGGGTGTGATTTTGATGGCCGATGAGTCGGCATGCTCTTTAGGCGATATGGAAAAGATCGCTAAAGAGGGCTATTATAAAATGATCAACGTAAGACTATCCAAATGCGGCGGATTTAGAAATTCACTCAAGATAATTGATTACTTACGGATGAAGCGGATCCTTTTCCAAATCGGATGTCAGCTGGGCGAATCAGGCATTCTTTCTGCTGCAGGCAGAGTGCTGTGTCTTCTCTGTCGTGATGCCGTTTACTATGATGGTTCCTATGACGAATACATGTTAAAGGAAAATACTACATTTGAAAATGTATCTTTTGGGTTGGGTGGTAAGGCTGGTCCTTTAGAAGGTCCCGGATTGGGTGTTAACGTTAGTCATCAAAGCTTAAAAAATATATGCAATGATTCCGATATGATATCAATATCAAACCTTTAATCTTTTTTAAGGTAACTATGTGCTCGGACTTAAGTTATACTCGCTGGAAAGCGGAATATAAACTTATACTTGAAAGCTTTTGTGATAAAAATATTATCATGTTGTTTTCAGGAGGCAAAGACTCGTCTGTCGCTATGGACCTTATCCATAAGGCAAGAGAAGAATTTGGGTTCGATTTTACGGCACATACAGGAACCTTTCCGGTTCACAGATACACTATCGAAGAGAAAAAAGGGATAGAATCTTATTGGATTAAACAGGGTGTAAGTATAATCTGGCATGATATGGGAAAGACGGATGACGACCTTAAGAATTCAGAAAATCCATGTCTTTTATGTCAAGAACGAAGGAAAAAGCTACTTAAGAGCATTTTGACCTGCTCGATAAAGGACTGGCACAGCCTTGTCCTCATCGTGGGTTACTCTCTTTGGGACATCGTCAGCTATTCCTTAGAGCATTTGTTAAGCGATATTTTTTCTAATCCTGATCAAGGGATAGGCGTTGAAAAAAATAAAAGATTTAAGGAAACATCTCAGCGTTTTTACCCACTTTTAACAATGGAGGATGGGTATCAGGTTTTTAGACCTTTGATTAAATATAATAATGATGATATCCTGAAAGTGATCACCCAGAAAAACATCCCAACACTTTCAATACCCTGCAAATTTAAAGACTTCCGGCCAAAGAGGATTTTAGAAAAATACTACGAAAGGATGGACATGCGCTTTAATTACAATCAACTGATTGATTTTGCCATAAAATCTCTCAACCTTCCAGACATTTCTTTTTACACCTCCATTGAAAAGGAAAATTATCTACTTAATTTTTTTTAATTATCAGCATCAGATCGGATTTCTTACGACCTTTCCATATATTGAGTAAGAACATGTGCGAAAAGCCGGGTTCCTACTTCCAGAAAAGCCCAAGGGTCAGGTCTTCATTCTTCACATTGTGGCGAAAAACTGTCAAGAATGAAGACCTGACCCCGTTGTTTTCTTTAGGCTTACCCGTCGTTGTTGACGTATAGATCTGCCCTTGTAAAAGGAAGGCCTGATGCTCCTTTGGCAGAATGCTTGGTTGCAACGATCTGGCAAATATGAATTGATCCATTTGTAAACCCGATTGAGACTCCTGCAAGATAAAGCGCCCATATACGGAATTTTTCTATGCCTACAAAGTTGATAGCTTCTTCTTTGCGCGCCATGAGCCTTTTATACCAGTGACGGGTGGTGAGGGCGTAGTGTTCGCGCAAGGCTTCAACATCATGCACTTCAAATCCGTTAATTTCAAGTAAGTCTATAGTATGTCCTACATTATCTATTTCACTTCCGGGGAAAATATATTTTAAGAGCAGACGGCGCTCGGGCCTGATTTTACGGGCTGCTCGCCTTGTGGGTTTTGCATGGCGAGAAATCCCGTGGTTTAACAAAATACCCCTGTCCCGGAGAAGAGAATTAATTTTTTGAAAATATTTGGGCATGTTGGCAAGGCCGATGTGCTCGAACATACCAATGCTGGCGATTTTATCATACGTACCTTCAAGAGTTGAGTAATCTCGGAGTTCGACTGTTACACGGTCCTCTATGCCGAGTCTTTTTACCTTTGCCGCTGTATAGTCGAACTGTTTTTGAGACAAGGTGACACCATGTGCCTTGACACCATAGTTTTGAGCGGCATGACAGATAAGTCCTCCCCAACCGCAGCCAATATCTAGCAGTTTTTCCTCCGGTTTCAGGCGCAGTTTTCTGCATATTATATCAAGTTTGTCGTATTGAGCCTGATCAAGGGAATTGTCGGGGTCAGTGAAATAACCGCATGAATATTGCATCTCGTCGCCGAGGAACAGGGCATAAAAATTGTTGCTCATATCGTAATGAAATTGAATAAATTTCTTGTTGTCCCTTCGTGACTCTTTTCGCCCCACTTCGTCATATAGGTATTCATGCTGAACGCTTGTTTTTTCAGAAAAAGATAATAAGAGCGGCAGAGCTTGTCTGAGTAAGAAGAACTTGTTTATTTTTTTTAATTTTTTGGTGGGTCGTTTTTTGCGGGCAACAGCTACGAAATCAATAAGGTCGCCATGAATATCTACCGAGCCATTTATATATTGAAGGAGTAGGTTCTCGTAAGTCGGTCTGCGTAATAGTGCTCCTATCACTCCTGGTCCGTTAATGGCAATAAAGAATTCAGAATCGACATTTTTACCCAAAGGGATTATGGACCCATCCCAGAGGCGTATGGAAAAGCGGACATTGATTATTTCGCCGACATACTCAAAGATTTTTCGTGCGGCGGCCAATTTGTTTTCGTCTGAAAAAAAAGTCATATATGATCTCGATTATGAATAATAGGACAGGCAATAACCCAGCACCCTTGATTAATTGGCTGTAAAATTATGATAGTTTTGTATTTGTCATTCTAACCAACAAACCCCGCAGTTAGCGCAGTTTGCCTTTTATTTTGTCCTGAAAAACCTGGTCCTTTGGGCCAGGTCAGAGTTCTCCGCCTCTGCCTGAAGAATCGCTGCAAGAGTTTGAAGTGAACTAAAGTTTAAAGTGAGC
>CAZBOB010000006.1:0-76746 GCA_964492995.1 uncultured Desulfobacteraceae bacterium | reverse complement strand
AACTCGCTCGGGCCTTGCCGGAAACCAAAATCTACCATTTATGGATGGACACTAGCTAACCCATTGAAACTATATAAGAACTTAGGGGTTTCGCCCCAATTGGGATAATGGAATAATGGAATGATGGCAAGCTTGTCCTGAACGAAGTTGAAGGAAAGGAGTTTTTTACAATTAAAATGGTTTATTTCCGCCCTTATCCCCAATATTCCAGCATTCCAGCATTCCATTCTTCCATTCGGATGGCACAAACAGGTTTTCATTAAAAGATATTATTTTCAAGAGGTTATAGAATTCCTGAGACGTTCAATTAGGCAATGGCCACTTTAAGATACAAATCCCCCCGTTGACCGTCGGGTGTTATTTTGCCCAAACCTTTCAGCCGAAGCTTGCTCCCTGCTTGCACGCCGGCAGGGACGGTTACTCTTACCAGCCGTTTTTGAAAACCCCAGGGGATATTGACCAGCTTAAGCGTTCCGGTAAGCGCTTCAAATGATGTGATGCTTATTACCCCATAGAGGTGAGGATCTTTTCCGGGACCCACGGGCCGGATAACCTGTAGGCGGTGCGTTTTTCTTTTTACGGTCACCTTGCGCATCGGGACGCTGACACCGGTCCCGGGCAAGGCAAGCAGAATCTTTAAAAAAATCATACCGAAAATAAAACCGCCGATATGAGCCCACCAGGCAATACCCCCAATACCCCCGTGGCTTCCGGCAGCACTGATAAACTGGATAACAAACCAGAGACCTAAAAAGAAAAACGCCGGAATTTCAACAAACCAGGGGATAAAGATAATGGGAATCAGTGTTAATATCTTTGCATTGGGATGAAGAATCAAATAAGCGCCCATGACGCCGGCGATAGCCCCGCTGGCTCCGATGGTGGGGATATTGGAATGAAGGTTGAAAATAAGATGGGTAAAGCCGGATATCATTCCGCAAAGCAGGTAAAAAACCAGATAACGAAACGGCCCGAGGCGATCTTCGATGTTATCGCCAAAGATGTAAAGCGACCACATATTGCCCAGAAGATGCCAGAATCCGCCGTGGAGAAACATGAAAGAGAGCAAAGAGAAAAGCTGCTGGCTCGTAGTAAAATAAGATGTAATTTGGGGGATCGAATAACGGGCGGGGACAAGACCATAAATATAGGTAAAACGATTTAAATCCGGAACCAGCGATATCTGTACCAGATAGACAACCACGTTGATACCAATGATCGTATTATTGACAACCGGATAATTTTTAGAAGGTATTGTATCACGTATGGGTATCATACGACCTAATCTGCTGTCTGAATTCGCATACTAATATCCACGCATCTTGCAGAATGGGTCAGGGCTCCTACGGATATGATATCTACTCCGGTATCCGCCAGGGATTTAAGAACGTTTTTTGTTACATTTCCCGACACTTCAACAATTGCCCTTCCACCAATAAAGGCTGCGGCCTCTTTTATCTGTTCTCTGCTCATATTGTCGAGCATGATAACATCTGCACCGGCGTTCAGAGCTTCCTTGACCTGGTCCGGAGTGGACACCTCTACCTCTATTTTGACAAGATGGGGTACCTTGGTCCGGATACTTTCAACAGCCTTTTTTATACCCCCACAGACAGCATGGTGATTATCCTTGATCAAAACACCGTCATATAGCCCCATCCTGTGGTTATAGGCTCCGCCCACTCTAACGGCATATTTTTCTAATACACGCCAGCCGGGTGTGGTTTTGCGGGTATCGACAAGACGCACCCTTTTATTTTTTAGTTCATCCACATATGAACGCACACAGGTAGCGATGCCCGAAAGTCGCTGAAGAAAATTCAAGGCGGTTCTCTCACCCGAAAGCAGCGCGCGAAGTTTACCCTCAACGGTTGCTATGGTTTCACCTTCTTTTACATGATTGCCATCAATATGCACGGGTACAACGATAACTTTGGAGTCAAGGTGCTTAAAAACCTGACAGGCCACATCAAGGCCTGCAAGGACAAAAGGTTCTTTGGCGATGATTACCCCTTTGCCTTCAAGATCGGGATCCACGAGGTTATCAGTTGTAATATCTCCCGAACCGATGTCTTCTTTCAGTGCTATTTTTATGAGATGTTGTATTGAATGCATGATACCTAAAATCTGCATTAACTTTTTTCGAAAGAGATAAATTTGCTATCAATACAATGCGGTATCGAGACATTTTTGTCAATATCCACACACCGATAACAGGCAATATAAAAGGATAAAATCCAGATTAAATTTCGAAAAAAGTTAACCCTTCGGGAGCCTCGTCTCGACCGGATCTACTGCGTTATCAATCGATTGCAGTATTACAATACGGCTGCACGATTGATGCCTTGTATATCCGGCCGATACGAGGCTTGCAGAATTTATGTGACAAATTCGGGTTAGGTTTCAAGCTTTTTAATTTTATCCAGATTCGCCAGCAGTTTTTCCTGTTTTTCAACAAGAAGATCGTTCTTTATTTTTACTTTTTCCACCACCGGTGCTGGCGCCTTGCTGAGAAAATCTTCATTATTCAGTTTCTTTGAAACCATGGCCAATTCATTTGTCAGTTTATTGATTTCCTTTTCAAGCCGTTCAATCTCCTTTGCAAAATCGACAATTCCTTCTAATGAAACAAAAATCGTAGCATCATTTACAACAGCCGTTGCCGCAGATTTTGGTCTTTCAACCGCATTTCCCACAGATAAAGATTTTAGTCTGGCAAGGTTAATGATCATGTTCCGGTACTGTTGTATGGTTTTGTTTGTTGATTCGTCCTGGGACTGGGCCGAAACGGCCAGGGATAATGACGGTGAAATGTTCATCTCACCCCGTATATTTCTGATGCCTGTTATTATCCCTGAGATAAGGCCCATATTTGATTCTGCTTCCTCATCCCGTTGTATGCCATCATCATTGTCGGAATATAAAGGAAATGCTGCTTTCATGATGGAGCCTTGTGTGCCCGGAAGTTTATGCCAGATTTCCTCTGTAATAAAAGGTACAAAAGGATGAAGCAGAACAAGTGTATCATGCAGAACACGCCACAGCACGCTCAGGGTTGCTTGTTGCCGGCTCTGTCCCTCTTTTCCGTACAAAGTCGGTTTAATCGCTTCAAGATACCAGTCACAGAACTCATGCCACACAAACTTGTAAAGCGCTCCGGCCGCATCATTAAACCGGTAACTTTCAAGCCCTTCGGAAACTTTGCCGCTCACTCGATAGAGTCTGGACAGAATCCACCTGTCCACCAGGGAAAGCGGTTCGGTTGTTGTGTTTTTATACGATTTGGTTATGTATATCAGGGAAAAACGGGCGGCGTTCCAGATTTTGTTGATAAAATTTCGATAGCCTTCAACACGCTTTTCAGACATCTTCACGTCTCTGCCCTGGGCTGCAAAAGCGGCCAGGGTAAATCGGAATGCATCGGTTCCATAGCGGTCAATAACGCTCAAGGGATCGATTACATTTCCGGTCGACTTACTCATCTTTTTGCCTTCTTCATCACGCACCAGGGCATGCACATAAACATCTTTAAAGGGCACATCCTTCATGAAATGGATACCCATCATCATCATTCTCGCGACCCAGAAAAAGAGAATATCAAAACCGGTAACGAGAACAGATGTGGGATAAAACAATTTTAAAAGCGGTGTCTGATCCGGCCATCCCATGGTTGAAAAAGGCCACAGGGCGGAACTGAACCAGGTATCCAGAACGTCTGTATCCTGTAAAAGATCTGTTCCTCCGCACGCCGGACACGTTGCTGGCGTATCCATGGCAACAATTATTTCTTTACAGTTATTGCAAGTCCATGCCGGGATCTGGTGTCCCCACCATATCTGCCGAGAAATACACCAGTCCTTAATGTTGTTCATCCATTCAAAATAAGTCTTGGTCCATATTTCAGGAATGATCTTTGTATCACCGTTCTTAACGGCATGGATAGCTTTTTTTGCAAGGGGCTTTGTTCTGACAAACCACTGTTTTGACAAATTAGGTTCAATTATAGTCTTACACCGGTAACAGTGACCGATGCTGTGTTGATACGGCTCGATCTTTTCAAGAAGCCCCTCTTCTTTAAGTGCTTTAACCACGACTTCCCTGCATTCGAATCGATCAAGCCCTTGGAACCTGCCTGCTTTTGATGTCATCAGGCCGTCATTACCGATAACTTTTATACGTTCCAGGTTGTGGTGGTTTCCGATCTCAAAGTCGTTGGGGTCATGCGCGGGTGTAATCTTTAATGCCCCGGTTCCAAAGGACATGTCCACATATTTGTCTTTAATGATTGGAATCGTTCTGTTCATAAGGGGAAGAATCACCTGAAGGGACTCCATACCCTGGTATCGCTCATCGTTTGGATTTACTGCTACGGCCGTATCACCTAACATGGTTTCAGGCCGGGTCGTTGCAACAACCACACCCCCTGTTCCGTCTGTAAAAGGATACCGTACATGATACAGATGACCATCATGCGCTTCATGTTCGACCTCAAGATCGGCAAGCGCCGTATGGCAGCGGTGGCACCAGTTAATAATGTAATTGCCCCGGTAAATTAGACCTTCCTGGTACAGGTTTACAAAAACCTTGCGTACGGCTCTTGAAAGCCCCTCATCCATGGTAAAACGTTCACGCTCCCAGTCACATGAAGCGCCAAGGCGTTTGAGTTGATTGATGATGGCGCTGCCATATTCACTGCGCCATTCCCAAACCGCCTCTATGAACTTTTTTCTGCCCACCTGATGGCGATCCATACCCTCATCGGCGAGTTTTTTTTCCACAACATTCTGTGTGGCGATTCCTGCATGATCGGTACCGGGCATCCACAGCACATTATCGCCACACAATCTCCGGTAGCGGCAGAGAATATCCTGCAATGTATTATTCAGCGCGTGACCCATGTGAAGAACGCCGGTGACATTCGGCGGAGGGATTACAATGGAATAGCATTTTTGATCGTTTTTTTTCTCGTTTGCCGCAAACAGCAATTCTTTTTCCCAGAAATCGTACCAACGTTTTTCCACGTCATGGGGTTCATAACCTTTGTTAAGAAGATTGGAACTCATATCATATTACTCCATTATTCCCTCAGGGCCGGAGGCCGATTGGGCATGACCACTCGTGCCCCAGGCCGCCTCGCCTTGCCCGTCCGCCATCGGCTGCGCCTCAGGCGAATGCCGGGCGGGCTCAGCTGGCGGGCGAGCTTGCAATGGCAGGCGGGGCGAAGCCCCTAATTTCTAGCCCGGATATTTCACGCAATATCCGGATGCAGGTAAAAAATTGAAAAGGGGATTATTGAATAATCCCCGATTGTTTTACCATTCGATTTATTTGCTATGATCGGATTAATCAGGCAAAATGTAATTATTGTGAAAAGAAGCGATCATTTTTCATTTCCCGCCGCATCTTCGAGCAGGATATTTTTTAATCTTTCTAACTCCCGTGTGACCGTTTTTTCGATTACCTCAACAAGAATACCATCGATCTTTTCGTAAAACATCTTTTTTATAACACGCTCCAAAGCTGCTTCCATCTGTGCATCCGACACCTTTTCAGTATCAAGCAAATCCTCCGAAACATCTTCTTTAGCGTCGAGTTCCATGCCCAGGGAATCGACAAAATCATCACTCAGGTCCTTATCAAAGGCGACGTCCTTGCCGAATTCATCATCTAATTCACTGGGTTCTTCTAAAAGATCATCTTTTAAATCAGTAAGATCCTCTGCTTCCCGAGATGTGTCGGCAGTCATATGGATAGGTTCGCCGATTTCTTCTATTTCTTGGGGAAGATCGCTCATTGTCTCGGTTACTGTTACGATCTCTTCTGCGGATTTTGCCTCTTCGGTGGAGACGCTTTCTTTTATATCTTCTACTTCAGGTTCATCGACAGCCTCCAGAAGGTCGATAATTTCCTCATCCTCTTGAGATGCAACGAATGTTTCTTCTTGGAGTTCTATGATCTCTTGATCTTGTGTTGAATCTGCTCCTTCAATTTTCTTGTCCGGATCATTTTTGTCTGTCATATCAACCCCCTATTTACCATGAAGTGCCGTACCTCATAAACAAACACCCTATAATCAAAAAAAAATTACCACAGGGCCTACAGTGTGTCAAGATATTTACTTTTTTGTAAAATTTGGCTTTGATTTGGCTGAACATGCATGGACAATCGGTTTCGCAAAAAAATGATTTACAATATACCTGGCTGAATTATAAAGGAGAGTATGCGGTATTTTTTTATTGAACCATCGGAAATTTCAGGCTCAACATCTATTATTACCGGTTCTGATGCCAGGCACATAAAAACCGTATTGCGTCTTAAACCGGGTGATACGATAGGCCTTTTTGACGGCAGAGGGATTGAATACCGGGCTGAAATCATCGCTTTTTCTCCAGAAAGCATAAACGTATCCATAATAGACAGCTTTCCTTCAACAGCCGAGTCACCGGTCCAAATTATTATTGCCCAGGCGTTTTTAAAAGAAAAGAAAATGGACGGTCTTGTCCGGCAGCTTACCGAACTCGGAGTAACAAAGTGGATACCTTTTTTTGCCGAACGATCTGTTTCCAGACCCGATAAAAAACAAATCTCAGCGCGTACGGAACGGTGGAAAAAAATAGCAAAAGAATCTCTCAAGCAATGCAAACGCGGCCGTATTATAGAAATCGGTGAAACCGTATCCTTTGGAGAGGTGCTGACTCTTGGAGAGTCTTGCGACTTAAAAATCGTTTTCTGGGAAAATGAATTTAAATTAGTCAATACGGAATTGCCCAAACCCAACCGGCAAATTAATACAATTTTTGCCGTGCTGGGGCCGGAGGGAGGGTTGACCTCCCGGGAGATTGAAAGCGCTAAGAACCGGGGATTTGTTACCGCCGCACTTGGACCCCGTATATTGAGAGCTGAAACGGCAACCATTGCAGCGTGTGTTTTACTGCAATATCTTTTTGGTGATATGAACCAAAAAAATCTTGACAAAAAGCGGTGCTTCAAATACCAAAAGTAGGTTAATTTTAATAAGCCGAGGTAGCTCAGTCGGTAGAGCAGGGGACTGAAAATCCCCGTGTCGGCAGTTCGATTCTGTCCCTCGGCACCAAAAAAGGTAAGTGTATTGAAGGGGTTAGCCAACATTGAGGTTAGCCTCTTTTTTATGGTGAAATCGTGGATTGTGCCCAAAACTGCGCCCATTCGGGATTATAGATAAACTTCTTGCCTCTGAGCGGCCAGTTTCAAAAAATGTTTGGCATGGACTTCTTTTTTACCGTTATGGAGGCCGCTATGAATCTCCCTTTGAATAATGTCAATCCCTAACCGTTCACGGGTTCAGAGGTTTAAAGGGGTATGGGAACGGACCATGGCTTTGACCTTCTTTCTGCATTATGATAATTAAATACTTTCCAAGGATTGAAAACATGCGGCACAAAACACAATTCGATTCCGAAATCGCATCAATTATTATGGCGGCCGGTCGAGGCAGTAGAATGACAGGCTACGAGGGCAATAAAACACTGTTGCCGCTGTTGCCCGGCAGTTCAATTTTTGAAGGCAGCCATCCAATTTTGCTCTATCTCTTGGAGAATTTGCCGGTCGGCCAAAAAGCGCTCATTGTCAATCATTGCAAAGAAGATGTGATTGCGGCAACCCGCAATTTGGATATTACCTACTGCGAGCAGCCGGTTCTTAACGGCACCGGCGGTGCTATTTTAGCTGCTCGATCATTTATTGAGTCCCTGCCGTGTTCTAAGTTTATTATTACCATGGGAGATGTTCCCTTTGTTCAAAAGGCAACCTATATGCAGCTCGTTCTCCATCTCGAAACGTTCGACCTTGTCATCCTGGGATTTTGTCCGGATGACAAAAAGCAATACGGCGTTTTGGAAACCCAGGGGGACCTTGTGAGAAAAATAACCGAATGGAAATATTGGAAGGACTATCCTGAGGAAAAACAGGCGGCTTTAGCGATCTGCAACTCAGGAATTTACGCTGTAAAAAAGAAAGCCTTAGAAAAATATCTGCCGGTCATGGCCTCACGGCCTCAGATTGTTCACAAAGAGATAAACGGCAAAACCACTCCCATAGAGGAGTTTTTTATAACCGACCTTATTGAGTATATGGTCGAAGACGGACAATCCGTTGGATATCTTTTGGCCCAAGATGAGAGTGAAACCATGGGCATCGACGATCATACTGCGCTTCAAAAGGCCCAGGTAATATTTAAGGCACGGAACACCGTGTGACTCAAACCCCGCCCCCGGATTTCTGATAGGTCCTATGATCTATGCATTGTCAAACAAAAAGGCAGAGCTAATGGGCACTGCCTTTTTTAACTTTTTTAACTATCTTCGTTATTTTGATATTCTTGGTTTTAACCTTCTATCGTTCCCGGTTCTTCGTTCTTTGCCGGATCTACGCTCCGGTATATACGAAGTGTAAGAAAATTCACGCCGGTCAGTTCCTAAGCGCCGGCCTCCATTATCGGGTAGTGTGTTGGTCATGGAAATGATAGTATGCTATTTAAAGAACTTTTTTCGCCAATATACGGCCAAGCCGATTAAGCCGGATCCTAAAAGAAGCATGCTTGCCGGTTCGGGGACAGATGCAACGTCCGGGTTAGCCAACAATAAACCGCCTCCGTCGGCAAATAATAAAAATACGGCGAGGATTATAATAGATAATATTCTCATATTTCAGCTCTTATGGTGAAGAACCGTTTCTTAAAAATATATTAAATTGATTGTTAGACTGATAAAGATTGAAATTCCACGCATCAAAAAAGCCGAAGCACCTTACTTCCAAGGTAACCCGGCTATCTTAATATAGATCCGTGGCTTTCCGTCCCGGCCCGATGACCGATTTGGCTTTTTCTTGGTATGTTCTGATTAAATTTGTTCAGATTTATCTATGCAAAAACCATGCAGAGCCAGACAATTTTTTTGCTCCTTTAAATTTCAATTAGTTATCGTAAATGGAAAGGCGCTTAATATAATATTGTGAAATTAATACCATATATTTTATTGAATTTTTTACATATTGGGTAGTTCAGGTAACATTTAAACTCTGCATCCATAATTTAATATTTTCTTCTTCCTTTATATTTTTCTAGTTCGTATCGAACGGTTATCCAAAATATATCATCGGAGGGTATTTCGGCGCCGAATTCCCGGATAGCTCTTTTTGCAAGCATAGAAAATGCTCTCTGGAATGCAGGGCCATGGTGGCCTTCGCGCAGTAATGTTTTTTTAATAAAAAGCGTTTTGGAGTCAATGTTCCATGGGTTTTTGAAAAGGGCTTTTTTCAGGTTCTCCCTGGTTTTAAGAGCGTTATACCTGTAAACCGCAACATGTGCCAGTTCGTGAATCAGCGTTCCCTTCCAGTCTCCAAGGTAAGGCCACAATTTAATTGTAATTTTGGCTACTTTACCCTTGCGTTCTGTCCGCTTTGGTTTCAGATCTTTAAAAACCATACGTCCCGACACCATACCAAGGGCAGGTTTGACCTGATTTTTTAAAAAAACGTCACCATTTCTGTTTACAAAATATTTGATACCATCCTTGCTTTCATACGGATAGCATTTATTCCCGAAATAATCTGTGAAAACCTCGTTTTCCGGTTTCTGAATACTGATAAGGATATTTAAAACGCCCGGCTCGTTGATTTCATCCTCCGGCCTCAGAACCACGTTCCAGCTTTTCGGTGTGATCCGGTCGGCAAACCGTCGTATTTCTTCTTTTTGTACGGGTGACAACATATTCTTTTTTTAAAATCTATTCGGAAATTTTTTTTTGGACACAGATGGACACAGATTGTCAAGATTTAAACGCCTCGAAAATTCTACAACTTATTGAAATTATATATTTTTGATAACAAACTATTTAGTGCCCGAACGAAAACCAGGATTTTTCGTTCAGGCACTATTTATGCTTCTTGAGTTCCACCAGGGTAGCGCCCCAGCCTCCGGCTTCCAGGGGTGCATCTTGGAAGGATTCTACCAAGGAATTTTTTTTCAAAAGCCCCTGAACCCGCGTTTTCAGAATCCCCCGGCCCTTTCCATGAACAATTCTTACAGAGTAAATGTCTGCGTCAATGCAAGCTTCAAAGTAATCGACAAGAAGATCCGGTATATCTTTAGGTTTAAAAGTATGAAGATCTAAAATATCTTCTATGGGCATTTTTACGGGTTGCACGTAAAAAGGCTATCCTTTCCAGTTGTTACGAACTAATTCAACATCTCGGAAATTCTACAACTTGTCGAAATAACATGTCTTTTAATAGTAACCTGTTTATTCCATTATTCCAATTGGGCCTGCCCGCTCGTGCCTTGCATGGCAGGCGGGGCGAAGCCCCTAAGTTCTCTTGATATCGCTGTATATGGTGCTATAGTACAATCAATATTTTTATGATAAATAAATCTTGAATCTTGAACCCTGAACCCAGTATCTTGTATCATGTATCCGGAATATTTTCATCAAAATAACAACATGGAATTGTATAAATGATTAAGTTATTAGTGCTACCTGTTTTCGCCTATTTGCTCGGCTCCATCCCCTGGGGTATTGTTTTGACCCGGCTGTTTACTTCCGTAGATATCCGGCGTGAGGGAAGCGGAAACATCGGTGCGACCAATGTCGTACGTATCGCAGGGCCGACTCTTGGAGTTCTGACACTTGTTGGTGATATGTTAAAGGGAGGTATTCCGGTATGGATTGCGGGTGTGCTGACAACTCCAAACAGCTTTTGGGGTGAAATTTACATTTCACTTGTGGTGCTTGCTGCTTTTTCAGGTCACCTTTATCCTGTTTACATGAGGTTTAAAAAAGGAGGCAAAGGGGTTGCAACTGCTGCAGGGTGTTTTGCGGTAATTTCACCCGTGGCATTTATGGTTGCGATTCTGGTTTTTATCATGTTTGTTTGCTGGCTCAACATTGTTTCGGTTGCATCACTTGCCGCCGCCGCCGTTCTTCCTGTTGCGGTTTGGAAGGCAACCGGATCCGGTGTCCTGACAGGATGTGCTGTTGTAACAGCGATATTAATCTATTTTCGCCATACAGATAATATCAAAAGACTTCTTAAAGGTGTGGAACCTGTAATTTGGAAATAGCCAGATTGACGCAACTTCTCAATAAGTTCTGGTGTATGAAATAATCATATTGACCCGAATCCATAATTTATTGAGATGTTACAGATTGACAAGTTAATACCTGATTTAACATCAAATGCAGTTTTGGCAAAACAGAGACCAGATAAGCGTAATAACACCTGCCGTAATGAAGTTAGTTTCAACCAGAAACTCCAGCCTTGTGCCGGGTAGCATATAGCCCAGTTCATGGGCTGAAATGACAACAAAAATAAAAACCGGACAGATTGCAAGTGCGAATCCAAGGATTGAAATAAAATGAAATGTACTGGATACAAGCAAGATGCCGATATTTATTATGAGTATGGTTTTTAAAAGGCGCAGGGCTCGCTTTTCTCCCATCAGTATAGGGAGTGTCTCTTTTCCCACAATACGGTCTCCCTGCATGTCAAGAATATCAAAAAATGCAGTTCTTACAAAAACCAGGCTTATGGACCAAAAAAATACCAATACGGTACTCAGGCCAATATGTTCCGATACAGACAGGGAGGGCAATACCGCGGTAACAATTCCCCATGCCATTGCAATCAGAATTGTTTTCGATCCCGGGACATCCCTTATTCTCCGGTACTCGCCGTGAAAAAAACGTTCCGGCAGAAGTCTCAAATTGTAAGACAGGCCCATTATGCTCATAACTAAAAGAACCAAAAAAGGGACAGGTCCCATTAAATAGGCGGTCATCAATCCGGCTCCGCCTGCGGTGAAAGCAAGAAGCACAAGCAGGACCTTCTTTCTGTTATAAAAAGAGGATCTGTCAGGATCATTGTATTGGTCTTCCTTTGTGCCGATAAGATTGTTGAGAATGTGCATGGACTGGACATAAAACATAGCCATAAGGACATTGGGCAAATAGTTGGTAATCTCCTGGAGTTTTGTGCATGTATAGCACAAGCATCCGGCTCCCACAGCCACATAGATATTTGTGAGAAGAAGTGAGCGCTGGATGGCAAAAATGATACTGCGCCAGCTTTTTTCCTTTTTAAAAGGAATGGCTTCCAGCGTTCTATAGATCCTTTTTATTATCCAGTTCGGGGTGGACGCGCCGGCCGTTATTCCTATGTGTCGGATTGAAGAAAGTGCGTCTAAATCGAGCTCCGATTCTGTTTCAATATGATAGGTGGGCTTACCGGTTTGCCTTGAAATTTCGGCAAGCCGCTGGGTGTTCCCGCTGTTATGGCCTCCCACGACAATGACGGCATCTACTGAATTCGCCAGGCGATGGACCTCAGCCTGGCGCCTGGCTGTTGAATCACAGATAGTATCAAAGATCTTATAATGGGGGAATTTTTGGATAGCCCAGTTTTTTACTTTTTCAAAAAAAAGCGTGTTCTGGGTGGTCTGTGCAACAATAATAGCCCTGTCAAAGGGTGGTAGGGAATCAAGGTCCTTAAGATTGTCGACAGCATACCCTTTTTCCCCTGCGTAACCGAGCAAGCCGATGACCTCCGGATGATCCTTGTCACCGATAATGATGGATGCATAATCTTGTTTTGCGTGTTTCCGAATGATGGTCTGGACTTTGATAACCCGAAGGCATGTGGAATCAATAATTTTAAACCCTGTCTTTTTAAGATTTTTCTTGGTTTCGGGAGGAACGCCGTGGGCCCTGATCAGGACTGTACCGGATCCGTGGTCAGGGATATTGTTTAAGACAGATATCCCTTTTTCTTCCAAAAGGTTCAGAACCTGGGGATTGTGTATAAGAGGTCCATAAGTGCAGATAGGATTTTCGTATTTGCTCGGTGCATCTAGAGCCATTTCAACGGCTCTGCGAACCCCCATGCAGAAACCGGCGGTCTTGGCTAAAAGTATTTTCATCTACACCATATTTCTTGTCCAAAATTTCTTTATACTCCTGTCATGCGCATACCCGTGCATGTCCGCACGCAGACAGGTGCAATGCACAGGCAGCATCACTCCATTACTCCAGTATTCCAATTGCTGAATGCAGCAAAACTAATTTGAGACACCTATTTTATTCTTTAAGAAAGATGTTGTGGTCCACAAGAGCCAGTGAATGAATGTGGGCCTTAAGAAATTTCTGATCTCCAAATATACTTACGAGTCTAATGCCGTCACCTTCAGGTTCAACCGTATCAACAGCCTCCATAACCAGCTTTTTCTCATCTTTTTGGATCAGATATGCATTTGCTTCACACATGGTATTCTTTCCTTCTTTGTATTCACTTGATTTCGTGATAAATTTAAAATTTTGAAGATATTCCTGCTCGTTTGAAATCGACTTGTTTCAAAGAACTAAACCATTACTATTTTTTAATTCCGCTTTATCCGTCTTAGGGCGGCTCAAAAAAGTTTTTTAAATTTTCCTGAATAAGAGCCTCAATAAGATGGGGAAGCGGAATTGGAGATATTCCTACAATTTCAACATGTTCCTGGGTGAGCGGTATAAGCAGTTTTTTTGCCCGACTGTTTGCCACCGCCTCCGCCATTTTCGGTGTCACTTCTCCCATCATGGAGTGCGCCATTATAATAGCTACCGGACCAATGATAATATCGACCTTCCCGGCGGTCTGAACAATAGCATTTTCTCCAGAGGCGCCACGATTGGCTTTGGCTTTAAGCATCTGAGACGTTGCAATGGCATTGGTGCCTAAGGCGATAATTTCAACGGTTTCTCCAAACTGATCTTTCAGTTTTTTTATTACTGCGCTTCCGATACCCCCGCCCTGTCCGTCTATTACGCAGATTCGCTGCAGGTCTGATTTGTTGTTTGTTTTGTTCATGTGGTAAACCATGAGGGCTATATGTTACCTGAGTCTTGCATAGACAATCTTGAAAGATTCAGGTGTTAAAATATTCAGATTCGTTGAGTGAGTACCAGATAATGATACCGTCGTCAATGAAAACGACAGGGCGTCTATTCCGAAACTAAAGTTTTTTAATTTTAACCCGGTTCCGTCGTTTTCTTTTTGAAAGTCGTCTGCTGGGGCCTTTCTTTTTTGTGGTGGGGACCCAGCCCCCCTGGTTTTGGTCCGCCTCTCCCTTTGTATCCATATAAACAGCCATTGTGATCTTTTCTTCAAACTCAGGAGAGCTTATTGTGGCCGCTCCCATGGAAGCCGCGAAATTGACAATATCCAGGTCCGAGCTAACGACCAAGGCTTTTTCCCTTTCTCTTGCCGCCATCCTTTTAACTACGGTATCGGCAGTTTCTCCACTGCGGGAAAATTTAATCTTGATCCCTTTGACTCGATCTTTGTTCTGTGAAAAAGGAGGTGCATGGGTTCCATCAAAAACTACCGTAATCATGTGGTGTTTTATTCTTTTGTATGATGAAAGGGTATCGAGAAGGGCTTCTCTGCCGAGTTGAATATCCTGTTGATCAAGTGTGCTCAGCGAACTGGAACGGCGGATCAGATTGTAACCGTCGATTATAATATGAATAGACATGAATTTAATTGTATAGGAATTTCCTTTTTTTAAGCGGCGTAGCCGCGTTGCATAAAATCGCGAAGCGATTTTATAACTTGTTATATCTGCTTCAGAAGTCTTAGCACCCGATCAAGGTCCTCATTGTTGAAAAAAGTGATTTCAACCTTCCCCTTTTTCCCGTGTCTTTTGATCTGAACCTTGGTTCCAAAGCGACGGGAAAGATCATCCGCCAGACTTAAAAGGTATCTTTGCTCCGAACCGGTGGAAGAGTTTTTCGGTTTTTTCTTTTTTGCTTTTAAACGGTTAATCAAACGTTCCGTTTCCCTGACAGATAGTCCTTTGGAAACAACGGCCCGCCATGCCGCATTTTGCTGGGCTGAATTCGAGGCGCCCAGCAATGCCCGTGCATGCCCCATACTCAGAGTGCCGTCCACTATGGCGGTCTTAATTTGTTCGGGCAGCTGCCGGAGCCTTAAAAAATTGGCCACGGCAGACCTGCTTTTTCCTACGCGTGCCGCGGCCTGATCCTGGGTGAGGTTGAATTTGGCAATAAGCTGATAGTAAGCCTCAGCCTCTTCCATGGGATTTAAATCTTCCCGTTGTATATTTTCAACAATGGACATTTCCAGAAGATCTGTGTCCGCAATGGTTCTGACAATGACCGGCACCTGGCTGAGTCCGGCCTTTTTTGCGGCACGCAGTCGTCTTTCACCGGTGACAAGCTCAAAACCGTTATCGTCTTTTCTAACCAAAAGGGGCTGTATGATTCCCTTTTCTTTAATAGAGCGGGCCATTCCTTCAAGTTCATCTTCAGAAAATCTCATGCGGGGCTGGTAACGATTCGGGCGAATTCGTTCGATATCACACTGAAAGTATTCCTTTGATACACTTTCAATATGTTCGATATCGGGTAGCAGGGAATCAAGGCCTCTTCCCAGGGCAATTTTTTTTGTTTTTTTTAATTGTAACCCGGCTTCTTCTTTTTTCTTCTTTACGTTTTTCATATTGATTTAGCGAATGAATTTAGTTGGTTATTTTTGACAAATATAATTTCTCAATAAGTTCCGGTGTATGAAATAATCATATGGACCCGAATCCAGAACTTATTGAGAACTTACTGACACATAACCTTTGTTCGGTCAAATTGGGCTGTGAATTTCATTGGCCATTATCTCTTTTGCCAGATTAAAATAGCTTTGTGCCCCCGGGGAAGCGGCATCATACAGCAAAATCGGTTTCCCGAAACTCGGAGCTTCACCCAACCGCACATTCCTTGGAACCATGGTCTTGAATACCAGATTTTTGAAATATCTTTCAGCATCTTTAGCAACCTGGTGAGACAGATTTGTCCTTGTATCAAACATGGTAAGAAGAATACCGACAATTTTCAGTTTCGGATTCAGATTATATTTGATACGCTTCATGGTCTGTAAAAGCTGCCCCAGGCCTTCCAGTGCATAAAATTCGCACTGAAGGGGAATAAGCATAAAATCGGCCGCAGTCAAAGCGTTTACCGTAAGAAGACTCAATGAGGGAGGGCAGTCAATTATAATGTATTCAAATGAATCCGCAAGTTGGGCCAAAAGTTTCTTTAACACGGTTTCACGTTTGGGTTTTGATATCATTTCCACTTCAAAACCGATAAGCTCCACCCGTGAAGGGATGATTTTCAAGGTGTCTATTTCGCTGTTCAAAACCAAGTTTCTAGCAGCAACTTTACCAATCATACCGTGGTATAATGTATGATAAATACTGTTTTTGTCAAGGCCAAGACCGGTGGTGGCGTTTCCCTGGGGATCACAATCTACAAGGAGTGTTCTTTTTTCAGAAACCGCAAGCGCTGCGGACAGATTTACCGCTGTAGTGGTTTTACCAACGCCACCTTTCTGGTTGGCAATACATATAATATGTGTCATATTTAGAAACTCTACCATAAAACATTTGGTTTGAAAAGTATGAAAGGATATGTATTGTCTATTGACGGTCGAAAAAAAAGGAATATATTTTTGTTTGAATATGAACTTAGGGGCTTCGCCCCCAATGGGAATAATGGAATAAACAGGTTACTATTAAAAGACATGTTATTTCGACAAGTTGTAGAATTTCCGAGACGTTAAATTATGAGGTAGTTATGCAAGTTATCAGGAAAGCATTTTTGCTTTGCTTTGTTTCGATTTTCATTGTCAACATTCTTGTTCCAAAAGGGGCGTTGTGTATTACCATACAAGAGGAAGAGGAAATGTCCCGTGAAGTGATGAAAGTCATTATAAGATATTATAAGTTTATTAATGATCCTCTGATTGTCAATTATATTAATCAAACGGGTCAGAAAATCGTTTCGGCCCTTCCGCCACAGCCGTTTAATTATCATTTTTATGCAATAAAAAATGATGAATATAATGCTTTTGCAACCCCTGCGGGTCATGTTTTTGTAAACAGCGGCCTGCTGGAAGCTATGGAGAATGAAGAAGAGTTGGCCGGGATACTTTCCCATGAAATAGCTCATGTTGTGTGCCGCCATATTTCCCAAAAGATAGAAAGAGCACAAAAGATAGGAATCGCAACCCTTGCCGGAGTTGCAGCCGGTATATTACTCGGGGTCGGAGGATCCATGGCCGCAGCAAATGCGCTAACTATTGGGTCTACGGCTGCCAGTCAATCCCTGGAGCTGTCATACAGTCGTGAGGACGAGTTCCAGGCGGACCAGATCGGTCTCATCTGTCTGACCAAAGCAGGATATAATGGAGAAGGGTTGCTTTCGATGCTGAAAAAACTCTGGAGCAGACGATGGTTCGGTCCGGCTCAAATCCCTACGTATCTTAGCACACATCCTGCCACAGAGGAACGAATGGCCAATATTGACACCTGGCTCGAACAAAACAAAAAGACGGAAGCACACATTGACGCTTATAATTTTTCAAGGGCTCATGCCAGGCTTGTTGCTGTTTATGGGGACAAGAGCGTTGCGTTAAGAAAGTTTGAGGCAGAGGTTAAAAACCACCCTAAAGATCCTTTGGCACAATATGGATACGGGCTGATCCTGGCCCGAACAGGCGATCGGAAAGATGCCATCGGTCACCTTAAAACAGCACTGGAGAAAAAGGCTTTCGATCCGTATATCTTGAAAGATCTCGGCCGGATTTATTTTCTCGACGGTCAGTACCCGGAATCATTAAGTATACTGGAAAGTGCTGCAAGCGTTTCCTCTAACGATCCTGAAGTATTTTTTTATCTTGGGCGCACACAGATGGAGCTTGGACGTTTACATGAGGCAGTAGTTACATTTGAAGAACTCATCGCAAAAAAATTTAATTATTCCCAGGTGTTTTATTCTTTAGGTGAAACCTATGGCAAGCTGGGCAGGCTGGATGAGGCTCATTATTGCCTGGGTATTTTTTACAAGAAAAAAAATGATTTTAAAAATGCGGCATTCCACTTGAAAAGGGCTCTGGAGAATATGAGTGATCCGGATAAAAGGGAAAAAATCGAGAAGATGCTGAAAGAGATCCAAGGAAAAAAGAGATCGTCATAAAAAAGGCCCTTATACGGTGCTTTCAGCTACGATCAAAATGGGAAAATTGCATGGTAAAAGTCCCTCGGCCCTGGGTTGCTGATCGTAATGAAGTTGAGTAACCGAACATGCGTGCCAGAGGAACAATCGCTTTTATCACCAGTGCTTCCATTTTGTGCTCTATGGATTCAATTTTCCCGTTGCGGGAATTAAGGTCTCCGATGACATCTCCCATAAAAGCTTCAGGAACAAAAATCTCAACATTCATAATCGGATCAAGGAGAAACGGTTCACCGTTGGCAAGGGCCGTTTTGCATGCCATGGATGCACTGACCGTGTAAGCCAATTCCGTGCCCAGGGATTCTTTGAATCGCCCTCCTATAAGGGTAGCTTTAACATCGACCACCGGATAGCCCATCAAGGCCCCGCTTTCCAAAGATTCCATGATACCTTTTTCAATGGCAGGAATAAAAATATCCGGTATGGTTTCCTCGTCAATTTCAGATATGAACCTGTTTTGACTGCCGCGTTCCAGAGGTGTCAGTTTTAGCATAACTTTGGCAAAGTGACGCTGTCCCGCAATTTCCTTGTCAAATACGGCTGATCCCTCACCCTCTTTCTCAATGGTTTCCCTGTAGACAACCTGGGGTTTTCCCACATTTACGTTGGTTTTGAATTCACGCTGCATGCGACTGATGATGACTTCAAGGTGAAGCTCACCCATGCCGGACAAAATGGATTGCCCGGTGTCTTCATCCTTTTTAAGCGTAAGAGTCGGGTCTTCGGCCATAAATTTTTCCAATACCTCATCCAGCTTTTCCTGATCGGCATGTGTTTTAGGCTCTATTGCAATGGAAATGACAGGCTCGTAAAACTCTATTTTTTCCAGTAAAACCGGGTGATCAATGGAGCATAGTGTTTCGCCGGTAGAGGATTCTTTCAATCCGACAACCCCCACAATACTCCCGGCATCGGCAGAGTCGATGCGTTCTCTCTTGTTGGCATGCATCCTTAAGATACGGGAAAGTTTTTCATTTATTTTACGGGAAGGGTTATAGGTGTTTTCTTTGGTATGCATCTTTCCGCTGTAGATTCTGACATAGGAAAGTTTGCGCCCTTCGATCATGGCTACTTTAAATATGAGTGCCGCAAGGGGGTCTGTATCTTTGGCTTTGCATTCAACAATTTCACCGGTTTCAGGGTGCACCCCTTTAATGGGCGGGATATCGACAGGACTGGGAAGGAAATCCACAATTGAGTTAAGGAGAGGTTGTATGCCTTTATTTCTCAGTGCGCTGCCGCACAGTACCGGTACCAGCTTCAGATCTATGGTTGCTCTTCGTATGGCGGTAAGCAGGCTTTCCGTTGAAATCGGGGCTTCCGATAAATAATTCTCCATAATATCATCATCAACTTCAGCGATTGTTTCAATAAGTTTGTCGCGATATTTTTCGGCGGATTCAAGAAAATCAAGGGGTATTTCTTCGGTTATGTATGTTTCTCCCAGGGCGTCATCTTCCCAGAGAATCTGTTTCATATGGATCAGATCGATAACACCGGCAAAGTCATCTTCCGATCCCACCGGCAGTTGTAATATAAGAGGGTTGGCATGCAGTCTGTCTTTCATCATTTCAATGGTTTTAAAAAAACTTGCACCGACTCGGTCCAGTTTATTGATAAATGCAATCTTCGGGACAAGGTATTTGTCTGCCTGTCGCCATACCGTTTCCGACTGGGTTTCCACACCGCCAACCGCACAAAAGACTCCAATAGCGCCGTCAAGCACCCTCAATGAACGTTCTACTTCGATTGTAAAATCCACATGTCCCGGCGTATCTATTATCTGGATCTCGTTTTCCTTCCAGTGGCAGGTGGTAACCGCAGAGGTAATTGTAATGCCGCGTTCCTGCTCATCAGGCATCCAGTCCATTATCGCTTCGCCGTCATGAACCTCGCCGATTTTGTGGGAACGGCCCGTATAGTAAAGTATCCGCTCGGTTACCGTTGTCTTGCCGGCGTCAATATGAGCTATAATCCCGATATTCCGTATATTTTTGATGTGAGTCTTTTTTTTCATCGTATCAAAAGCATATTCGCTTTAAAGGGAAAACCAAGATCAATATGACCGGCCAGGGTCATAGATTCTCGTCCTCCGATCAATATTTTTACGGCATCGATTTCAGGAATATTCAATATTAATGAATTAACGATTGAGTATATCGTAAAAAGTTCTGATTTTATTCCACCGGGGTGAGAGTCTGTTATTGTATTTGATATATCGACATAAGCTGTTCCATCCCGGGTAACATAGAGCGCCCTGATCGTTGTACCTTCGGGAATTGTCCTCATAAACTCTTTCCGTGGACCGTCTATCAATGCTTCGATAATAATTTTAGCAAATTCGGCGGGATTGTCAGAATGATAAAGAGTCCTTTCTTCTGCTGTCAAAAACGAATTGCTTTTATCAGAAAAATAGAGATGGACAACTAACTTGTCCGAATATTGTGTGCCCGTTTTTTGGACGTTTTGGTTAAATTTATCACCGGTCGACGATTTTAAGGGCATATTCAATAGCGCCATGCAGACAGCGCTAAGCGCAATAACAGCTAAAACAGCATATAATATATGGCGCTTTGTAATCATGATGTAACATCTAATAATTTTATAGCGTTCAAATGTTCGGCATCAACGTATGTTTGATCAGATCATATTTGATTGTTTATAAAAATGACATGGTTTTTTAAGCCAATACACTTGCGATGTCAAGGATAGAAGAGAAACCGTGATATACAAATAAAAAAAGGCCGGTCCCATAGACCAACCCTTTTTAAATGTTTGGTGGAGCTGAACGGGATCGAACCGTCGACCTCATGACTGCCAGTCATGCGCTCTCCCAGCTGAGCTACAGCCCCGAATTAAAAAAACTAACAAAAGGCGATAAATGTGTCAATGAATATTTTCAGCAGTCGGGTCGTTTCTCTCATAAAGCTTGGTAAATAGCGTAATGAATGATCAGCAGCGAAATCATACACTGTTTGAATATATTAACTCGGATATTTCACGAGTGCGAGGCGTTCATTTGCAAGGCATTCAAGGGCACAGCCGTAGTAGACTACTGCAAGCCCTTGATAACGCGGCAAATGGGCGCCTCGCACTCGCCCGTAGGGTGAAAATTTTTGAGAAATTGAACAAGAAAATTTTCGGTACAAACTGTTACCTTACAACTAGATGCAAAATTGTAAATAACAAACTGTTATCATTACTAATAAAAAGGCCTCTCGAAAATTTTCATGAAATATTCGGGTTAGGGATCGTTAAGGTATAACAGCGATATTTTGTGTTCGTAATTAAAATACTTAAACCGGGTAGTCATATACCCTATTTATTTAGAGCCAAATTTTCTGTTCTATCTTTACGAGCCCTTATGTATGAGTTTGTATGATGTAGTCGCTGATTATTCATGGAGCTATTCAATTGAAAAAACTTCCTGGCCCCTCAAATATTTTATGAGATTTTGTGATCGGAAGATGTTGACAAAATTAAAGACAATAAATATTATTAGTTTATTAAAATTTACAACATATTGTATATATAAGATTTTTTAATATAGATGATTTGAGTTGATTTAAAACGGATGGTTTTGTAAAAAATCAAAAAATGCTCAATATCGCCTAAAAAATATTTTTTACGAGTTTATCAAGAACAGGAATCCATATTAGATAAGGTAAGGCATGGCTCCAAATAATTTAACAAGATTTAGTAAACTATCGGTAGCAAATACTCCTCCGAATACCAAAAAAGCCGGAATGTTTAAGGAATTTGATGCTATAGAGCTCTATTGTCCTAAATGCAAACGTCCGGTTCCGGTTCGAAAGCGACTTCTGCTTGTCCTGCCTGAAGGTGATAAGTATGAATATTTGTGTGCGTTTTGCTTAGAGACTGTGGGGACAAAGATCGATCGACATGTGAAGCCCGTTTCGGTAATAATTTAACGTCTCGGAACTTCTACAATTTATTGAAAGTACTGGTTATTTAATGGCAACCAGTTTTTGCCATCAGAATGGAAGTCCTTGAGAAGTTACAAGGAACAATATTGATAAGTATAAATAGAGAGGAAATATATGCTCAGGTTTATGCGGCAACAAGCGGGTAATTGGTTAATCAAAGTACTTTTAGGCGCCATTGTTATTGTATTTATATTCTGGGGCGTAGGAAGTTTCAGGGCACAACGAGGCGGTAGGGTCGCGCTTGTCAATGGAGATCAGATTACACTGGATGAATATAGAGAGGCATATAATAATCTTATTGAACAGCTACGTGAAAGATTCGGGAACAACTTGAATGAAGATATGATAAAGATGCTTCAGGTGAAAAAACAGGCTTTGAATCGACTTATCGACAACAAACTCTTGGTTCAGGAAGCCAGGAGGTTTAAGTTTCGTGTTTCAGACAAGGAGCTTGCCGATGCAATCATACAAATTGGGGCATTTCAGAGAGACGGGGTATTCGATAACCGCCTTTATCAAAATGTCCTGGGTCGTCTCAGAATGACCCCCGAAGAATTCGAAATTGCCCAAAGAGATGCCATGCTTATTGAGAGATTAAAAGTGCTCATCACAAGCAGCGCTAAGGTTTCAGACCAAGAGGTCAGGGAATGGTTTAACTGGACCCATGCATTGGTAAATATCGATTTCGTACGGTTTGATCCCGACAAATATGAAGAAATCAAAACGTCCAGCGAAGAAATAAAAGCATTCTTTGAAAAGCATAAAGAAAATTATAAAACAGATGCTATGATGAAAGTTCGATATCTTCATTTTGACCCTGATAAATACCGGTCAAAGGTTTCAATTTCTGATGAAGAACTACAGGATTATTTTGATGAAAACCAGGAAGAGTTTAACACACCGAAAACGGTTGAAGCCCGTCATATTTTGCTAAAGGTCGATCAGAACGCCGGTCCTGAGGATGTTGAAAAGGTGAGAAAAAGAGCTTTAAATATACTGAAGATGGCTAGAGAAGGAAAAGACTTTGCTGAACTGGCCAAAAAATATTCAGAAGGACCCACCCGAGACAGGGGAGGATACCTGGGTACATTCAAAAGGAAGGCTATGGTAAAACCTTTTGCCGACAAGGCCTTTTCAATGAAAGCCGGGGAAATCAGTGAACCCGTTCGCACGCGGTTCGGATGGCATATTATCAAAGTCGAAAAGGTAAAT
This sequence comes from uncultured Desulfobacteraceae bacterium, assembly GCA_964492995.1. Lineage (GTDB taxonomy): Bacteria > Desulfobacterota > Desulfobacteria > Desulfobacterales > UBA11574 > S5133MH16. The sequence goes on along the minus strand of CAZBOB010000006.1, from coordinate 53,492 downwards.
GAAGCATCCGTTTTATCTTTTGATGAAGCCAAAAAGAAAATACAAAAGAAACTGACCCAAGATAAAGCAAAAAATCTTGCGTACGACGAAGCAGAGGCGGTTTCTGATGTTTCTTTTGAAGGGGATGATCTGTTAAAATCAGCAAAAGAACAAAACCTGAAAATTTTGACTACAGATTTTTTTACAAAAAAAGGTCCGGAAAAAGGTATTAAAAACCGAGCAAAGTTTGCATCGGCCGCCTTTAATCTTGCGGTTATGGAAATAAGCGATATACAGAAATTTGAAGACGGATATTATATCCTTCAGGTAATCGAAAAGATACCCGAAAAGATTCCGGAACTTAAGAAAGTCAAGGAAAAAGTCCGGGTTGATTTAATACAGGAAAAACAGGAAGCAAAAGCGAAAAAGGATGCAAATACATATCTGTCCGCTTTAAAAAGCGGCAAATCCATGACCACGGAAAGCAAACATTTTAATGTAACTCCAACAACTACAGATTTTTTTAAACGCAGTGATTCGATTCCTAAAATTGGATATGACCGCGAGGTTTCCGAGGCTGCTTTTCAACTGACACCTGAAAAAAAATTGCCGGAAGAAATCATAAAAGGCACAAAAGGGTATTATGTTATTCAGTTCAAGAATAGAAAAACGCCGGAATTTGAAGAATTTAATTCGGAAAAAGCATCGATAAAGCAAAGATTGCTCCAGCAAAAGAAAGCCAGAACCTTTGATGCGTTGCTGGCGCAAATAAGAAGCAACAGCGAAATTACCATTAAAGAAGGGTTTTTGGAATAGCCTGCCTGGCTCCTAAATTACTGTTCAACTTCAATGAGTTAAGTCTTTTGACCGTAATTTCTCAATAAGTTCTGATGTAAAACTTAGGGGCTTCGCCCCAATTGTGAGCACTTCGTTTCTCAGCATAAACTCAGCGAACTAACTTGTTGAGATGTTACTTGCGGCCGAGAGAAACCGGGCTTTTAAAGAAATGAGGACTATTCCCCGATTATTTTGACCAAAACCCGCTTACGTCGTCTTCCGTCAAACTCTCCGTAGAATATTTGCTCCCAGGTTCCAAAGTCGAGCCGGCCTTGTGTAACTGCCACAACCACCTCGCGTCCCATGATTTGTCTTTTCATATGCGCATCTGCGTTGTCTTCTCCCACGTTGTGCCGGTACTGCGAAACCGGTTCGTGAGGCGCCAGCTTTTCAAGCCAGACGTCATAATCATGATGAAGACCCGATTCATCGTCATTGATGAATACAGACGCTGTGATGTGCATGGCGTTACAAAGTACCAGACCCTCCTTGATTCCGCTTTCTTTAAGGCAGGCTTCAACCTGAGGGGTAATATTAATTAGCGCACGCCGCGTCGGCACTTCGAACCACAATTCTTTTCGATAACTTTTCATTGGACCATCCTCCGTTAAAATTCGAGACCTTTGAAATAATATTATATTGTCGGTTTCGTTTCAATGGTTATATACTGTGCACGTCCTTAGATAGGAATTGTTTAGATGTACATTCCCGCTTGTGTTTGGTAATGAAAACTTAAAAAATGGGTGAGCAGAACTTATGAGTATAACAAAGAAAAGGCAGTGCAATCGGCTTCAAAATAGAAAGAATTTTGTAACCGCCGTTGTCGCAAATAATGCCGGAGAGATTTTTGACCTTAACGGATATGCTGCCGTGGGTATGGCCGGTCCTTCCCTGGTCCCTCTGACGCTCGATGAAACGATCAATATGCCTTTTGGCGGGGAACTTATGTATATGCCGGATAGAAAGCCGATTTTATACGATATGGAAAACAGCAGGCTCGAGATTGTGGGGGAAAATCCATATGAACCCGGTGAAATGATATTCCCGGTTGCCGCGTTTAACTCGCCCGGCTATGTTATTTCTTATATAAGCGCTTATAGGGAAAAAAACGGCGCCGGATATCTACCCCTTTTTTCATACGGTGCTGTAGGATGGCACAGGGGGAGGTTCAGATCTGCCGTGATACGGGTGGACAAAGAAAGGCGGCAGGATTTGAGACTGATGAAACCCGAAGGTGTCATTGACGGAATACGACGGATGAAAAAGAAGATGCCGGATAACAGGCTAAGGAAGCATCTGGAAAAATGTGCTTTGGAATACGGTTGTCCGGCGGCCAAAAATTTCTTTCTCGGAAGATACGAAGCACCGCTGCCCACATCCGAAAACTGTAACGCCAGATGCCTGGGTTGCTTGTCGTTACAGCACCATGGCGAGATTCCGCACAGCCAGGACAGAATTTCTTTTAAACCGTCACCTGAAGAGATTGCAGAAGTGTCTCTTGAACATATGGGTCGGGTGAGGAGAAGTGTTGTCAGTTTCGGCCAAGGGTGTGAGGGAGAGCCCTTGCTGGCAGCCGACGTCATTGTGCCGGCCATTGAAAAGATACGTTCGGTTACCGGTCGCGGCACAATTAACATGAATACCAATGGAAGCAGACCCGATATTCTGAAAAAACTCTTTGATGCGGGTCTTGACGCCATCCGTATCAGTATCAACAGTTTTAGAAAAGAATGCTATGATGCATATTTTCGACCCAGGGGGTATGGTTTTTCTGATGTGTTAAAAAGCATAGACATTGCAATTGGCCGGGGCAGATTTGTATCTGCAAACTATCTCAACTGCCCCGGATTTACCGATACCCCGGAAGAAGTGCAAGCACTGACCCGTTTGTTAAATCAGTATCCTATAAACATGATCCAGTGGCGGAATTTAAATTTTGACCCTGTAAGATATTGGAATGTCATGTCGAATGCTGCAACGCATGGAAGTCCTTTGGGAATGCAAAATGTTCTCCGACAAATTAAAGAATCATTTCCGAATATAACATACGGTTATTTTAATCCGCCAAAGGAAAAATTTACCCTAATGGATTCAAAATAGATAAAAGAAGTTATGAAATGGATAGAGGCAAAGGTGGTTTTTGATTTCCATGATAAGCAATTGGCCATAGATCTTATTGCCGATATTTTTTATGAATTGGGGATAACGGGTCTGGTTGTAGAAGAGCCGGATATTGATCATCCGGAAGATTGGGGGAAAGATGCAATGCAGCCTGAACATTATGCTGTGACAGGCTATTTTCCCCGTAATGAAAAAACCCAAACAAGACGACAGGTTCTTGAAAAAAACCTGGCAAGGCTCGAAAAGAAAAACGGTATTATATGTAAAATTGTTTATTCTGATATGGAGGAATCAGACTGGGCACACCTATGGAAAGCCCATTTCCGGCCTGAGAAAATAACCGCCAATATCGTTGTAAAACCCACATGGAGGGAATATCTCCGGAATCAGGATGAAATTATCCTTGAGATCGATCCGGGCATGGCATTTGGAACCGGAACCCACCCCACAACCTGCATGTGCATTACAATGATTGAAAAATATCTGAACAAGGGTGATTCTTTTCTGGATGTGGGAACCGGTTCAGGCATCCTTATGGTTGCAGCAGCGAAGCTTGGCGCAGGCAGAGTATGGGGGACGGACAATGATGACATTGCTGTGGATGTTGCCTGTAAAAATTTAATGCAAAACAGAATAGCAAAAGCAACTTACAATGTCATCACCGGTAATTTTATGGAAAAGGTTTCCGTACGGTTTGATGTTATTGCTGCCAATATTACGTCAAAGAGTATTTTAATTCTACTTGAGGATATCAAAAAAGTTCTGGTCAAAAAAGGAACATTTATCTGCTCGGGTATTATTGAAGAGGATAAGAATAACGTTATAGAGAAGATGGATAATTTGGGTTTTGAAGTAATCGAGATACTTACAAAAGAAAACTGGGTTTCGATTGCCTGTAGGTTAGGACCTCGGAAAAAATAAATCCCCCATCTGACTTGTCTTTTGGCTCGAATTCTTTGTTACACCCAACCGTGAAACCGCAACGTATTCACCCGTTGGTACGCCTCGAATTCGAACCAAAATCCGGCGTAATCTTGGAGAGATTTATTTTGCACCAAATACACGCTTTAGTAAATCAGTGGTTCGCTTAGCGGGATTCTGACGGATAGCCGCTTCCTCCTTGGCCATATAATAAAAAATTCCGTCCATTCCTTTCTCAGCCACATAATCTGTCAAGTCGGCTTTCACGTCCGGCACGAAAGGTAAGGATTGATATTCTTTCATAACATTATCATAAGCCTGAACCGCTCCCACTTCTGAAAGGCTGTTTTTAATAACGGGTTGCATCTCTTTTGCCAGAGCCGGAGACATTTTACCACGAAAATATTGGGTAGCAGCGTCTTCCGGGCCTTTATATATCGTCTTTACATCATCAAAACTCATTTCAGTGATCGCCTCCCAGAAAAGCTTCTTTGCCTTTGGGGTCGCAACTTCCGCAGCCCGGTTGAGTTTCAGCTCAAGATCTTCAAGTAGACGGGACATGCCGACTTTATCCAACATAGACTTTACGGTGTTTAATTGTTTGGGTAACGATATGTGAACCGCTGAATCGGTATTGAAGCCGTCCATGCGGCCTAACCGGGCAACCACATTCTCCGAGCCAACACGAAGCGCGTCTTTAAGCCCGGCCCCGATTTCCTCAACGGTAATACCGGATTGCTTGTTGCTTTCCCCGACAGACTTAAGGAGTTTTGTGCCTTTCTCCCACCAGTTGTCTCCGGCTTTTGCCGAGCCGGTTAATAAGGAAGTCGTGATAAAAAACATGCCTATAATAATTATAAATTGATGCTTTGAAAGCTTCAGGAAAGTTGTATACATGATGTCCACTTCCACTATACGATAATTTCTTTAACACCGGGCCTCTCGATTTCCGCAGCAGGCGGGAAGTTCTGTCTTTCAGGTCGTATTAATCTTTAACGGTTAGGCCATGATGATACTATGCATTTTGAGGCACGGCCGAAGAATGATGGTCGATGATATACCACTCACCATCCCCGTCCTTGCGATAAACAAACGTATAACGAGCGGGTATGCCCATCATTTTATCATCTTTATTATAAAAAAATGTGTAATAACCAGAGTTTACAGCGATGTCGCCGTACACTCTTACCATGGGCTTGTAGTAGATGGCATTTAAATTTCTCAACCCCATGAAACCTTTAAAATAATTCTTTGTTCCTTGAGGAGTTGTCCGCATAAAAGGGGAAACCGTGCCCCAGAAAACGGCATCTTTAGCATACAATTTTGCCACCGTCTCAGGATCAGTGGTGGTGACGGCCTCAATCCATTTATCCATTGCCTTCAGCACGGACTGTTGTTCTTCGGTGAATGGTTGGCAAACGCCCTTTTGATCGATTAAAACGTCAGTTTTTTCCATGTAAACTTCTCCTTTTTATTTCATTTAATTAAAAAATTGTCAAAATATATTCATAAATTCTCTACCCGCCCCATAACACAACAAACCATTTGATTCAACTTGAACCTTCCGTAGACCCAGGGCAAACGAATTTGAATCCCAATACAGGGAAAACGCTCCGCGACGGCGTGTGTCTCTTTCCAACCGACTGAAACTTGTGCTTAAGCACCCGTAAGCCCGAGCCGCGCCAGAGTTATTAAGAACAATTCGTCGCTAAATTATCCCATTGATTTTTTAAGTCATAATTTCATTCGGCTCGGGCTAACGCGTGCTAAAGCCCTTCAAACAGCCAGTCGGTTTCCAAGAGAAACATGCCGACGCTTCGCTGCACCGAAATCAAATGCGTTGTCCCTGTCCGTAGCCTCTTGAATATATTGCTTCTGTTTCTATGCCATAAAATTTTCATCCAATCGAATTTGTTAAATATTCTTTCATGCTTAGCATCCTTATAAACTCTTTTTAAAAAATTCGGGCTAATAACCTTCGGCTAAAAGATGTACATTCCCTATATGGACATTTCGCAGGCCGGCCTTTTCGGCAGCATCACGGCAACGGAGTGCATGAGACCTGGACGTGGTGGGAAGATCGTTGAGATAAAATTGCGGGTAAAATGCCAGCAGACTGTAGGGAATTTCCGGATGGAGGCTTGAAATAAACCCTGCAATTTCAGAAACTTCGGGTTCATCCACGTATCCAGGAACCAGTAGCGTGCTGGCGATAAGCAACGGCGGTTGCGGTCTTTTTTTGGTCCATCCGGCCAGGGTTTGGAAATTTTCAATGGTTTTCGTATTCGTTACCCCGCAAAGGGCATGGTGAATGCCCGGGTCCCAAGCCTTTAGGTCGAACTTGATGCACCCGCCGGATTTTAAAGACAGATCCGCCATCATTGTCAAAAATGGCTCTTGCATGGCTCCGTTCGTTTCCCAGCATATTCGCAGGATTCGGCCATCCGCATCTTTAATGGCTATTTTGGAAGTTTTTATGGCATGGAGGATCTGAGGTGTGGGATCACCACCAAAATAGCAGATGCAATTGGTTTTTTTGTCTACGGCCCCGGCAAGGTTTTTTGCGGTGATCTTTTTAGTAGAAAATGTGTGTTTCTTAAAATGGTAGTTTTGACAGTATAGGCAATTAAATGCACAGGCATGGTAGAATACGGCCAGATTCCTGTAGCCGTGCTCAGGTCCTTTTGAAACCGCATATCTGGGATATCCACAGCCGGTGCCGGCGGGGCAGACAAAATCGCCGACGCAGTTTGTGGGAAGGGGATCGTAATAATAATACAGATTCCCCTCGTGAGGCCTTCCGCCATGGATCTTCCCGTTTTGCACTCGCCGTAAACCGCAAAAGCCGGTTCCATTTTCAGGAATCCGGCAGTTATGGACGCACAGTCCACAGGGAATGCCGTGATCTGATCGGGGAGGATCTTCCGGGAGGTCGTAAGCCCTTCGGCTGTGCCGGTGAACATTTTTTATTTGCGGCCAGACAATATCAAAGTGGGCTCTGATACAGTCGGCACAAAAGCCGATGGTGTTTGAAATAGTTCTCGCGCTTTTTTTACAGTAATTGCATGTCCCCATAAAAATAAATTATAATTGATATATGATTGGTTTTCAATTAACTTCTCTCTAAAGCCTGCATCAATTGTTATCGAAGATGGCTATATATTTTATTTATGTGTTATGAAATGGTTTATTGTCTCAATGGTTTTATTCCTGGTGGGGTATGCCATTTGCCTCGGAAGTACGGCAGAGGAGGAGGTATTCATGATTGACATCGAAAAAACATCTGAACGAATACGGGGCCACCTCAGGATGTTGACGCAGACCATTGGTGAACGTAGTGTCTTATTGCCTAAAAATCTTAAAAAGACTCAAGAATACATCGAAAAATTCTATCAAGACATCGACATACCGGTACATTGCGAACCCTATCCATACCGGAATTATACGGTTGCAAATGTGGTGGCGGAAATCTCTTTTTGTGACACGCCCACAAAACGTTTTCTTTTAGGAGCACATTATGATTCGGTGGCAGGGACGGTGGGAGCCGACGACAATGCCAGTGCCATCGCCGTTCAACTGGAGACCGCCCGGCAATTAAACGCACTGAAAGGTCATCAAGAACTGGACCTGGCGGTGAAATTCGTTTCTTTTACTCTGGAAGAACCGCCGGCTTTTGGCACACGGCATATGGGAAGCCGGGTATATGCAATGAAGGCCTGGAAAGAAAAAGAACAGATAGACGGTATGATTTGCCTGGAGATGGTGGGTTACACTTGCCATGATCCGGGCTGCCAGAACTATCCGTTTCCGTTGATGTTTTTAGGCTATCCCAAGCAGGGAGATTTTATCGGCATTGTGGGAAATTTGAGCTCTAAAGGTTTTACAGAGGCATTATACCGGGCATTTTGCAGAAACCCGGATCTTCCCGTGGTTAAGCTGACGGTTCCATTGGGAGGGTACCTGCTTCCTTCCGTGAGACTCAGCGACCATTCTTCATTCTGGGATCGGGGGTATAAGGCGGTTATGATAACAGATACGGCCTTTTTCCGAAATCCCCATTATCACCGGGCATCAGATACCATGGACAGGCTGGACTACGGTTTTATGGCCGAGCTGGTGAAGAGTCTTCTATATTTTTTCCGTTCTCATCATCCATGAAAAATTAAAAGACACCGTTGCCAACACAAGATATCAAATAGTCTTGATCCATTTTAGTGGGCGCAAAGACCCCCACATTTCCCAGACGTATATTCTCAAGTCCGGTTGCTTTTACCCGTTGATATGCTTCAATCATTTGCCACACGGCCGGTCTTGAAAATTCCTTCATGTGGTATTCGGGAAAGAAAGCCAAGATGGTAAATGGGATTGAACGATCCACTTGTTTAAGGCTCCGGGCGATACTTTCGAGTTGGTCGGTTTCAACAAGACCGGGAATATAGAGGGATAAAACTTCCAGTACAAAATTTCGCTCGAGGATTTTTTCCGGCAGTCTCAAAATAGCCTCATTGGAACATCCGGTAAGCCATTTGTGCGTATCGGGGTTATACGCTTTAATGTCAAGCCAAAAGGCATCTACACCACAATCGCGTAAATAATCGAGATTTTGCGAGGTGAGCCCGTAACCATTGGTTTCGATCAATACCCAGAGCTTTGTATGCTTATGGATTAACCGTGCACATTCTCCATAGAATTCGGGACAGCAGGTCAGATCACCACCGGTAAAAGCGACGATATTACGCACAGGGCCGAACCCCTGTGGACCCAGTACAATCGATTCGGGGCTAAGCATACCCGGACACGAACTCGACCGTCTCCCGTAAAGTACGCAGCTCCCGCAGCACCGGCAGGTATTATGGGCATGCCAGGCTGTTGCTTTGGACCTGGGCTCCATCAGGGTTACCGACTTTTCATAGACAATCGCCTCTTTAAGGATTTCCCCGGGTGTGTACCAGGTGCCGTTTTTTATCTTGCTGAAAGACCAGGAATGACATTTCCGGCAGGAAAAGTTACATCCTGACTGATAAATGGAAAGGTAGTTTTCCGGGCGTGACAGATGAATAGAGGTAATCAGCCGATATGTTTCGTTGTTTTCATATTTTAGTGTGGCTTTACAGGCCAGTTCACGTTTCCCTTGGACTTGGACCAGGCAGCTTCCAGGAGAATACCCCTGTTCTTTTAACCTGCAAATAGAGGATTGCACTTTATCATTTGTCTTGTTTGCCTGCATGTTAAAAATTAAATATCTTTCGAAAAAAGTTAATGCGGGATTTGGGTTACAAATTTTCTGCATATTCATGAAGCATCGGGTGGATACACACTTCATAATATTTTTGATCTGTCTGCCGGATAACACGGAGTTCATCAGGGACAACTTCAGGAATACGAGCCTCCCGTATGACTAAACGCTGATACTCTCCGGTTACGGTAGGAAATTTTCCTGTATGAATTTTAATTTTCTCCTTTTGCAGGTCCGGGATGTGGCATTCTATTGGCTTTAAGTTGATCTCTTTTGACAGTTTCTCAAAACCCTCTGGGTTCAATTCAATCCCATTTATATTATAACGGAATAACATATCATCTGTTGAAGCAATAGAATCTTTTTCTGATGCGGATTTATAGACGTAGAGATTAAAAGGTTTTTTATTATTGTGGGCCGGTTTGTGAAATGGCTTTGCGCATTTAGACATCCGGTCAGCTGCATTGATGGCCGGTGAGATCATAATTCGACGGTCTTCATCAAAAAGAAACGTAGGAGAACTGTCATTATAACAAATGCCGATTCCCAGTTCGAGTACCGGGAGGTTGTGTTGCTTGCTATTCTCATTATATCGCTGCACGATAAGAAGCATTTTCATTGCAAGTCCGCAGGCACGAGCAACGCAGTACCATCCTTCCGGGGTATCTTGGTGTTCGTTTATGGACAGGATAATCGCATCACCTTCAATAAATAGCTTTTCGGCATCGTATTTAAATAAGATTCCGGTTATGGGAACAAAAAAATTGAGACTAAAAAATGATGCTGGATTTAATCCTCTTTTTTTCATTTGACAGGTGATATTTGTGGAGTCACGTACATCTGCCTTGATGATCACATGATTGATGATCGGCTTTGCTTCGAGTATTTGTTCATTCGGCGCTAAAAACTCATATAGTAGACGATTTTCGCGAGATAGATTGATAATCCTTTTTTCCGAAACCAGGTTCATAGAGTCCATGCTTTGCTTAAGCATCGTAAAATTTTGAAAATCTCTGTGATAACGGGCAAAGTCGTTGAGAAATCGTATTAAATACTTTTTTTTGTCCTTTCTGGTAATTTTTTTCAGATGCATTCGTTTTTTCTTTAGCGGCGCCAGGGAAAACGACTTACCATAAAATCCTTTTAATCGATTAAATTGACTTACAATCCTACTCCTTTGTCCTGGTGTGGTCAGAAATTGTAACACCTGGTGGGGAAACAGAGGGGGGCAGTAGTCAAGATAAACCGACTGCATTTCATAAGCTGCTGTGATTCTTTTGATAAGACCGGCCGTTTTAAATTTTCTGTAAATAAAGTTTAAACATTTTTCTTGTTGTGGGATCTGCTTCTTTAGCTTTATAAGCTGCTTTTCATCCTCATTTTGTCTCTTCAGGATTTTATAGCGCTCCTTTGACTGAAAACTATTGAACAGAATGTCAATGTTTTCAATTCGCTTTAACCAGACATCTATTTCCTGATAGCGGGTATTGGGATCATCTTTTGCTGTTTTTGCAATTTTTTGGTTGAAGATTTTGGTGCCCTGTTTTGATCCTTTCGAAGCTGACAAATTTTTCAAAAAGATTTTCAGGAGAATATTTCTTAAAAAACCTCTAATTAAAAATAATAGCCTATTGTAATTATCCGGATCTTCAAAACGATGGCCCAGCAATATATATTCATCAATCATAAAGAAATCGTCAGAGGGATTTTCTGTATGGAGTATGGGGTTGGAAAAGACATCATCCGGAAGATTTATCTCGATCCCGAAAATTGCCTCACGCATTTCTTTTAAGTCTTTACGCTGAACATCAATCAGATACCCGAAAAGCTCTTGGCCCACATTAAGCAAAATCGATTTCTTCTGCTGCTGAATATCAGACAGTTTATCTTTAATTTTTATGTACTCACTTAAACTCAGATTTTTTGATGCTTCATATTTTTGGGCAACGGTGTTTAGTTTTCGAGCATAATTGTTAATATAATCTATCAATGCTTTAAACTGACGCTGAATTTCTTCTGTTAACATCTTAACAATTGCAATTTGAGCCATCAGGTCGATTTGGATCTCGGAGTCTAACTTTGCTTTATTGATGGCTTCTTGCAACACATCACTGCAAAGACGTCTGAAGTCATCTCTTTCCTTGGCCGGGCTTGATTCCTTATCTATTTCCAAAATTTTTTCCACACCGGCATGTTTGCCAAGAAGCTGGCGTATTACTTGATTAGCTGATTTGCAAAGCGCGGGACTCAGGTGAACATCGTAGTGAATATTATCCACCCCCGGAACCAGTTTGTCCAAGGCAAATAATACCGAATAAGTTTCAAGCGGTAAGTCTTTCAGGCCGGATGACTTTGAGAAGAAGTTAAACATTTTTTTTAACGGATAAATTTAAAATCATGATTCATTTCAAATATAATTAATATATCATTATATGCTCAATATGTCCAACAAATTAAATCTTTTGTATGCGTTTGATACAGTTCATTTTTGCTTCATCACACACGGTAATTGTACATCAAATCCCAATTCATATTTTACAAGAAATAAAGAATTATGGTAATAGTATTAAGATATATGATACACGTTTACTAAGGGCTCGCTCAAAAACAAATTCACATGTTGATGCGCCGATCCATCCCGCCTGGCTGGGTTACCCATCGGTTAAATAGCTTGCTATTCGAGCTCCTCGCGCCTTGCCATGCGGACGCCTCGACTTCTGAAAATGTAAAGTCATTTTTTTTGCGAACCCTAACCCGAAATTTGGCAAAAAGGGATGTTTTTCAAAGGTCTCAGCAGTTCATTTAAAAGGAGGACCCTATGACACTGAAGATTACCTGGTACGGGCATGCTTGTTTTTTGATTGAAACCGACACAGCAAAATTGCTGGTGGATCCCTTTCTTAGCGGCAATCCCCTTTCTCCTGTTCAAGCAGACGAGGTGGAAACAGATTATATCCTTGTTTCACACGGGCACGGGGATCATCTGGGGGATACCATAGAAATTGCAAAACGAACCGGTGCAACCGTGATTTCAAATTTTGAAATTCAAAACTGGATAATTAACCAGGGAATCAAAAACGTTCATCCCCAGCACATCGGTGGAGGGTTTGATTACCCCTGGGGCCGTGTAAAATTAACGATTGCCCATCATGGATCCGCCCTTCCGGATGGAACTTACGGGGGTAATCCATGTGGTTTTTTGTTTTACATACAGGGGAAAAAGATATATCACGCATGTGACACAGGCCTTTTCTTTGATATGAAACTTATCGGTGAAGAAGGGATCGACCTGGCCATTTTGCCCATCGGTGACAACTTTACGATGGGACCTGACGACGCCTTGCGGGCAGTCAGGCTTATAGAACCCAAGCAGGTGGTTCCTGTTCACTATGATACGTTTGATATAATTAAACAGGATCCGTATGACTGGGCCGCCAGGGTGGAAAAAGAGGCCTCGGCAAAGGTCACGGTAATGAAACCCGGCGACTTTCTGGAACTTTAATCCTGTATTTATAACTAACGAGTTTCAAACACAATGACACAAAGAGATTATTATCAGATTTTAGGTGTGGATAAAAACGCCGCCTCAAAGCAGATTAAAGGGGCTTACCGGAACCTGGCCTTTACATATCATCCGGATCGAAACAAAGGGAATCCGGAAGCTGCTGAAAAAATGAAGATTGTTAATGAAGCCTACGCTGTTCTCTCGTCCCCGGAGAAAAGACGCGAATATGATGTATTGCGGCAGCGGTTCGGATCTTCTGCCTACAGCCGGTTTAGAAACAATTATTCTGAACAGGATATTTTCAGCGGTTCGGATATCAATCATGTTTTTGAGGAAATGGCCAAAGCATTTGGATTCAGAAATTTTGACGATATTTTCACGGAATTTTATGGTAAAGAATACCGAAGATTTGAATTTAAGAGACCCGGCTTTTTTGCCGGAGGATTTGTCTTTACCGGTCCTCTGAGAAGAGGAAAATACGATCAACCCCAGTTTCCACTGACGGGCAAGCTTGGGAAACTGTCCCGGTATGTTTTAGAAAAGGTTAGTGGTGTTGAGTTGCCTGGAAACGGTGCCAACATTGATGATGTTATTCGTTTGAGTTCCATGCAATCTCAGAAAGGAGGTCCTTACGCGTATTTTCATAAAAAAAAGTCCAAAAAACTGGTCGTCAATATACCTCCGGGAGTCAGGGATGGGCAGAGAATAAGGCTAACGGGAATGGGGGAAGATGGGAAAGGCGGGGGAAAACCCGGAGACCTTTATCTGAAAGTTCAAATCAAAAAATCTTTAGTTCAGAAAATAAAGCAGACTATTTCTGATCTTACTAAATAGTTTCCATCCAGAAATGGCCCTTTTCCGCAATCTCTGCGTCAATCTGCGGAATTACTTGTTCCCGCCTCGGGGCGGGACGCGTAATTCCTTGATTTGACTCGGGGCGTCCATGCCCCTCGCCCTTACGGGCGGCTATTCAGCCGTCCAATTCCGCTATCCTGCAGAATTGTCCTTGACCTTGCAAAAAATTGCTCATTTCTGCATTGGAAACTTAAATGGATGGGTATTAAATAAGTTGAAAAGGAATGTTAATAAATGTGTTTACACCAAAAACTGGCATGCGCATGCAAACGAAATAAGGCCTATCTTTTTTACAGGGATAATGTTCTTCCTGAGCGGGTGGTTATAAATTTGTATTGTCCTGAATGTGGGAGCCGGGCGAACAGGGATGAATCAACAATGCTTGAGGATATGGGATGGCTCATTGAGTACGATATTGAGGTCGCCCGGTTTTATCTAAATCTTAAAGGTATGGACAATCCCGTAACTCCGGAATTCATTTTTGATGAGGGGTACTGTACCTGGTACGGCATGAGCCCAAACGATCTGGAAGAAAATGCACGGGTTCACCAGGAGTTAATGCCGTTGCAAAAAAAAGATAAGCTGTTGTATTTCAATGAGTTAAAAAGGATACGCCTGGCTCAATTTGCAGAGCTCAAAAAAGCGGGTTGGCGCAAGGCACAAAACATTTGATAATTCAGTCAATTTATCGCCTATAATGTTCCTTTAAGTCCGATCTCTTCAGCCACTTCCCGCATGCCCATGATCGTATCCGTAATAAGGTCTGTGAGTTCCATGCCCAGCATTTGAGCGCCTCTGTCAATAATGGATCGGTCGACTCCGGCCGCAAATCTTTTATCTTTCCATTTTTTTTTGACGGATTTGGCTTTCAAATCCATCACGCTTTTGGAAGGGCGAACCAGAGCCGTTGTCACCACCAGCCCGGTAAGTTCGTCGATGGCATAAAGAACCTTTTCAAGTTCTGTTTGCGGCTCCACATCCGTACAAAGTCCCCAGCCATGACTCACTACCGCCCGTATGTATTCCTGGGGCCATGAGTTTTCCTTTAAAATCTCCTCGGTCTTTTGGCAGTGTTGCTCCGGGAACTGTTCATAATCAAGGTCATGGATCAGACCGATAATCCCCCATTTTTCCTCGTCTTCTCCTCGTTTGCGGGCGAAATAGCGCATCACCCCTTCAACGGCCAGAGCGTGTTTTATAAGGCTTTCATTTTTATTGTATTGTGTTAAGAGGTTATAGGCCTGTTCACGGGTAGGTATGTTTGAACTCATTGTATTATCTCCTTTTGAATGCATTTGGCCGGGTTTTTCAAATCCATCATAGGACCCGATACCCTTATCAATTCTACAATACATTTTCAATGAAGATTATACTGAATTCAAAATTTGGGGTCACGTTTGCGCTTGACTCTTTATTCTAAAGGGATTTTGAAGATTATTTTAAAAAGCTAACCCGAATATTTCATGAAATATTCGGGTTAGGGGGCGGATGAGTACTATGCCGTAGTCGAAACAGTGTGCGGTTACACTTTCAGGCAGAACATCGTATGTGTCTCTCTGATACCGTCGATTATTCTTACTCTGTCGTATGTCAAAGCGAGCATACTATCATCATCAGGCGTCTGGGCTTCTGCAACCACATCATAACGACCAGCCGTCAGATAAACATTTTCCACCCCTTCGATTTTTTTGACTTTACCGGCAACTTCACGATCCTTACCCGGATGTGCAGTGATTAGGATAATTGCTTTTGCCATAATGTTACCCTCCTTTCTCAGCGTATGGTTTATAGGCTGTCAGATATGGATTTTAACTTGTTATTTCAAGACCTTATTTCTTAATGCAAAAAATTAATCTGATTAGATTGGAAATAATAGATGCAATCTAAATCAGATAGAGAGAGATAAAAATCGAGAATGAATTCAGCAGAACGAGAAATGCCTCACATTAGAGGTAGAAAAAAGAAGATCAGCTTTCAGAAATAGAATCTCTATGAAATGGAATAGGATAAAGGCATTTGAATGTCAAATAAAATGTAATGATAGAAATCACAGCAGTAGCCCTAAAATCTGAGATTGATGATATCATAGTTTTTAATGACCCTTAATTTTAACAAGTACGTTGGAGATAGGCCAAGAAGTGAAACAGGTCCGATTCGTGTGATCTCCGTTACGGATCTGCAACTTGTTGTCTATCTATAAAATTCTTTAATTTGTTGATTTTATGGTCTCCAAGTAGATCAATACCCAGGACTCGATAGACTTCGAATGTTCAATAAAGTAGGCATTGCGGGAACTGCATCCTGAGGTACACTTGTCGATCGGTAGTTTAGGCCCCTGACCAGAACCGCTCTTCTTCAATCGGTAATAGGTCACACTAGGTGTTTTATAGAACAAGTTTTCAAAACTTTTGTCGATCTTATATGGGCCTCCAGAGCTCTTGGTGTATTTCCAGTTGTCATCCCAGATTCTTTCATCCGAGGAGCCGAGCCTTGACTTGTTGAAGTCAAAACGCTTACCCTTGTCATCTTCCCAGAGTTCAAAGCGGAAATGGGTGGGAAGGGTAGTGAAATTGATCATAGTGCCAAGTTTGTGGCATTGGTTTCTTCCATATCCAGATCCGTTTGAATCGAAGCGGTATGGGAATGAGCTTTGCTTTACATTGCCACTAGAATCATAGAGCCATATTTTCACCGTAAACTCGGCGCGATTGTTTCCACCTTTCTCCCAGTATCCTGAACGTACCCTAGAGCAAGCATAAATGTTAACGTCATCCAAAGCATCGGCGGAAATATCCGTGGACAGCAACATCAATCCACTGATCAGCAAAAAGAGAATCTTGAAACAAATCCATTTTAGGGTTGCCGTCTTTGCCATGCGAATTACCTCCTTGTTTGATTTGATAAGAACTTGCTTTTTTAGACCGGCTTAAACGAAGAAAATATTAAGAACCAAATCGAGAATAAGCTCGGCAGAACGCGAAGAGTTAAACAGCTGAAATCGAATCGAAATAGAGACCAGATTTAATTTTTTGTATTCATTTATTGAATTACATTCATATATTAAAACGATATACATGTCAAATGATAAATTATATAATATTTCAGATAGTCATATGCTACATTGTGGCATTGATAGTATGGATGGATTAATGGAAAGAAGGGAGGAACCTGATAGAAGATATTTCGCCATGATCTCATCATAAACAATTTGATAGATATCAAACTGGCACTGAAAATATCAAGTCGAGATCGTTCATTCTGATGAGATCGTTATATCTTCAAAAACAACATCTAAAGACCGAATGGGGAAAATTTTTATAGACAAGATGCTGTTACAAAGGTTCACCGGCAACGATGATATAAAAGTTGTTGGTATTTTCCATAACGATGTTCAGCGAGCAACCAGGAGAAGTGGCTCTCACACGATAGCATACACCCTTGTTGCGGGCTTATTTATGGTGTACACACAATTTCTTACTAAAATGGAGGCCGTCTATTTTGTTGACCTACCGCCAAATGCTTTCAGGCCGCCATGGAGCAACCACATCTTCCCCTTCTCAAAATTTGTAATTGAAGATATCTGGAAGATACTAAAGATATAAGACGGTTCAGCATAATAATTTATAATTTCAATTCCTTAATTTCGCTCGCAGTTTTTCAGACTTTTTGTCGTCATCACCATCTCGGATCCTTTTTATATGATCTTCATCAAGGAGCCTATTTCGTATAATTT
Organism: uncultured Desulfobacteraceae bacterium; assembly: GCA_964492995.1. Lineage (GTDB taxonomy): Bacteria > Desulfobacterota > Desulfobacteria > Desulfobacterales > UBA11574 > S5133MH16. The sequence continues at coordinate 36,305 of CAZBOB010000006.1, read as the reverse complement.
CGCAGTACATTTGATTGTTTTCTGAACCGGTCCACCTTCTACCGAAGGCTTCAGCAACTGCGTAGGTTGTCCCTGACCCTCCAAATGGATCGACCACCATATCACCTTCATTGGATGATCCAAGCACGCATTTCTTGAGTAAGGCTACCGGTTTCTGCGTTTCATGCGCTCTTTTTTCCCAGGCGTTATTGGCAATGGTAGGAATCTCAAAAACATCCTTTGGTCTTGCACCCTTGGGATGTGGTCTCCAATTATATTTCTTTCCGTTTCCATACTGCGATGTCTCGGCTTGGGGGTGCTCGGGGTATTTAAGTGTATGTGTATTGTATGGGATCCGGACTTCATCTATATTAAATGTAAACTCTTTGCTTTTCCTAAAATGAAGGAGACTTTCATGCGACCGCCCCCAATCATTGCTCAGATTTGCTTTGTTCCGGTAGAACCATACAAGCCATTTACAGCCTTTGAACATGCTGCTCGCCGCCCATTTTACGTCAGCAAGAATTTCTGAAAATCCGCAGACATACAGGGTGCCGGTACCCGTTAAAATTCTCTTGGATTCTTTTATCCATTCCAAGCACCAATCAACATAGTCTTGCTGTGATTTAAAAGTATCCCACTGTGCTTTTTTTATATTATAGGGAGGGTCGGCAAAAATAAGGTCGACTGATTCATCATCAAGGGTCTTGAGGAATTCTACTGCGTCCAATGAAAAGAGCTTGCCAAGATTTGTCTCAAAAAAAGGCTCTACCTCGTTACATACCGATGGTTTTGGAACATCTGGTTTTTGAACATAGAGATCAAGGGCAAGCTGCTCTTTAAGCTCAAAAACTTGATTGACTGAGTAAATCCTGTAATTATTTATGGGATGCCTCGCAGAAGCCTGGAATTTTCCTGATTTGTCCCACCTTCTTAATGTATCCGGGGTTGTGCCTAATATATTAGCCGCTTCACTGATATTCAAAGTCTTTTCCATGGCCAACCTCCTACCAAGAATTTTCAAATGATATTTAACATAGGCAACATTAGTCAACCCTATACAACCTTCCTTACAATATTGCAATCAAAAAAACTATTGATTGTATTATAAGAAAACTTAACCACTATATATTATTCAAATTAGATATAAATGTAAATTCCGGATAAATCTAGTTGTTTATACGATGTAGTGGCGTCTGCGTGCTTCCCGATAGATCGGGACAGGCTGGGCTTCAGCCCGAAGGTCTTTCGCTGCCTGCGCTCGAAGCCGGTCTGATTTTGATGATCTATTCCCACCCATCCACCCTGGATAAGGATTAAATCTGATTTTATATTCCCCGCCCGCCCAGTCTACGGGCTTTCTCCGGCGGCCCCGGGATCTCCAGTCGCTCCACATCAAGGCAAGTCGCTCCGCTCGGAACGCCTGATAACAGCGCTGTTATCATACATGGCTTAAAAGCTACCCTCGCTACGCTATACATAAAAATATTATGTCTCCTTGCCACTGAGGTTCCCCTTGTCCGCCTCCAGCGGACTCCCTCCGTCTCCTTCGCCACCTCAGCCAGCATTACACTGCGCATCCGTACCGAAGGGGCTCCCCAAAAAATGAAAAGGCGGTTAAAGAAGAATTTCTTTAATCGCTTTCTCGTGCAATAAGTCAACTATTATATTATCCCTAAATTTCCCTTTATTGCCCCCTTTTATCAAGCTCTCTACGCCCCTTAAGTCCAAGAGAAACTCCAATTAATAAAAGAATTATGCCTAAGAATTTTATTTTCAATAATATAAATCCAACACCAGTAAAACTAATTATAGTGCCAATAATTAAATAAATCATAATGATACCTTTAGTTTTTTATTTTTCACAGGGTTTTTGCCTTTTGTCCATAATTTCTTTTGTTTTATTTGATATTATGTCTACTGCCTTATCTGTAAACATATCATAAGGTTTTTTGACTGGAAGAATCATCTTTATTGTCTCCTTGAGTGTATCAATATAAGGATCTCTGGAGTAGAGACTAATATCCAGTCCCACCGCAGCTGTGGCAATACCTGCAAAAACAATAGCTGCGGTTTGCCCACCAGGTGTGAGAAAAGAAGCCGTAGCGGCTATCCCTGAATAAGCTGCTGTTTCCCGTAAAAACTGTCGAAAAGAATAAAGACCCCACGGGTCAACCAAATTAATCGGATCATTTAGGACATAACCATAAAGATCTGTGTCCCCACCGGCGAAGAAGATCGGATCTTTTGCGGTCCACCTTCCGGTATCCGGGTCATAATCGCGATACCCGAATCGGACAAGTCCGGTATCTTTATCGTGTAAACCTCCTGCAAATCCGAATGGGACCTCGAATGACAGATCGGTATCTTCGATGATGTTGCCGAATGAATCGCAATCAATTCTTTTTACCACATTACCGGATGCATCTGCAACAACTCTTAGGGAACCAACCTGATCATAGGTGAGATAATAGGTGGAGCCTCCGCTGGTCATAGCAACCGGCATGCGGCCATCTGCATATTCAAATCTCATAAGGAGATTGTCAGAACCGTCATACACGGCAAGCAATCGAGTCAGGCCCTGCCAGAGGTATTTTTCGACGATGACGCCGTTGACTTTTTTAGCAATGCGGCGGCCAAGTGGATCGTGAACGTATTCGATGAGCCGACCATCAGGAAGCATGACACTTAAAAGTTCACCACGAGAAGAATAATCGTAAGTAGTAATATCCGTTCCTTTGGTTTTTGTCGTAAGAAAACCATCCAAATTATACTGGTATGTTGTGCCCTCTGCGCTAAGAAGATGATCTTCGTCTGAATACGTAAAACTCCTGCCGGCAATTTCCCGAAGCGAATTCATTTCATAACCGCGGGTTCCGTTTGCATCATAGTCATAGTCTTCTATCAGGGTGCCGTCTTTTGTCACCGTCAGAAGCCGCCCCATAGGGTCATAGATATAGACGTAATTTGAGGCAGCGCCGTCAACAGTTTCTGTTTTTTGGGTTATCCTGCCATTGTTATCCCGAGTAATGTTCCATGAGGTGATATTGTGCCCACTGACAGTAAAATCCTGTGCTTCGACCTCACCGTAGCCATTCAAAGTGCGGACCAGGTTCAGGGAACCGCCGGTTACCGTCTCAGGCAGGCCATTTCCGGCATTTCGAGTGATGGTATAACTTCCGGCACCGGTCAAAAGACCATCATTGTCATAGCTGTAATTAACGGTGTTGCCCGCATAGGTAAAACCAGTAAGGTTAAAGTCATTATTATAAGTATACCCGAGTGACTGGCTGAGGGTACCGGCCATGGTTTCTGATGCAATAAGCTTTCCATCGTAGCCGTAGGTAATCGATTCTGTCCCTTTTGTAATCGATTCCACATTTGTGCCGCAAACATATGTAAAATCGATATTGCCTTCCGGGGTCTGGATTTGCTCTAACCTGCCACTGGCATAGACGTTGTTGATCTGGTTTCCGGAAGGAAAGTTTGTCTGTTTCAGTCTTCGGTCCTTGTCATACAGGTAACTGTAACTGCCGCTCAACGGGGTCTGGTATGAGGTGTTCAGATTGACCTTGTTGAATCCAAAACCATGATTGATGGTGGATGGATTGGTGAGCACGGTCATGTTGCCGTTATCATCATAGGTAAAGCCGATGAAAGTGGTATCCGGGCGGATGATTCGGGTTATGCGACCTAAAGGATCGTAAGTGTAGCTTGTGGTATAATTCTCCGGGTCGGTGATGGATTCAAGGAACCCTTGAGCATTATAGACAAAGGTGGTTTCTCTGGTATTGGTGCTGACGGATGTCAACCTCCCTTTAGTATCGTACCCATAAGAGGTATTAAAAAGACCAGGCACACTTAGGCTTTCTGTCACCAGTGTCGCAGGATCATATAGCGTGGTCAGGGTCCTGCCCCCAGGAGACGTTATGGTCTTTTGAGATTGAAAAACATTGTTTTCTATAGTAGTAGACTTGCCGTTAACCGTCACGGTTTCGGTTATCAGATCCGGCATATCGTCTGTGTCCGTATCCTGGTAGATTTTATCCCTGAGTGTGACCTTTTCCAAAAGAGAGGGAGTGCTTTCTGTCATTTCCTTAACATATTTAAATTTGTATTCAGAATCAACGCCGTATTTGAATTCAAGATCCATTCCGCATGGAAGCGTCTTATTTACTGTCAAGCCGTTATCCGATTCGGAAAACAGGGTTTCAGCACCTGTGGGGCCGGTGATCGTGGAATTAAAAGCGCCTGTGAAATACGTGTGGTCCAGGTACGAGGTGAGGTTTCCTTCGCCAGTGAGAACCTCTGTTAGAATATCGCCATTTGCATATACAGCTCTATTAAATTGCCAGTGCCCCCCCTCTTCGTCCGTCGCATCCGTCAATCTTCCAGCAGAATCAAACACGTGTTCAAATCGATTTCCTTCTGGCTCTATTTTGGCTGTCATCAGCCCGTCAGGGGTGTATTCAAAGCTGTAGAAACTTCCGCCCGGATAAGTGGTCCGGTTAAGATGGTTATTGGTGTCTATAGTCGTTGTGGTGGTAAGTCCGTCATATGATGTGATGGACGTGGGCATGCCGCTTCCATCCCTCTGGATTGTGGTCTGGTTCCCAAACTGATCGGTAATTGAAATCAGGTTTTTGTTTTCGTCATATCCAAATTCGCGCAGGACAACTCCTGTATCAAGATTAATGGTTTTTAGGTGACGGCCTGCGCTGGACATGATATGACCCAGCCCGTCCTTCTCAGCATAGGGGATGTCTCCTGCGGAAATAACGTCAGAAAAAGAAGAGGGTGGAGCCACCTTTTTTAGACTTTTACTCGTTGTGATATAAAGGTTGCCTGCATCGTCAACAGTTACGTACCAAGATGTAAATGAAGCTTCTATAGCCGGGCCCCCGTCGCCCGGTTCATAAAAATCATAAGATCCATTTCCAGCCACTGTTGTGATAATACTGCTTGTATCCACTTTTCGGACCCGGTAGTTTGATGTATCACAGATGTATAGGTTGCCCGAAGCATCTAAAGCCAAACCATTTGGATAATTAAGTTGAGCTTCCGTAGCCGGGCCTCCGTCACCGCTATAGCCGGAAGATCCATTTCCGGCTACTGTTATGATGATGCCGCTGGTATCCACTTTCCGGATGCAATGATTATTATCTGCTATATATAGGTTGCCCGAAGCATCTAAAGCCAAACCATCCGGATAATTAAGTTGAGCTTCTGTGGCCGGGCCTTCGTCACCGCTATAGCCGGAAGATCCATTTCCAGCCACTGTTATGATGATGCCTCCCGGATCTACCTTACGGATACAGTGATTAACCCTATCGGCTATATACAGGTTACCCAAAGAATCTACAATAACACCAGATGGGAAAGTAAGTTGAGCTTCCGTAGCCGGGCCTCCGTCACCGTTATAGCCGGAAGATCCATTTCCGGCCACTGTTGTGATGATGCCGTTTGTATCCACTTTCCTGATGCGGTTATTTCGCATATCCGCAATATAGAGATTACCCGAGGCGTCTACGGCAACATCTTGAGATTCATAAAGCTTAGCTTCCGTAGCCGGGCCTCCGTCACCGCTATAGCCGGAAGATCCATTTCCGGCCACTGTCGTGATAATGCCGTTTGTATCCACCTTCCTAACTCGATCATGATAGGTGTCAGCTATATATAAGTTGCCCACAGCATCCATGGCTATGCCACCTGGATAGTTAAAATAGGCTTCAGTAGCTGGAATCCCTTCGGAAGTAGAATCACCGCCACATCCTGCAACAGTATCAATGATCTTGACAATATTGGTAGAGATTGTACCATCTCCTTTATGAAGTGTAGATGTATCCTGAAGACTAAGATCATGCTGGGTGGACAGGGTCCAGCCATCGGCAATAATGCCTCTTCTTTTGGGCTTAAACTCAACTGGATAAACAGTTAGATTGCTGCGCTTCCAGTAGATCATATCTTGCCGCCCTACTATTAATGTCGAATTGTTGCCCGCCTGGATAAATGATTGCGCCCATTCATCACTTGCACTATAATAAACCAAATCGTAAACAAAGCCTATGCTGACGTAGACTTTTGTTGAACTAAATGTTCTTCCTAGATAATCCAGCCCGTCCCATATGAACTCAACCATCTGATTGGGTAATGGATCCAAAGTCTGTTCAAATGTTCGACCAGCCACATTGACTTTAACGATAATCCTCTTAAGGCTTGCGGGAACTGTTTCTCCACTGGTCGGGACGGATATAACATTCTTGTAACCTTCCGCACGTTTGCTGGAATAGTGGAGAGTCATATCAGTTCCGGGTATGGGAATGTCCTCATGGAAAATACGACTTCTGTCCTCTATAAAGGACGCCCCGTGGGTTGGACAGAACTTTATATTTCCCGGCTGGTCTGTGTCGGGGACTGTTTCCGGGTTCGGAGGTATGGCGTCCGATGGTGGGCCGTAGGGCCAGTTGCAGTCCCAGGGAGTAAAGTGAGTTACTGCCACGCGCCAGAAGGTGTCCCCCGGGAAGTATCTCCCGGAATCATTTAGGCCCATTACCTCATCGCTAAAAAATCCATCCTCGTTAAGATCATCGGGTTGATCATCTCCATCTGCATCCAAAGCATCCACAATCCCATTGGCATCCGTATCAATGAGTTTCACCACCACTCCATTGTCAGAAGGTACCCAAAAGCCTCGGCCCCGATCGTAGTAGCCTACAGGAACGATTTCCCCCACATCGAACCCAAGGAAATTCTCCACCCAGGTGACAATCGGCTTTTCAAACCTCACCCTTTGGGCACCATCCACACTAATCTCTACACAATAAGTGTAGGCCGAGTTAGGAGGAAGTTTGGCCGGCATGGACTCAGGTGTTGTAAACTCGGTGGCTCGGGTGGTGATGGTGTTCAATTCGTGAACATCATTGCCGTCTTCATCCACTAAATAGGCATGGTTGTCACCCGTAAATACCATCGAGCATGAGCGGCTGCCGAATTCATCGGTTACTTTCGTGCTCTGGTGGGTCACCACCGTATCCGGGTTGCCGTCAAAGTTCATCGTGGTAGCAGCCGGGTCTTTTGCAATCATCTGGAATGTTTCAGCGATGGCAATGTCGTTCCAGGGCACATAGACCTTCCGGTGAGCGGTTATAAACCCGTCTTTGTGAAAGGCGAGCGTCATGGTGGTTCCCCCTTCCACGGGAATGGAGAATCGACCCCCATCGTCGGTAAAGACAGTGCCGTATTCCGGGTGATCGTGAAGGGTCACTGAAACGTCTGATATGGGAAAATCATCAATGGAATGAACCAGACCGGTGATCAAAGAAAACCGTTTGGGATCGTATTCATCCACCGTTGCATCGGTTGGGATCAGGTCCTCATATTGTTCGCCGAATGAACCTTCGGGCAGGAGTTCAGGATTGCCGGTAACCACAACCACAGCCTGAGCACTGTTTGAACCGGTGAGTCCGGAAACTGTGATAGTATAAGTGGTGGTATGCTCAGGGTAAACAGTGGTCGATCCGTTTACAGATACCATACCGATACCGTTATCGATGTGTGCGTTTTGTGCATTGGTAGAATTCCAGGTCAGAGTGGAAGATTGTCCGGTTGTAATGCTTGCAGGATAGGCGTTGATGCTTATCTGGGGTGGTGACGTATCATCAACCGTGATGGTAACACTAGCCGTGGCAGTGCCTCCGGGACCGGAGGCTGTGATGGTATAAGTGGTGGTTTCGGTGGGTGAAACTTGAGTAGAACTGTTCACGGTAACACTACCGACACCCTGATCTATTTCGCAGGTATCGGCATTGGTCGAACTCCAGGTCAACGTGGAGGATTCGCCCAATAGGATAGTTTCCGGATCGGCGCTTATGCTCACAATGGGTGGAGGTAGGTTAACCGTTACGGTAACGCTTTCAGTGGTTGTGCCTCCTTGTCCAACGGCAGTAAGGGTGTAGGTAGTGGTCTCGGTTGGAAAAACCTCATAAGACCCGTTTGGATCAAAACTCCCTGTGCCCGGATCTATGTTTACGCTATGAGCATGGGTAGTGGTCCATGCTAGAGAACTTGATTCCCCTGAGGTGATGCTTTGAGGATCTGCCGACAAGGTGACCTCCGGAGGTGGCACCGGGCCTCCTGCCTCGTTTACTTCTATTGTTACGGAAGCCTTAGGGCTTCCCCTAAGGAAGACAGTTATACAGTTCATGGATTGTAATGTAAGCTCTTTTTTAAAAACGAGTTTGTCCCCAACCAAAAATTTACGAAGAGGAACAAATTTTGTATTGAAAAAGATAAATCCTCCCCGGATCTGCTTTTCAGGCGTATTCTTGGTGATCGTGATGATTCCTTTTCTAAAAGCTTGTCCATTGAATTTATGAACCGACAGATGAACATGCCACCGCCTGATTTTAAAAATCCTTGGGCCGAATAGGGTCTGATTATCTGCATGAACAAGTGAGGGAAGGGCAGAAAAGATAAAAAAGAAGATGAAGACATAGAATACTTTCTTTGGCACGATGCACCTCCAGATGATATGATGATTTTCAAGACATTTTCAGTTTTGCAGAAATGCTTATCAGCAACACCCATGCCAAAAAGAACTTTTATTTTGAAACAGTCAGAATTTGAAATGAGTTTGTTGATCCTCAAATGCACACAGAGCATCGATTTAAAAGGCTTTATAGAAGATCATGATAAAATGCATAAATATTTCAAAACGTATGAATTGGATTAAATGGGATGGTTTGATGGGGCAGAAAAAGTATAAAAATGACCAGAAAAATGTGTATCAATGCACAAATTCCTGTGCAGACTATATTGGATGGTTACCCTGCCAGATTAAATAGTGCCTGAACGAAAACTGTCTTTTCCGCCAATATCTGCGTCAGACTCAAATTTTAATCCTCGAAATACTTCCCGTATTCCTGTGGTTAAAATTTTCGCCTTCCTTGATCTTAACGAAAAATCCTAGTTTTCGTTCGGGCACTAAATATCTTTATTAGTGTAATTTTCTTGGTTTTCGTCTTCTATCAGGCCTGCTTCTTCGGCTCTTGCCGGATCTAAGCTCAGGAATAAACATGTCATATGAAAATTGACGCCGATCATAACCTAAACGCCTGTCTTTCCTATCTTTGATAGATACTTCCATATTTTCACTAAACACTTTGTGTTTATCTGAAATTTTCGATCCTAAAGCCAAAATAATCTTTCGTTTGGTTTCCATTTGATTTTTTTTGTATGCAAAAGTCATGCAAATTCAAAAAAATATAGTAGAATCTTATAAATATTAGAAGGTTACATAAATTGTATGACGAGGATAGAAGTGCTAATTTATATGGAACTATGTGAAATTGTGGGGCAAACTACATAAAGTATATGTAAATATTTCCTTGTTTTTCAGGACAATGCCAAGGAAATAGAAATTAGAAAGATATCACAGGATATGGCCGGCGGGTAGGATTAAGTCTAGTCCGGCTTCGGAGGAATTTTATCCGAAAATGATACTTTGTGTTTTGGTTTATAATGATCGGTTATCTTTGGGTTGGTTTTGTAACAATCAGGACATTTAGCGAAACACTCGTCCGGCGAACACTTAAATAAAGAACCGCCTAGTAATCCAAATCCGCCTGATGTGGATGTTATCTCAATTATTACATCACACCCACAGTCCGAACATTTACAGCTTAATACGATTGTAGATTTTTCAGGATTAGCTTCAAATATTTTTTTTAATATTTCAATCATTAGGGATTACATCCTTCAACTGCCGGCTCAGCTCGTTTAAAGAATATTTATTATTTTTTATGTTCTTAATTTCAGTCTTCTATCAAGTCCGCTTCTGCGGTCTTTGCCGGACCTGCGTTCAGGAATATAGGCGTCATATAAAAATTCACGTCGGTCAAAGCCTGAACGGCGACCTCCATTATCGGGCAATGCTTGTTTCATGACATAGACAGATTAGTTTTTTTTGAACATTTTACGTTCCACCCTCCAAGATCGATTCGGCCGGACACAACAAAAGCATAGTGGTGTGTTTATGGGCGGCTAACTTGAGACCTTTGCAAAAAGAGGCGTTTTTCAAAAATCTCAACTTATACCATCATCTTAAGAATCCTAAGGTTTCCTTTCAATAAATATGAAATTAGGATAATGCATTTTGTATGTCAAGCATTGTTCATGAAAAATGCGAGCTAAATGGGGTCAGACAAACCGTTTACCCCTGTCTAAATTACGGTACTGAACCGCTTCGGAAATGTGATCGACCCGGATGTGGGATTCGCCGTCAAGATCTGCAATGGTTCGGGCGATTTTTAATATCCGGTTATAGGCGCGGGCGGATAAGCCCAGTTTGTCAATGGCCGATTCAAGAATATTGCATGAGGCTTCGTCGATTTTGCAATGTTTTTTAATATGCCGGCTGAGCATCTGAGCATTGCTGTAAATTTTTGTTCTTTTAAATCTTTGGGACTGGCGTTCTCGTGCTGTATTAACGCGTGCTCTGATTTCCTCCGACGATTCTGCATCGGCTTTAACTCTCAGGTCTTTATAGGGAACTGCCGGAACTTCGACATGAATATCGATCCGGTCCATCAAGGGGCCTGATATTTTTGAGCGAAAGCGGTGAATTTGTGGATAGGTGCATCGACACTCGTGCTTGGGGTCGGAAAAATATCCGCAGGGACACGGGTTCATTGCCGCTACCAGCATAAAACTTGAAGGGTAAGTTATGGTTAAGGCTGCCCGGGAAATGGTTACCCGGGTATCTTCCAAAGGCTGTCGGAGAACCTCTAATACATGTTTCTTAAATTCCGAAAGTTCGTCCAGAAACAAAACGCCATTATGGGCCATGCTTACTTCGCCAGGTCTGGGGATATGACCGCCGCCGATCAAGCCCGCATCTGATATGGTGTGATGAGGCGATCTGAAAGGCCTTTTTGTGATCAGCGCCTGGTCTTTTTCAAGCATTCCAACAACGCTGAATATTTTTGTAGTTTCAATGGCTTCTTCAAATGTTAACGGAGGAAGTATGGTTGGGAGGCGTTTTGCCAGCATGGTTTTTCCCGAGCCCGGGGGGCCGATCATGATTAGATTGTGTCCTCCTGCAGCTGCAACTTCCAAAGATCGTTTTACATGTTCCTGGCCCTTGACCTCGGAAAAATCGACTTCAAATCCTTTGGCAGTTTTAAATACGGCAGAAATGTCTGTTTTTTCAGGTTTTATTTGAGTAAATCCACGGAAAAAACTTACCAGCTGAGACAAGGTTTTTACCGGCAGAACGGTAATGTCCTCTACAACCGAAGCTTCGCGACCATTGTCATAAGGGACGATGATTCCGGTATAATCGGCACTTTTTGCGGTCAGTGCCATTGGAAGAGAACCCTTGACAGGTTTAATGCGACCGTCCAGGGATAGCTCACCCAAAACAAGGTATTTGGATATAATTTGTTGGGGAATGATTTGGGTTGCTGTAAGTATTCCTAAGGCTATGGGAAGATCAAAGCCGGTTCCTTCCTTTTTAATATTGGCCGGCGCAAGATTGACGGTGATCCTGTCGTCAGGAAATCTATAACCCGAATTATTAATGGCAGACTTGACTCGCTCCTTGCTCTCTTTTACAGAAGCTTCCGGGAGTCCGACCGTGGTAAACGTAGGGAGTCCTGATGTGATATCGACCTCCACTTCAACTAAAAACGCATCAATTCCAATTACAGCGCTGCTTAATACCTTTGCGAGCACATTTCCTCCTTTCAGATAGTGTCTTCCCTAACCCGAATATTTCATGAAAATTTTCGATAGGCCTTTTTATTAGTGATGGAAACCGTATTCACTTCAAAATTTTTGAACCATAACAAATAGCTGTGTATAGAACAATCTTTTTACCTAAGATTTTAAATTTGCTTTTTTCAAAAGAGATAAATTGGCAATAATTACAATGTGCTATAGAGATGTCCGATTATGAAAATAAAGATTATAAATAATCCTTGTAAAATAAAACCAATAATATTAGATATGAATATAAAAAATTCAGCTTTAGCTTTGATGGCTCATATTTATGTTATCGGGCACTAAATAAACGTCTCGGAAATTCTACAACTTATCGAAAATGAAAGTTTTTAATGGTAACCTGTTTGTGCAATCAGAATGGAAGAATGGAATGATGGAATATTGGAATAATGATTTAAAGAAGATGACATTCCTCTATTTAATTTCCGTAAAGAGGAATTTTACCATAACCCACGTTTCCATTTTCCCAGAACCCAATATTCCAATATTCCAACATTCCAACTGTGAGCACTTCGTTTCTCAGCATAAACTCAGCGAATTAACTTGAATTTACATAGTTATTCAATAGACCATTTAGAAATTTTTTCAGCATAACATTTATCATTTTCATGTATTTTAAACAAAGAACCGTTGCACAACCAGTCAGTTGTTCAGGTGTGGGTGTTCATTCGGGGAAAAAAGTCAATCTGACGATTAATCCTGCACCGAGCAACCATGGTATCAAGTTCATAAGGACAGACCTTCTTGACTGTCCGTGCATATCCGCTCATTTTAATATGGTTGTGGATACAAGTCTGGCGACCGTCATAGGGTACGAAGGCTTCATTGTATCAACCATAGAGCATCTTATGGCCAGTTTTGCCGGCCTTTCAATCGACAATGCTCTGATAGAGATCGACAGCTATGAGATGCCGATAATGGACGGCAGCGCCGGTCCCTTTGCGTCAATGATAAGATCTGCAGGGATCAGGGATCAGGCCGCGCCAAGGTATTTTTTCGTAGTCAAAAAACCGATAGAGCTTGAAGAAGACGGCAAAATGGTGGGTATTTATCCATGCTCGACATACAAAATAACCTGTACTATTGAATACGATCATTCCCTGATCAAAAAGCAGTCCTATTCCGTAGATCTATCGGACCAGGTTTTTGAGCGTGAAATATGCAGGGCCAGAACCTATGGTTTTCTGCATGAATATGAATATCTTAAAAGGTACGGCCTGGCCCGCGGAGTTTCTCTGGATAATGTTGTTGTCATTGATAGCAAAGATGTGATTAATAAGGACGGCCTGCGCTATAAGGACGAATTTGTGAGACATAAAATCCTCGATTGCATCGGGGATTTTTCACTTCTTGGCATGCCTATTTTAGGCCATGTAGTGGTCAATAAATCCGGACATGCATTCAACCAAGCCTTTCTTAAGGAATTCTTCTCTCAAAAAGAATCATGGGAGACCCGCACAATCAATGATGAAAATGAGTTGCCCTCCTATCAGCCAAAATCACTTGCCATTTAACAAGGTATCCGCTATTAATTAGTTTCCATCCAGAAATTGCCCTTTTCCGCAATCTCTGCGTCAATCTGCGGAATTACTTGTGCGGCGTACCACTTGTACGCCTCCGCGTAATTCCTTGATTTCCTTGACCTTGCGAAAAATTGCTAATTTCTGCATGGGAAACTTAATTTGTGCCCAATATAGATTTATGGATGGGCACAAATTGAAATTATTGCGCTTTGTAGTTATTTGCTAAAATTCCGTTTCTTAATCTATTGCATTAAGACTCGCGCGCCTGTGCGAAGAGATTGTTTTTCATTTTAATAAAAAACCGTAATTTAACGCTCTGTACAGTATAGTTATGAAATCATTTATAAATCGAAAAACAGGTTTCTGGCTCCTTGGCATCATCTTTTTTGTCCAGAATCTATCTTTTGCCCAGGATGCCAGGTTGACGAACATAATTGTTACAAATACGCGAGATGACCTTCTTGTTTATCTGAAGGTTGAAGATGCTTTTAGAGAAAAAATGAAAAAGGCTGTATTCAGTGGTGTTCCTACCACATTTTCATTCTTCATTACGCTTTACAAGGTGCGTAATCTATGGCTCGATAAAAAGGTAGCCGATATAAAAACCACCAATACCATCAAGTACAATAACCTGAAAGAAGAATTTGTTATAAAACGGTCATGGGATGGTGGTAGACCGCAGATTACAAAATCTTTCGCAGAGGCCCAGAAATTAATGGCTGTAATTGACAGCCTGAAAGTTGTCGCTCTTGGCAAGCTTGAAAAAGGTGGGCATTATCAAATAAGAGCTAAGGCTGAACTTAGCAAAATAACCCTTCCTTTTTACCTGCATTATATCCTTTTTTTTGTTTCTCTATGGGACTTTGAAACCGACTTGTATACCATAGATTTCATCTACTAGATTGACCAATTATCATGGCAAGTAAAAGATACAAAAAAACGAAATCCTATATTTCGGAAGAAGAGCGCAACAGAAGAAAGCGTGAAGTCATTATTATTTTTGTCATCATTGCCGTGGTTGCCATACTGACCTTTGCCGAGAGCCGGATAATACATTTTGGAGCCGGCGTCCACATTTCCAATACCATCCTGATGTTTATATTGATCAATATCAATTTGCTGTTGCTTATCCTGCTGATATTCCTTGTCTTCAGAAATTTGGTAAAGCTACTTTATGATAGAAAACGAAAAGTAATGGGCGCAAAGCTTCGAACGAAACTTGTGGTCGCATTTATAGCGCTTTCACTTTTGCCGACCATTATTCTTTTTTTCTTTTCCATCAACTTTATTACAAACAGTATTAAATTCTGGTTTAACGTTCCGGTAGAACAGGCTCTTGAAAATTCATTGCTTGTGGGTCGAAGTCAATATTGGCATGCTGAAGAGAGCAGCCAGTTTTTTATGGAAAGAATATCATATCAGATAGAAACAAAAAAACTTTTGGATCCCACAAAGGAAAAAGCCCTTTCCCATTACATTCAGATTGTCCAGCGAGAGTTTAATCTTCATGCCGTTGAACTTTATGACCCCAATGCAAGTCGCCTTACATTTGCCCTTTCTCCAGAATTGGAAGATATGCCGTTTGGGGTTGTTTCTGCGGATAATCTTCTAAAAGAAATGCCGCTAAAAGGTGTGAGGTCCATTTCTGAAAGTATACTGACAGGGGAGCTAATCAGAACTATTGGAACCATTCCCTTTGGAGCAAAGCGTGCGAATGCAGAGGCGTTTGTTGTGTTAAGCAGACTGATGCCGCCGGACCTTTCCGAAAATATGGCGTCCATTTCTAAGGGTTTTGAAGAATACCAGCAGATCAAACTTCTTAAGAGACCGATTCAGGTTACCTACTATATCACCCTATCCATTGTCGGGCTGCTGGTTGTATTTTGTGCGGTATGGTTTGGCTTCTTCCTGGCGAAAACCATTACCATACCGATCATGGAACTCGCTGAAGGAACCCACAGAGTTGCAGAAGGAGACTTGAGTTTCAGTATCGGCCATGTGGCTGATGATGAAATCGGGAGCCTTGTTGATTCATTTAATAAAATGACCAGAGATTTGCGGATCGGCAGGGATCAACTGGAGCTTTCTGCTCGTCTGCTTCGAGAACAGAATATTGAGATTGAAAAAAGACGGCAATACATGGAAATCGTTCTTGAAAATGTTTCTGCCGGTGTAATTACACTTGACGCGGGGGGGTTCATTTCCACGATCAACAAGTCGGCTGAAAAAATGTTGAACCTCCAGTCACATGAGATCATCAATAAGAGTTATAAGAAACTTTTAGATGAACAGCTTCTGAATCTTGCCGAAGAGGTCATGGAGAATCTTAAAACATTACGAAACCGTTCCGTGGAGTTGCCGTTAAAACTGACCGTAAGTGGAAGTCCTTTGAGTTTTTTGATGCATGTAACTGCTCTTGAAGACGACTCCGGTCAGCACATGGGTATTGTAATGGTGTTTGATGATATGACGGAACTCGAAAAGGCCCAGCGCATGGCTGCATGGCGTGAAGTCGCTCGCAGGATTGCACATGAAGTAAAAAATCCGTTGACCCCGATATCGCTTTCAGCCCAGCGTCTTAAGCGTAAGTATTCCGAGCGGATTAACCAGCCGGTTTTTGATGAATGTACACAGACAATCACGGACCATGTAGAACTTATTAGAAATCTTGTGGACGAATTTTCATCCTTTGCAAAATTTCCCACAGCAAATCCAGAGCCCTGCGATTTGCCGCCGATCATTGAAGAAACCCTGGCGCTTTATAAAGAGGGGCATCAGACTATTAATTTTGAATTCAATATCATAGACGATATTCCACTGCTTAACCTTGATCGTCAACAGATCAAGCAGGCGATGATCAATCTTGTGGACAACGCCATTGGATCAATAAAGAATGACGGCAGTATTTTGATTACATTAACCCATGAACCAATTTTAAAAATCGTTCGGCTGGAAGTTTCAGACAATGGAGAGGGTATTTCCGATGAAGACAAGACGCGCCTTTTTGAACCTTATTTTTCAACAAAAAAGGCCGGCATGGGTTTAGGACTTACGATTGTAAGCACAATTGTCTCTGATCATAACGGCATGATACGTGTGCAGGACAACCGTCCGAAGGGTGCAAAATTTATTATAGAATTTCCGGCTTAAAGTAACGTTTACTCCAATTTTTTCCCGCAATATTACGGGACGAAGTGAAGCGAGACCTAAGCACGGTTTAAGGAGTTAAAGCATATGTTTCCTTCTATTTTGATTGTTGATGATGAACCTTCCATACTCCAATCTTTAAGCGGCCTCCTTTCGGATGAAGGTTTTGAGGTTTTAACCGCCGCTAATGGATATGAAGCGTTGAAAATCGTAGATACCGAGTTCCCGGATCTTGTTTTGCTTGATATTTGGATGCCGGGTATTGACGGCATTGAAACATTAAAGGAGATAAAGAAGGACAATCCTTATATTCAAGTCATAATTATATCCGGACACGGGACAATAGAAACCGCTGTTAAAGCCACAAAACTTGGAGCATTCGACTTAATCGAAAAACCGCTTTCAATTGATAAAATAATTGTGGCGATTAATAATGCTTTAAATTTCAGGAGACTTGAAGAAGAAAACAAATATCTGCGTAAAAAGACTTTAGAAAAACACTCGATAACCGGAAACAGCCCTCCTATTGTGGCCCTGAAAAAACAGATCGCTATTGCAGCCCCGACAGATGCATGGATACTTATTACCGGAGAAAACGGGACCGGAAAGGAACTGGTTGCTCGCACCATACACCAGTTGAGCTCACGTGCGGATTATCCGCTTGTTAATGTCCATTGTGCCGCAATTCCCGAAGAACTCATCGAAAGCGAGCTGTTTGGCCAAGAAAAGGGCGCCCTTACCGACGCCACAACAAAAAAGATCGGAAAATTTGAACTGGCCAACAATGGCACTATTTTTCTGGATGAAATCGGTGATATGAGCTTAAAGACCCAGGCAAAGATCCTTCGAGTATTGGAAGAAAAGCAGTTCCAGCGGGTCGGAGGAAGCAGAACATTGAGTGTAAATGTCAGGGTCATTGCATCCAGTAATAAAGATCTTGAAAAGGAGATTGAAAAGGGTAATTTCAGAGAAGATATTTACTACCGATTGAATGTGATACCCATCGAGGTTCCGTCTTTAAGGGATCGCGTTGAAGATATTCCTCTTTTGGTCGAAACATTTTTTGCTGAATGCGCGAAAAAAGATCGAAGTGAAAAAAAGGAAATGATCCAGAAAGCAGTTGATATGTTATACAATTATTCTTGGCCGGGAAATGTCAGGGAGCTGAAGAATCTTGTTGAACGGCTTGCCATTATGGTGGAAAAAGATGTTATAGACGAATTCGATCTACCTGCACCTTATAATCCGGATACTGCGGACGGGATGACAACCGTTGAATCACAGCTTTTTTTAAGCCACTCTTTGAAGGACGCGAAAAAAGCTTTTGAACGAGAATTTATTAAAAGAAAACTTTTGCAATATAATAACAATATCACTAAAACAGCTGAAGCAATTGGAGTTGAAAGAAGTTATCTACACAAAAAACTCAAGAGCCTGGATGTAGGTTAAAGCGGTTTCTACGGGCCAAATTATTCTTGGAAAGATATGGGATTGAGGATTATCAGCGGCAGATTGAAAGGTAAAAAACTGCATTCAGTTCAAGGTTTGACCATAAGACCGACCGCTGATCGATTGCGCGAATCGATTTTTAACATCCTGTCCTTTCGAGTTCACAAAGCCATGGTCCTTGATCTATTTGCCGGAACCGGAGCCCTGGGTATCGAGGCGCTGAGCCGGGGGGCTGAATCGGCAGTATTTGTAGATAATGACCCGGGAGCTTTATCTGTAATAAAGCGTAACATCACATCGTGTTCTTTTGATAAACATGCTAATATTATTAGATGGGATATAAAAAAGAATTTAAACTGTTTAAAATCTGCAAGGAGAGCCTTTGATCTTGTCTTTCTGGATCCTCCTTACAACCAGAGCATGGTAAAACCGGCGTTGTTCAACCTTGAGCATACAAGATCTCTGGAAAAAGGGGCCCGCATTGTTGTTGAGCACTCTCCTCAGGAGCCGATCCCGGACGATCTTTTCATGTTTGAGATTGCAGACCAGAGAAGATACGGGAAAACATTTGTTTCATTCTTAACTTATGTGGTATAAAATCTCTTCTAAATAAGGGGGCGTTTTTCAAAAGTTTCTCCGGTACTAAAAAGGAATAATAATAGATGGAAAAAATTGCCATATATCCGGGATCCTTTGATCCTGTTACAAACGGTCATATTGATATCGCTGAAAGGGGGCTCAAAATTTTTGACAAGATCATCGTGGCCATATTGCATAATCCGGTTAAAGATTTTCTTTTTACCGTTGAAGAGCGGGTGGAAATGCTTGAAACGAGTTTTAAAGATTATCCGGATATTACGGTGGAAACTTTTGACGGTCTTCTCGTGGATTTTGCGGCCCGACGGAAATGTATTGCAATACTGCGTGGGATGCGCGCTGTATCTGATTTTGAATATGAGTTTCAGCTTGCGCTGATGAATCGCAGGTTGAAAAGAGAGATTCAGACCGTTTTCCTTATGACCGGTTTGCGATGGATTTTTACCAGTTCATCAATAATTAAGGAAGCGGCACGGTTTGGCGGTGACATCACAAGTATCGTGCCGCCGCCGGTCAACAGGAAATTAAAAGAAAAATTCGGCATTGCTTCTTAAAGTGAATTTTTGCTTTCCATCTCTAATTTAACGTCTCGGAAATTCTACAACCTCTTGAAAATACAGGTTTATCAATGGCAACCTGTTTGCGCCATCATTTTTACCCAGTGAAACTTTTTTTCTATTTCACCGGGGCCATTACTCCATCATTCCATTATTCCAATTGGGGCGAAGCCCCTAAGTTATTCCTGCTTTAGCATATAAATCAAAAAAATGATGGGTGGGACCATAGCCTTTCCCAATGGATAAAGAATGTTCTATGGCGCCGGTAATATATTTCTTGGCAAGCGATACGGCTTCAAAGAACTTTTTGCCGAGTGCAATATTCGCCGCAATGGCCGAAGAAAAAGTGCAGCCGGTACCATGGGTATTTTTCGTTTTCACCCGATGACTATGTAGTTCTTTATATTCCCTTCCATCATAGAGGACGTCCGTGGCACGGTCTCCTCCCAGGTGCCCCCCTTTTATAACCACTTTTTTTACTTTGAGCTTTAAGATGTCATTGGCAGCGCTTTTCATATCATCTATGTTTTTAATTTTCCTGCCGATGAGCGCTTCGGCTTCATAAATGTTGGGAGTGACGACCTCGGAAAGCGGAAAAAGATTATCCACCAGGGCGTCCTGGGCATCTTGATTTAGCAAGCGATATCCGCTTTTGGAAACCATCACCGGATCGAGCACCACAGGAGGCGGTTTAACGGCCTTCAGCGCTTTTGCGATTGCCTTGATCAGTTCAATGCCGGACACCATTCCTATTTTTACCGCATCGATTTTTGCATCCTCAAACAGACACGTAATTTGATCATGTACGATCCGGGGCTCTATCTCCTGAATGTCATACACTTTTTGAGTATTTTGGACAGTAACAGCAGTAACGGCACTCATGCCAAAAACGCCATGGGCCTGGAAGGTTTTTATATCGGCTTGGATTCCGGCGCCGCCAGAAGAATCCGAACCCGCGATTGTAAGGGCTACTTTCATGATAACCTCCTACCTAAAATCTGCATCAGTTGTTATCGAAAGATATAAAAGATATAATAGAACCCCTTATATTATTTGTTCGCGTATTGGTGAACCTATTATAAACATAAACACTATGCGGATCGAATTTTCAAGATCAAATCTTCTTTAAAATATACATGAAAATTTAAAATGCCTGTGTTATAGTTACCATTGCTTTGTACTTGAAATAACTGTACCAACAAACTATTTTTTTTAGGAATAACAGTAAGAGAAAAAATTAAGAGGTCGGGTTATTACAATGAATTTAAGAGATATCGGTGAATTTGGTTTTATCAAAAGAATCAGCCGGGGCTGTTTAATTCGTCCTCAAAATATTATTAAAGGCATCGGCGATGATGCTGCCGCCTTTATTCCCACACCCCACGAAGTCATTCTCGTCACGACGGATTTGCTTGTTGAAGGGATTCATTTTTTCAGAAATGCAACTTCCGGATTTAATTTAGGATATAAAGCGCTATCCGTGAACTTGAGCGATATTGCCGCAATGGGGGGAATTGCTCGTGAAGCATTCATCAGTATTGCCGTTCCTGATAACTGCTCCTTAGATTTTATAGAAGATCTGTATAACGGAATGAAAAGACTGGCTGCTGAATTCGGCCTTAATCTTCTGGGGGGTGACACGACCCGTTCGAAAACTGATTTAATCATAAATATCTCGGTCTTGGGATCTGCATTTGAAAAAGAAATATTGTACCGTAATACCGCTCAACAGGGAGATATAATTTGTTCAACCGGTTTTTTAGGAGACAGCCGGGCCGGATTGCACCTGATAACCAATAATATCAAAGCGGATTCCAACGAATTGAAGGCGCTGCGTGACGCCCACATCATACCCAAACCCTATCTTCGGGAAGGTCGATTTCTTGCACGTCAGGGCGGCGTTCATGCAATGATCGATGTTAGTGACGGGCTCAGTTCCGATATTGGACACATCGCCGAACAGAGCAACGTCGGCATCCGTCTGTATTCTGAAAAAATACCCGTCTCCAATAATCTAGAAAAGTTTTGTGCCCGGTTTGATTTTGATCCTGTTGAATATGCTCTTGACGGTGGTGAAGATTATACCCTGTTGTGCACGATATCACCGGATAGAGTGGATCATATCGTGGCGAATTATCTGAGGAGGTTCCGGAACCCACTGTATAAGATTGGCGAAATAACCGATTCAGGAAAAATGGAACTGTTTCTTTCGAACGGTCAGATCAGATCCTTTACGCCTTCAGGCTGGGACCACTTTAAAACAAAATGAATATTACTATGCACTAATAAAGTTTCAAATCTGACCAAAAGTTTCCAAAACCTTCCAATATCACCGTGAATAAAAGCATCAAAACCGATACCGGTCTTGCGGAACGCTTTTTCTCAAAATGGTCATTTTAGCGAGCAAATCAGAGTTTTTACGAGACCATCATTATTTATTATAGTATAAAAGGAGACAAAAAATGGCTCTATCAAGCAATTTATGGCAAACTAACCATGATATTGCTCAGGCCTGCCTTCAAAACCCTTTTGTTAAAGGATTGGCCGACGGCAGCCTATCCAGGAAGCGTTTTGCCTACTATGTTAGCCAGGATGTCTTTTTTCTGAAAGCATTCGCCCGCGGTTACAGTATTGCCGGGGCTAAAGCACCTGACTGGGAAGGATTTTGCACCTTACATGCTCTGGCCGATGGGGTGCTGGAAGAGATGAAATTACATGACAAATATGCGGCCGAATGGGGTGTGGATGTAGTTAATGTGGCACCGGGAGCCGCGACCCGTCGCTATACCGACTTCTTGCTGGCCACCGCGTGGGCCTATGATACAGGCATAACTGTTGTGGCCCTTTCTCCTTGCATGCGCTTATATGCCTATTTAGGACAACAGCTGGCACAAAAAAATCCACCCGAACATCAATATATTGACTGGATTCGCACTTACAGCAGCCCGGATATCGAAAATCTAGCACAGCAGTTGGAAAAGCTAACTGACCGATATGTTTCCGACACTCCACGGGTGCGCACCACCTACCGATATGCTATGGAATGCGAACGCGACTTTTTCCAGGCCGCATTTGACAGTGTTAATTCGTAAGAAATCCGGGTTAAGTCCAATTTGATCCGCTGTTGAGTTTGCCATAAATCTGTATCCGGTATCAGACACTTATTTCCTAATTTTGGTGTCGGTCTTTTCCGAATATTTTTCCAGACGGTTGTAACGGTTCATGGCAGATTTTGCAAAGCGACCAATTACTCTAGGAAGGTCGGAATCATTCCAGACGGACATGAACTCTTTTGAAGAAAAGAGACGACTGCTCACCTTGTAATGGGGTTCACGACCTAAGATAAGGGTGAAGTCTTCAGAATTAAAATCGATTTTGTCCCCAAAAATACTTTCAAACAATTCCATGATGGTGTGGACGAAAAAATTGATGACATCCTCGGTGGATTCTGCCAAGTTGAGTTTTTTTCTGAAGTCAGGAAGGGCTTCATGCTCATACTTGGTGAAGGAAAACTGTAGTGCCATGGCATTTCTCCTTTCCCAAATAATGATTAAATATCATAAAGAAATCAATAGCTCAACACATTTTTTTCTTCATGAAACAATCCGGATAAATTCAGATTCCATCTCTTTCCTGCCGGTCTTTATGGCCTGAACGGCCCGGCTGAACTTATCCTGAACAGATTTGGGCTTTTGGCGTAGATTCGCTTTATGCGTGGGGCACAGATACCAGGTGCAGACCCAGGGTCTGACAATCCGTGGCAATTTACAGCCTTTGGGGCTCCAATAACTACATGTCTCTTTCAAATTCGACAGGAGTTGGGCAGGGGGAATCTGATGACCATTAAGATGAAGGAAGAGCAGATCCTTAAAATCGATCCAGACCTTGGCCACCAGGCAGCAGTGATCAGGGCACCAGGGGCATGTAGACGCGCACAGGTCGTCCAGAAGAGAAAAAATCGACTCCAGCCGAATCTGTACATCCCAGGCCAAAGCTACCGCCCGGTCCATCTTAGGACGATGAAGCCTGATGAGGTAATCTAAATTCCGATTAACGGTTTTCCATGTAGCCGTCGCTCCCCACAACGGCTCAGCTCTGTAAAAATCGTTCCACATAAGTTCATTCACTGTAAATACTATCAAAAACCAAAATCTGAAAAAATACCAGACCCTGAAACATTTTTATAATCGGCACAATAAATTATATAATTTAACATCTTGGAAATTCAACAACTTTTCGAAATGGCAAGTTTTTTTAATGGTAACCTGTTTATGCCATCATTCCATTATTTTCCTCCGGGGCGGAGGCCCTATGGGCCGGAGGCCAATTGGGGCGAAACCCCTAAGTTCTTTTTTAAATACCAAATTTTTTTACTTTCCATGAAAATTTTTTTACTTTCTATAAAAAAAGAACTTGAAAGCTATTTGCCATTATGGTAGGCATTTTTTTTGTTTTTTTACGCCCACATTTTTTACTTCAAGACGCTGAAAGGATTTTAATGAAATGATTCCGAAAAAAGAACTGCAATTGGCTTACGGCCTTATTATTGTTTTATTATTAGTGGGTGTTATAAGCTATGCGGGCTTTCCTGCCAAGACCCCGGATCAACCCGTAAGAATAATGTACAAGGGCGTTGCCGGAAAGGTTTTATTTGACCATAAAACACATGCTTCAGAAGCAGGGTATGGTCTTTCCTGTAGCGACTGTCATCATCATCCCGAGGATGAGGACTCATCACTTCGTGCCTGCGGTGACTGTCATCAAGTCCCGGCGGAAGGACAGAAATTCCCTGAATCCTGTATGGAATGTCATGAGCCTGATGAGATCGAAGATACAGAAATCATAAAAAAGACCGATGCCTTCCATTCCCAATGCGAGGAGTGTCATCAGGAAAGTGGAGCTGGCCCGGAAGAAAATAGATGCAGTTGGTGTCATGTCTCATAAGCCGTTCGCCGTATCGTTACCGGGGATGGCTTTTTTGTGTCCGATCACCTTAATACCGAAAAACAATATAGGTTAAACGATGATAAAAAGATCCTTTATCGGTTTGGCAAAGCCCAGGATAGTATATGAAGCTCTGGATGTTACCGTACCGGAGCCCAAAATAATTCCAACCTCAAAAAAGGTTACGCTTTTAGTAAACGAGACCTATGACCCGTTTGGCCAAAAAAAGGCTGCGTTATTAAAAAAAGATGATACGGTTAAGACCGGTCAGAAGCTTTCTCTTTATGAAGGCAGTGATGCCTATGTCATTTCTAGTGTTACCGGATCCATATCTTCCATATCTCCCTTTTTGGGTGAATTTGGCCGTTCTTATACCGCTATTGAGATCGATGTCGCTGAAGATGAAGAGATGGATGAACAATTCAAAGCCCTGTCCGTGGAACCCACCATGGATATTGCCAAAAATTATCTGTCTTTTATTCCCGGCAACCCACCGGCAAGTCTCTTTTCCAATGGCAGCACATCACCATCCATAGATACCATTGTTATTTGCGGAGTTGATAGTGATTTATTAATTACCGCCAATCAGCACGCCCTGATATCCGATGAAAAAGCAATCGCAAAGGGAGTGGGTATTTTAAAACAAATCACCGGAATTGAAAATATTATCATGGTCTCACCTGAGCATCTTATGCAGAATGCCGGCGTAAGCGGAGCCCAGGTAAGGGTTGTAGATACAGAATATCCTGCGACACTTCCTCGCATGATCATGCAAGACGTCCTGGGCAAAACAGTACCTGCCGGAAAAACCTGTGAGGAAATGGGCGTATGCTTTGTCAGTGCCGAGGCTGTGGCCTCCATCGGCGAGGCGTTTGACGAGGGTTACATACCGCTTTACAAGAAGTTAAACCTTATAAAAAAAGATGGGGATTCGGTGATGATATCGGTCCGGATCGGAACACCGGTCCATGAAATTTTTTCTGCCTATGATGTTACCGTAAACGAAAAGGATCGCATTATCCTGGGCGGGCCGATGACCGGTTCTTCGATCTATTCAGAGCATCACCCGATTCAACCCGATACCGGCGCTATTATTGTTCAGGACGGTCAAGACCTGGAACTGGTTTCAGACTATCCATGCATTAACTGCGGCGAATGTATTCGTATCTGTCCGGCAAAAATCCCGGTTAACATGCTTGTCCGATTTCTGGAAGCCGGACAATATGAACAAGCCGCAGAAGAATACGATCTTTATTCCTGCGTTGAATGCGGTCTTTGCAGCTTTGTCTGTGTATCGAGAATGCCGATCTTGCATTATATAAAGTTGGCGAAGTATGAACTTGGCCGGATCAGTATAGCGGAGGCGACAAATGATTAATCAGAAAAAATTCATCGTTTCACACGCTCCTTTCTGGCATGATGGGAGCACAATAACCGCCCGGAGTTATAATGTGATAATTGCTGCGCTGCCTGCGGTGCTGTTTGGTTTTATAAGCTATGGCATGCCTGCGGTGGGTGTTGTTTCACTCTCTATTTCCTCTGCCATTGTCTGGGAACTGCTGTTTAATAAAATATCAAAGCGAACGATTACCATCGGAGACGGCAATGCAGCTCTGATCGGCATTCTATTTGGCATGCTTTTGCCGGCAACATCTCCATGGTGGCTTGTTATAACCGGTACCTTTGTTGCGGTGGTTATCGGTAAACACATATTCGGCGGGATCGGCGGAAATCCTTTTAACCCGGTCCTTATTGGACTGGCCATGCTGATGGTGTCCTGGAAAGATTTTTTTGATTTTAATGAAGTCCTGGTAAACTATGATCTCGGTTTTGCAATGGTCTACCCTCTTTCCGCCCTCAAACATTTAGGCACATCCGGCATTGATGCTTTTAGCATGGCTGATCTTCTAATGGGCCAGCAGTCAGGAGGCATCGGAGCAACCTTTGGACTGGGCCTTATCATCGGCGGAATCTATCTTATCATCAGAGGGGTTATCAGATGGGAGATATCGTTATCATTTCTGGCCGGTGTCTTTATAACCGCTCTGTTTTTTAATGTGTCCGATACTACCCATTACGCAGGACCTGTTTTTCATCTTTTAACCGGTTATACACTGATCGGAGCGTTTTTTCTGGCAACCGAGGATTCTTCTTCACCGGTCAACTTTATTCCCATGCTTATTTATGGCGCCGGCGCCGGGATAATGACGGTGCTCATAAGAAATATCGGCTCCTATATTGATGGCGTAGTATTTGCTATCCTGCTAATGAACCTTGTAAATCCACTTTTGGACAAAATCAGGCCCAAAGCGCTTGGAAAGGTTGTTTAACATGCGTGAATTGATAAAAATGGTCGTCGTCCTTACCGTGTTGGCCGCCTTCTCCGGTGGCTTGCTTGCCGGCCTCCGGAATGGAACGGCCGCTCAGATCGAAAAACAACAGCTTGAATTTGTAAAAGGACCTGCCATCAAGAAGATTCTGGAAGGCGCATCCAATGATCCCATTGCCGACCGGTTTAAAATATTAGACGGCGACATTGAAAGAAGTTTCTTCGTCGGGATATTTGACGGCAAGGCCAATACGGTTGCGTTTGAAAGTTCCGGAAAAGGGTACGGGGGTGATCTCGGCCTGATGGTGGCTGTCAACTTGGTCACCGAAAAGATTGTCGGCATAGAAGTTACGACCCACAGTGAAACCCCCGGACTGGGAGCAATGTCAAAGGATGATCCCGCTTTCGCCGCTCAATTTAAAGGCTTTTCCATCAATGAACCTGTTAAAGTCACGAATGACGGTGGCCAGGTGAATGCAATCAGTGGCGCTACGATCACTTCCCGGGCGGTTTGTAAGGCCGCGACCGATGCCGGCAATGTGTATCAAAAGCTGAAACCCCAGCTTTCTGAAAAAATAAAGGAATTTAACAAATAGGGAGATAAAGATGGCTAAAACGATCACTCAGGAATTTACCAAAGGACTGTGGGCGGAAATACCACCGTTTCGGCTTGTACTGGGTCTATGTCCGGTGTTGGGTGTCACCACAACCATGGAAAACGGAATCGGAATGGGTCTGGCCACGACATTTGTCCTATTATGTTCGAATATTCTGGTTTCGGCATTACGGAACATCATTCCACCAAAGGTAAGAATCGCCTGTTTTATCATCATTATTGCAACGTTTGTTATTGTGGTGGAGCTGGTGATGCAGGCCTATGCCTATCCGCTGTTTCTCGAATTGGGCCTGTTTATACCGCTGATCGTGGTTAACTGTATTGTTTTAGGACGTGCCGAAGCCTTTGCATCCAAAAACGGTCTTCTGCCTTCAATTGCCGACGGTCTGGGTATCGGCATTGGCTTCACCCTTTCCCTGGCTGCGCTTGGAGGTGTTCGGGAAGTTCTGGGGACCGGCACTTTCTACGGGGCATCGGTATTCGGACCTTCATTCCAGCCGTTCACATTTATGATTCAGGCACCGGGTGCGTTTGTCTGTCTCGGGTTGATGCTTTGCATAATGAATCTGTTTGAATAAAGAGGAGAAGATAAATGAGCGAAATGGGCTATTTTTCAATAATTATCAGCACCATTTTTGTTAACAACATTCTGCTGGCCAAGTTTTTGGGCAACTGCCCTTTTCTCGGCACATCCAAGAAAATGGAAACCGCTGTGGGGATGGCCATGGCAGTCGTCTTTGTCCTGGTTATGGCAGGAGCCATTACATGGGTGATCTACCATCTTTTTTTGGTACCCTTTGATCTGGTATATCTCAGAACCATCGCATTTATCCTGGTCATTGCATCCCTTGTTCAGTTTGTTGAGTTGTTCCTGAAAAAAAGCATTCCCGCCCTGTATGCCGGACTCGGCATCTTCTTGCCGCTGATTACGACTAACTGTGCGGTGCTGGGTGCTTGTGTGATAAACATCGACGAAGAATTAAGCTTTATGAAGTCGCTTGTTGCATCGTTTGGGTTTGCCGTGGGTTTCGGTCTTGCGCTTATTCTTTTTGCAGGTGTCCGTGAACGAATTCTTTTGGCCAGGGTTCCAAAACCGCTCCAGGATACGTCCATCGGACTGGTCACCGCCGGAATTCTCTCTCTCACATTTTTTGCTTTTAAGGGGATGGTATAAAAAAGCCTATTTAGGGAATACCCAAGGAGGTCATTGTGTTAACAGCTCTTTTGTTTATGTTGGGTTTGGGGGCAGCATGTGGGGCTATGCTGAGTGTTGCCTCAAAAGTTTTTTATGTCTATGAGGACCCCCGAATTGCCGAGGTAGAAGGATTTATGGCCGGCGCAAACTGCGGGGGTTGCGGATATACCGGATGCTCCGCCGCGGCCGTTGCCGTGGTTGCCGGCGAAGCGACTCCCAGTGTTTGTATCATTGCCGATGCTGAAGCTGCGGCCAATATTGCCGCCATCATGGGCGTGGACCCGGGTACGGCCGAACCTTTACTCTCTTACAATACCTGTACGGGCGGCGATCGGGCACCCGATAAATATTATTATATGGGGATTAACAGCTGTCAGGCCCTTGCCACCCTGTATGGGGGCAAACGAGAATGTCCGGTAGGATGTCTGGGTCTGGGTGACTGTGTCAGGGCCTGTGCTTTTGATGCCCTTAAGATGGGGCCTCACGGATATCCTGTTGTTAACGAAGTGAAATGCGTGGGATGCGGTGCATGTGAAAAAGTCTGCCCAAAGGATATCATGGAAATCAAAACCATGTCCCAAAAGCTGCTTCATCTCAATCAGTATGATGATCGTATTGCCCCCTGCCAGCAAACCTGTCCTGCTGAAATTGATATTCCCAGATATATTTACCAAATCAAGAACGGGGATTACGAAGGAGCGGTAAACACGATCAGGGAGCGTAATCCGTTACTTTTATCCTGCGGCCGGGTCTGTCCCCATCCCTGTGAAAATAAATGCCGCAGAGGCATTGAAGACGAAGCGGTTTCCATCAATCAGTTGAAACGTTTTGTTGCCGATTATGAAATGAATTCAGGACGTCGTCTTCCCGTATCCGTAGCTCCTTCCACCGGCAAAAAAGTGGCTGTCATCGGTGGCGGTCCGGCCGGATTAAGCTGTGCTTTTTTCTTGCGTCGTCTGGGTCATGACGTTACGATTTTTGACGCCATGCCCAAACTCGGGGGTATGATTCGGTATGGAATTCCTGAATATCGACTCCCCAAAGAGGTCCTGGCATGGGAAACCGATGGGATTTTAAACATAGGGATTGAACATAAACCCAATGTGATGCTGGGCCGAGACTTTGACATCGGATCACTTATGGCTGCAGGATATGACGCCGTGTTCTTGGGTATCGGCGCCTGGAAAGATTACACCCTGCGTGCTGAAGGTGAGGACCTGGAAGGCTGCTACACCGGAATTAATTTTCTGACCCATTTCGCTTTATGGCAGCAGGAAGACGGTAATGAAGACCGTCGGCCGTTTGTCGGCAACAAGTGCGTCGTGATCGGAGGCGGGAACACCGCCATCGACTGTGTCCGGACTCTGATTCGCCTGGGTGCTGAAGAAGTATCGATTGTGTATCGCCGGACCCGCAAAGAAATGCCGGCCAATATGGTTGAAATCGAAGCTGCCGAACATGAAGGCGTAAAATTTACTTTTCTGGCGGCGCCGACCCGTGTAATCGGTGATGAGGAAGGCAAAGTTACCGGACTTGAATATCTGAAGATGGAGCTCGGCGAGCCGGATGCCAGTGGCAGACGCCGTCCGGTGCCCATTGAAGGTTCGGAGACCCTCATGGAAATCGATATGCTGATTACCGCCATCGGACAGGGTCCGGATGTCTTTTTCAAGGATGAAAGCAAACGTCTTGATGAGGATTTAAATATTACCCGCTGGAATACCATCGACTCTGAAGATCCGGTGGCTCTGCAGTCCAGCATACCTTATATTTTCACGGGCGGAGACGCTGCTACCGGCGCTGACCTGGTTGTCTCTGCGATCGGCGCAGGCCGACGAGCAGCCCGGTCGATTCATTTTTACATTACCGGCGAGAAAATAACGCCGCCGGAAAAAACATTATTTACGAATAATATACCGGTGTCGATCTTTGAATCGGTTGAAGGGATAGAAAAATCTACAAGAACAAAGATGCCGGAACTTCCGGTGGAGGATCGGATTAAATCCTTTGTTGAAGCAGATCTTGTTATCAGCGAAGAAGAAGCGCTATATGAATCGAACCGCTGCCTGCAATGTTGCTTGACCTGCTATAACAAGGACGTCGCCTGAAGATCATCTCATATCAAAACGTAAAAAAAGCGCAAAACGTAATCTTGGTTTTGCGCTCTTTTTTTTAATGCAAGGTTTACAAACCAAATCGTTAACGGTATTCATATGATGGCGTGTATTGATGTTGGCACCCAGTCAAAAATTGCAAAAATATGGTGTTTTTATTGATTAGGTCAGCCCCGTAACAGGAAGGAGTAGAAACTTGAGCGTAACAGAGAGAAGAAAACATCCGAGAGTTGAAACACATAACCCCTTATCTTATGTTTGTAAAGATGATAGCGGCAACCCGATAAAGGAGGGCACGGGAAAGACTATAAATATAAGTAAAGGGGGAATCCTCATAGAAACTCATAACTCTTTCGAATGGCAGGATAAACTACTTATGGCCATCCACGTCGGGGATGATTTAATTCGAGTAAAAGGCAAGGTCGTTTATTGCAATGCTGCCGATTTCGGAATGTTTCGAACCGGAATTCAGTTCCTTGAACCTGATGAAAAAATCCTATCATTTGTAATCAGCCTCATGAAAACTTACTTATAGCATATTCATTAATCAACAAGGATGTAAGGACCTCGGATAAAAAAAATTACCCCATCTTACTTGTCTTTTGGCTCGAATTCGAACTAAAATCGTGGGTAATCTTGGGGGGATTTATTGTTTCCCATGTCCCGAAATATCGAACCCGGATGGGCAATTCACCCTCCGACCTTTTCACCGAAAGCTTTTCCATAGGTGCGGCATGGCTCCTCGCCTTTTCCGGAGTCCAGAATTTGCTCCTTGACATTAAACGCGCCCAAGTCCGCCATTTTCATACCGAATACGAATTCCATGGTGTCATGGACAATCTTCGGTGCGTTACCGAAATGGGTATAAGAGCCGAAACTGCCGCCGGTTTTTTCCGCCAAATCGGCTTTTTGGGCCATAAAAAGAAATTGCTTCATCTCTTCGGTGATATTTTTAAAATAGGTTGGACAACCCAATATGTAACCGTCGAATCCTTCAAGTTCCTTTTCGCTCCCTATCTCTTCTATGCGCTGAACGACCGCTTCTGCTCCGGCTTCGCGGACGCCCTGGGCAATGGTTTCCGCCATCTTCTGTGTCCGGCCCGTTTTGCTGTCGTATGCGATCAAAATTTTTTTCATACTCGTCTCCTTTTCATCAATCAATCAGTGTTCATCCTATCCTTCACCATTTTATCCAGACAGCGGATCCGGTTCCCGGATTCCCGATTCACTTTTTTCACCGCGATGTTTTTTAATTCTTGTCTTGGTCCGGTTGATCAGTTTCGTGATCTTAATATTTCGCGGACAGGCCCGTGTACACTCGAAATGGTTCTTGCACGGCCATACACCGTTCGGAGAATCCAGAACCGACAGCCGCTCCGTGAACCCTTTGTCCCGGCTGTCGTCGTTGAACCTGCCGGCCTGGGCGATGGCCGCCGGTCCGAGAAAGTCCGGATTTTCGTACAGCACCGGGCAAGCAGAGAAACAAGCGGAGCAGAGAATGCAGTTTGTAGGATCATCGAAGGCCTTGCGTTGCTCGGGAGACTGGATCCGTTCCTTCTCCGTGACGGGATCGTCGTTGATCAGGAACGGCTTTACCGATCGGTATTTTTCAAAAAATACGGTCTGATCCACGATAAGATCCCGCAACACGGTGAAATGATTTAGAGGTTTGATCTCGATCTTGGCCCCGTCGGTGTCAGCAACATCCTGCACAAGGGTCTTGCAGGCCAGGCGGTCCTTTCCGTTGATCCGCATCGCGTCCGACCCGCACACGCCGTGCGCACAGCTTTTTCGGAAACCCAGGCTCCCGTCCCGATATCGTTTGACATGCATCAAGGCGTCCAGGATCCGGTCTGTGGGCTCGACCTCGATTTCATGTTTTTCCATATATGGCTCGGCATGAGTTTCCGGATTGAATCGTTGAATATTGAGGATGATTTTCATGGTTCTCCCCCTTTTTCTAATACGTTCGAGGTTTAGGCTCCCAGAGGGAAAGATCGACCGGTTTGTAATCGATCCGGACAGT
Organism: uncultured Desulfobacteraceae bacterium; assembly: GCA_964492995.1. GTDB lineage: Bacteria > Desulfobacterota > Desulfobacteria > Desulfobacterales > UBA11574 > S5133MH16. Next base: position 4,048 of record CAZBOB010000006.1, on the reverse strand, counting down.
GTCTTGATCCAGCCAGGCAAGGGTGTGCTTGAGCCAATTTTCATCATCCCGGTCCGGAAAATCTTCCCGGGAATGAGCGCCACGGCTCTCCTTCCGGTTCCTGGCGGATTCTGCGGTAATCAAGGCCAAGTCCAGAAGGTTTCCCAATTCCAGAATTTCCAACAGATCCGTGTTGAAGGCCTTGCTTGAATCCTGGACGCGGACCTTTGCGTACTCTTGGCGAAGCTCCCGCAACACGTGGACAGCTTTGGCCATGTCTGTTTCGTTACGGTACACGCTGACGTTCTCCATCATTTCAAACTGCATTTTCTCCCGTATTTTTTCTCCGTGCGGCCCCTTTTTCCCGTCGGTAAGTTCCGCAATGCGTTTTTTCGCGGGCTCTGCGACGTGCTCGTCGAAATTGAGCTGGTCGGCGTTCTTTACGTAATCCGCGATGTGGATTCCCGCCCGCCGACCGAAAACCACCAAGTCCAGCAGACTGTTTGTTCCCAGCCGGTTGGCCCCGTGAACGGATACACACGCGCATTCGCCGGCCGCATACAGACCGTCGTAGAACCCCCCTTTACCGTCCGCGACCACCCGCCCATTCATATCCGTGGGGAGACCGCCCATGGCGTAGTGAGCCGTGGGCTGGACCGGAATGGGACCTTCGGCCGGATCGATCCCCAGGTATGTCTTGCAAAAGTCGGTGATTTCCGGGAGCTTGGCCAGGATTACTTCTCTGCCGATTTCGGTGGCGTCCAGATGGAGATAATCGTCGATCTTTCCGTCCCCTCTGATCCCCCTTCCTTGCCTGATCTCCGTGATCATGGAGCGGGAAACGATATCCCTTGGCCCCAAGTCGAGCAGGGTGGGTACGTATCGCTCCATGAAACGTTCGCCGTCCCGGTTTCGCAGGATGCCTCCTTCTCCGCGCACCGCTTCGGAAATCAGGATGCCCATGCCCTTGATGCCCGTTGGGTGGAACTGGAAGAATTCCATGTCTTCCAGCGGGACCCCGCGCCGGGCAAGAACGGCAGGCCCGTCTCCGGTGTTGGCGTAAGCGTTGGAGGTGATCCGGAACATGCGGCCGAACCCGCCGGTTGCGAAGAACACGGCTTTGGCCTTGAAGATGTGAATGTCGCCGGTGGCGAGTTCCACCGCGACCACGCCACCGCATTTTCTGCCGTCCATGACAACGTCCACCACCTGGAACTCGTCAAAAAAGGTGACCTGGTTCTTGATGCACTGCTGATAGAGGGTCTGAAGGATCATGTGGCCGGTCCGGTCTGCGTGGTAGCAGGCCCTACACACGGCCGCCTCGCCGAAATTCCGGGTGTGCCCGCCGAACCGTCGCTGATCGATGCGCCCGTCGGGTGTACGGTTGAAGGGCAGTCCCCGGTTTTCGAGATCGTACACGGCCTGCACGGCCTCTTCCGCGAGGATGATCGCCGCGTTCTGGTCCACGAGATAGTCTCCCCCTTTGACCGTGTCGAAGGCGTGCCATTCCGGTTTGTCTTCTTCCACGTTGCCCAGCGCGGCGCTGATTCCCCCCTGGGCCGCGCCCGTGTGGCTCCTGATGGCGTAAACTTTCGAAAGAACGGCTGTTTTCACTTTTTTACTGGCTTCGAGAGCAGCGTACAAACCCGCTCCGCCGGCCCCGATGACCACGGCTTCGAATTCGTGTATCACATCCGGCCTCCTTTCTCGGTTTCATGCGGCTGGTTTATTTGTTATTGTTGGAAATTATAATTTTTGCATAATACCATTTTCGATACAAGCTAAAAATAGGGGTGTTATCCATGAGAAAAATGAAACACGGGTTGGATGATTTTGGATGAGGATTTAAGCTCCATCCGAATAATTATATTATGATATGAGTTGGTTATATGATATGTATTTAGTTGCTTACGGGCGCCTTTTCAAAGGGGTCCAATTGGGCCCGGCATTTTGATTCGGATCGAAGAAACGGTTCAAGACACATTAACTTTCAGCATGGAGCCGTATGAGTATTATATCCATCCCTGGCTTCTTTTTCCAAAAGGTCCCCCAATCCTTTGTACCTGGGTGAGAAATGGAACGGCGTAACCTGTTTTACCCCGGCCTTACCTGCAATGCTGCCGGCCTGCCAGGCGGTGAGATGGCCTTTTTTTTCGGCAATATCCCTGTCCTTTTCAAGAAAAGCCGCTTCAATAAACAGGTGGTCGGCGTTCTTGGCAAGTTCAATAATCTTTTCCACATTCGATTTGCTGTACCCGGCGTCTACGATATATGAAACCTTCTGGCCTGGAGTTATAAGAGCAATCCGCTTTGCGAGATCGCCCAGGATGAATCTCTTTTTACATGAAGCTTGGCCGACGTATCTCACCTCAAATTCCGAATCAAGGTCTATATTATTGTACAGAGCCTGTTTAAATTCATTCAGCCACGGGCCGATCTCAAGCCCGAGACCGGTAACATGTTCTTTCATTATATTTATGTGAAATCGTTCTTCAATGGTAAACCCGAGACATGGGATACTGTGATCAAGGATTTCAGCGGAAACAGACAGGACCGGTTCCTTATGCAAAAGACCGTTAAAAGGCTGCTTTATATCCTCTGAAGCCGGGATGAATCGGTTTTGACATATGTAATTTCTGGTAATCATATGATCGGGATTCACCTCGGTAACGTTCAATGCAAATAGATTACTGTAATGTTTAACAAGGTTCCATGAATACCCGGCAATCTTCCCTTCAACATTTTTCAAAAAGCCTTCGGGACCATACAAGTAGAGCTGCTGTTCGCGGCCAAGGAAAAGACGCAGCAACCTGTCAAACCCTATGAAATGATCCATATGCGTGTGGCTGATAAAAACATGGCTGATCTTGAGAATATCTCTGGTCGAAAGTGAATAGATGTCTCCCAGATCGAAAATTATAGCACGTTTTTCAAGAAGAAATGGAATGAATAGTCCGGGGTCGTCAAAAGGTCCGTTCACTAACCTGGGAAGGAAAGAAGGGCGCATTTTTTAGGAAAGAAATTTTGTCACTTGCCGGTTAATGCAAAGATATATTTCTTCGTCAGAACCGAATATATCAACAACGACTCTATGGTTAATAAGGGTCTCTATTACAAAAGCGGTGACATAAAGGCTGACAACATTGGGTTGTGGCACAATATGTCTGAATGGTGAATTCTGATAGTCTATCTCAAAGTCGTCCGCACGACTTAGTTTTTCGAGGCACTTTAAAATCTGTTCCTCAAGTACATTTTTATTTGTCGTTTCCACAAGGTTGTTTTCAATAAGCTTCATGGCAATGGCATTGGAAAGCGGTTCTATACAGTCTTTTATGCTTTCTATTGTTTTTTTGCGGGCGTACTCTTTTGAGGATTCGATTTTTGATAAAATCCGTGCTTCGCGACTGCTTGGCCGAAATATCTTAGCCATAAGATTTCACCTTTAATTCTGTTAGTTCCTTAGTTGTAAATTTTGCTTGCCCAGTGAAATACAGAGTCAATTTCACAGGGGTGCTTTTTATGGCAAAACTTTTTCAATTCTGCCACTAAGGCACCAAGGCACAAAGAAAAAATAATAAATATATCCTTTGTGTCTTAGTGTCTTTGTGGCAAATATTTTTGGTTCCGGCCCGTCCGCCTTACTCCGCTTGGCAGGAGGGCGGGCTTGTCCGGGTTAGGTTGATGGTCTTATAAAAAGTCAAAAAACGGCTTTTTACGAACTCATTAATTTATTTATATCGATTTTTTGGGTCGCGCACAATAATAATGTCATAGACTGACCATTGCAAGGGAAATGTTTAGTCCAAAACCTGAATTATGCTGAAGCGCTTAGATTTTTAAAAAGCACCTAACGTGTTTCAACCTCTTCCAGAAATTTTGGTCACGAAGTTTTTTTCTGAGAAAAATTAGAAGATAAAAAGCCACACCAACACCGGCAAGATCATCAAAACCGGACGGGCAATCATGACGCCTGGGATTTATAACGGCAACCGCCGGGGGTAGGGTGTCCGGCATGGTAAACGCATTTGAATCCCAATACAGGGAGAACGCTCCACGACGGCGTGTATCT
>CAZBOB010000005.1:0-80952 GCA_964492995.1 uncultured Desulfobacteraceae bacterium | reverse complement strand
CTCTTACCTTGCAGAAAAAACTATGTTTTTCCATCAATTATTTTGCTCAATCTCAAGGCTTTTCGAAAGTTTTGGGATTATGTTTATCCTGCATGGGCTAAAAAATATCTCGATCAATGGTTTTGGTGGGCCACCCACTCCAGATTAGAACCGATGAGAAATTTCGCCTGGATGATCAGGCGGCACCAAAAAGATATCCTAAATTACTTTAAAGTTAGAATTGATAATGGAGCAGTAGAAGGTCTCAACAATAAAGCCAAGGCAATCAGCCATAGAGCATATGGTTATAGATCTGCTGAAACCTTTAAACTTGCACTCTATCATACAATGGGAGACCTTCCAGTGCCTCAATTAACCCACAAATTCGTATGAGGAACCATAATTTAATACCGCTTGATTCTCAATATAACCTTTAATATGAAAGGTTTTTATCGTGAACCAAGACAAATTAGTAACTCTTGATGAGTTGGCAAAGGAAAGGCTAACTCCGCGACTGATTGGAATTGTTAGCAGAATATCAGAACTTTACATGGAGATCCGCCTTAATGATGAACACTTAACAGTTAGAGCAAACAAAATGGGTGTGCGGGTCGATTCAAATTTTAGATATACTGGATTGGGAATCATTCTGTTTGTGATTGTAGGAGGTTTTTGGAAAATGTTTATGTGAAAACATAACCCACAGACCTTCTTTATTGATTAAAGAGCGACTTTTCCTCCCTTTGGCGAAGTCGTTTTTTTTTGTGCCTTATCATAAAAACACCTTTCCGGCACGTATAACACATTAATCCTCTCCCGAAGCTTCCCAGAACATTTGAGTGTAACAACCTTCTTTGCTTCAAGCATCATGTCGCCGCCTTCTGCAGCTTTCTCCAACTTAGTCAAAAAAGGAATTGCCATTAAAACCTGTGATATCATCAATCCCCGTTCTTGGGGCTGCGGCGGTAATTCTTGTTATTTATTTTGAAATTTTATGTCGGCTTTATGGTTGTGATATCGAATTTTTATAGTGTCAAATTGTCGCCGATTATGTTTCAATAACCCTTGATGCAACCAAAAAATTGCGCGAACTCATTGAAACGTATTCGTTTACAAAAATCCCCACATTTCCCCATTATCCATAATCATTCCATAACCTTGCGACCCGCAAAACCCCAGCCCTCTGATGTCGCCGTTTTTCCATCCCCCCCCACACCTCAAAACTATCTCTCAAGTATTCCAATCCTTTATATTACCAATGTTATCGGGTGCAAAATTTGAACCTATTTAGTGTCCATCCATAAATGGTAGATTTTGGTTTCCGGTAAGGCCCGAGCGAGTTTTCAACCGCAGGCATAGCGCGCTATTTCGAGGATTGAAAACGAGCGAGAACGCCGCCGGGGGCCGAAAGATGCCGTTTATGGATGGACACTATTTAATTTCTTGACACATACAAACAACAAAAGTAAGTTCGCTGAAATGTTACATTTAACTACCTGAGGGGTCGGGGGATTTTATCGATTCTATCCTGGATTTTGTAGATACGAAGGAGCAAAGCCGATCGAAAATCGGCTGATTCCAACTTCCCTGCCGGTTTTGGCTATAGGACAAATGAAATCATGAAAGAAATTGCAAAAATCGAATTGGAACAAAAATTAAAAGAAACGAGAAAAGAGGTTGAACATTATAAAAGAATTGCCAAAGAAACTGGAAACATTTGTTTAAGAGAAACGGAAGCGTTATCGCAACTTATTTTATGGCGTAAGCAGGCCGAGGAAGAACTGCGGGAGAACGAGGAGAGATATCGAACCGTAGTAGAAGACATGCCCGCAATGATTTGCCGTTTTCTTTGTGATGGTACATTAAATTTTGTGAATACAGCCCATTGTAATTATTTTAACAAAAAAAAAGAAGAATTGATAGGGCAAAACTTTTTCCAGTTTATTCTTAAGGAAGATCAAAACAAAGTAAAAAATCAGTTCATGTCCCTGGATCAAAAAAGACCTACCATAACATATGAACATCAAGTCATGGCACCGGATGGAGAGATTCGCTGGCAGCAGAGGACCGACCGGGCCATTTTTGATGACCAAGATAATGTGTCAGAATATCAATCTATTGGAAGGGATATCACCGAAGAAAAGAATTCACAGAAAGAAAAAACCATGCTGGAAGTCCAGCTTCAACAAGCCCATAAAATGCAGGCTATCGGCACCCTGGCCAGCGGATTTGCCCATAATTTTAATAACCTGCTTATGGGAATCATGGCAAATGTATCTATAATGCTTTTAGATATTGATTCAAATCATAAGCAGTATAAATATTTAAAAAACATTGAAAAGCAGGTTGCCAATGGGTCTAAGCTGTCAGGTCAGCTTACCGGATATGCAAGGGCAGGCAGAGATGGGGTCAAGCCGACAAATCTGAACCAGTTGTTAAAAGAGACCTGCGATACTTTTAAAATAGCCAAAAAGGAGATTATAATTCATCAAGATTTGGATGAAAATTTACATGGAATAGAGTCTAACATAGGACAGATTGAACAGGTACTGTTGAATCTGTATTTTAATGCTGCAGATGCCATGTCTGAAGGAGGAGATCTTTTTTTGAAGACCATGAACATCACGGATAAGGAGATGACCGGCAAGCCTTATGATCCAAAGCCCGGGGATTATATTTTGTTGACTGTTAGAGATACCGGCGCAGGCATGGACAAAGAGACCAGAGAACGCATCTTTGAGCCATTTTTTACAACAAAAGGTCTTACAAAAGGCACAGGCCTTGGATTGTCTTCCGCTTATGGCATAATAAAGGGGCATGGTGGATATATAGATGTTGATTCTGAAAGGGGCTACGGTACAACTTTCAGTATTTATCTTCCGGCCACCAAAAAAGAAGTAAAAAAAGAAAAGGAGTTGCCTGAAGAAATTATAATGGGCAAAGAGACGGTACTGCTTGTGGATGACGAGGATATGGTTATTGAAGGCTGCAAGGAAATGTTAACTAAAATGGGATATAATGTCTCGATAGTCAGAAACGGAAAGGATGCGATCGAGATCTACAAAAAAAACCAGGATAAGATTGATATCGTCATCATTGACATGATCATGCCTGAATTGAGTGGTGGAGAAACTTATGACAGATTAAAAGAGATGAACCCTGATATAAACGTCCTTCTGTCCAGCGGTCACAGTATCAATGGTCAGGCAACCGAAATACTTGAACGGGGCTGTAACGGTTTTATCCAGAAACCTTTTAATATTAACGTTTTGTCAATGAAACTCAGGGAGATTTTAGACCAAAAATAACCTTCAGACAAAGCTTCAGCTAAATGATAATGAAGTAACTTCTCAATAAGTTCTGGTGCATTAAATGGTGATATTGAGCCGAATCCATAATTTATTGAGATGTTACATGATGAATTCGTAACAACCCGAATTCATCACATTTTCACTTTTTACGATTCCATTCATTATGAATTCATACCAGAAAGAACAGGCCGAATCGCTGGCCATGGTGCAGCGTCATCTTGAAACCCTTTCCGCATCTGAAAGAAAGGCGCTCGAGTTGCAAATTTTCGACTATCTGTTGTTTCGTGATGAAGTCGATACTTTTCTGTCCGAGCATTTTAGCAATCTATGCACGAAAAAGTGCTACGAGAGCAAGCTCAGTGCCTGCTGCTCACGCGAAGGCATCATTACCTTTTTCGGAGACATGGTTGTCAATACGCTGGTTTCTTGCAACGAGGAGATCAATGCACTGCTGGCGACACTAAAGAAGCCCAATACCGGATTTAAATGTATTTATCTTGGGAATAATGGCTGTATGTGGCGCGTTAAGCCGATTGTCTGTGAGATGTTTCTCTGTGAGCAAGCTAAGAAAGAAGTGTTCAGGGAAAAAGCATGGGCCGAAGATGCCTGGAACGAACTAAAACAACGCAAGAAATTGTATACCTGGCCGGACCGGCCGGTCCTTTTTGATGACCTTGAACGTTATTTCATGGATGCAGGATATTCCTCACCTCTGATGTACCTTCACAACAGCCCGGGGTTGCTAAGAGTAAAACAACAGGCCGCTTTCCCTTAATAAAAAGCGTTTATTACATTATCCAGTTCATTTATGGAAATTTTATCCACAAATGGTTTGCCGATATCTTCGAGCAACACAAAGTATAACCAATCTCCTTGTCGCTTTTTATCCTTTTGTAAAGCATCAAACACTGTTTTTCTGTCTGCCTGAAGACGGGTGGGAAGTTTTAAGTTCCGGAGCAAGCTTTTGATTCTTCCGGCATTTTTAGGCTGCAAATGTCCTCTTCTAACGGAAAGCTCCGAAGCCATAACCATACCGGCACTAACAGCCTCCCCGTGGCGGGCACCGGTTGTTTTTTCAATAGCATGCCCAAATGTATGGCCGAAATTGAGCTTGCGGCGCTCTCCTTTTTCTTTTTCATCCTTGTTTACAATGGCTGACTTGATTACGACAGAATTATAAACAAGTCTTTCTATGACTACGGTATCAAGTGCTAAAGCTTTTTGATAATGTTCTTCAAGATATTTAAACAAATCTGCATCTCCTATGGCAGCATGTTTTACAATCTCTGCCAGTCCGCATAAAACCTCTTTTTGGGGCAGGGTATTTAAAAGATTAAGGTCGCAGATAACAAATTCGGGCTGGCTGAAAACCCCGACCATATTTTTGTACCCTTTGAAATTGACGCCATTTTTCCCCCCCACACTGGCATCAACCTGTGAAAGAAGGGTTGAGGAGACAAAACCGAATTTCACGCCGCGAAGAAAGGTTGATGCTACAAAACCGGTAATATCACAGACAATACCTCCGCCTATTCCAATGATAACGGTTGAACGATCTACCCCAAGCTTTACAAGTTTCCCGTAAATACTCCGAACCGTATCGAGATTTTTTATCTTCTCACCGGTTTGGATGGTTATGACGGGATGTGGCGGAAAATTATTTTGATAAAAACGTTTTACATTAACATCGGTGATAATAACAACATTTTCTGCAGGGATGTATTTTCCCAGATTCTGCAATTTTTCGCCGACCCGTATCGTTGAATCTCCTGTGCTGCCATGAATTTCAAGGGTTTTCATTATATGCCCTCGCTTTTTTAGTATTTTCCTCTAGTTATTTTGGCAAAAACATGTGAAAACCGCAACAGTAAATCAATGTAACCCTTATTTTAATGTACAAAAAAACCTTTATTAAGGTTTCAGAGGTTCAAGATTTAAAGTTCGAGTGTTAATTTTAAAAACAGTTCTTGACAGGCATAAAAGTATTGAGTAATAAAACATAAAAACGCCGATTAGGAATCAAATTGATGCCAATACGTTATAGCAATAGATTTCAATACGATTTTGGACGTTTCTTTTTTAGTTTTAGAAGCGTCCGTCCGGTTGCGTAACGCCTAAAGTTACAACGCCCCGGATGGACCAGAGCCGGTCTGTCCGGGGTTTATTTTTTAAAGCCCCGGGAAATAGATTCTCGGGGCTTTTTTTTGGGCCTAAATTGAGCGATTGTCGAGGTTGCCGCAGATACAAGGAAGATGTCGTTCCGCTATAGTCAACTATGCGGGACGGTATCTGACGCAGTAGATGCGGTAAGATCGGCAATCCCGCAGGGTTTCAAATTTTAAAAATATAAATCAATTTAATTCATTAAAAATAAAAGATATTTGATTACCTTTTAAAATTTGAAACGCTCAGTTTAGGTGGGGTTTCATTTGAATAAAAGGAGGTTTACCATGATTCTGGTATTGGAAAAAGGGATTACACAGAATCAAAAGAGCAATATCCGGAGCATACTGTTCAGCGAGGGCTATATTGTTCGTGAAATGTCCGAAGCCGGACAGAATATACTGGGGGCAGTCGGCAAGGGAGGCAAAGAGACCGATTTTTTCGAACAGCTTCCCGGCATAGCCAAAGTGATCCCAATATCTACATCGTTTAAACTTGTCAGCAGACAGTTGCATACCGAAGATACTCTTGTACAGGTTGGGGATGTGGTTGTGGGTGGAGAACGTATTACGATTATTGCCGGACCGTGTGCTGTTGAGAGCAGGGACCAGGCCCTGACGATTGCCAGGGAGGTAAGAAGATACGGGGCTGTTCTGTTTCGTGGTGGCGCCTTCAAACCGAGAACTTCCCCTTATTCTTTCCAGGGTTTGAAGGAGGAGGGGTTAAAGATACTGGCCGAAGTCCGGGAAGTTACCGGTCTTGGTGTTGTGACCGAAATAACCTCACCCGCTCAGGCGGACATGATGATGAAGTATGTAGATGTCGTGCAGGTTGGGGCACGCAACATGCAGAACTTTGAACTTTTAAAGTGCGTGGGTCGTATCGGAAAACCGGTGGTTCTAAAGAGAGGGCTTTCATCCACTATTGAGGAATGGCTGATGTCCGCCGAATATATTCTTTCGGAGGGAAATGAAAAGGTTATTTTATGTGAACGCGGAATTCGTACCTTTGAACCCTATACCCGTAACACCCTTGATCTTTCTGCAATTCCTGTGCTTAAGACACTGACCCATTTGCCGGTAATTATCGATCCCAGCCATGCAACCGGTATCCGTGAAAAAGTCAGTCCCATGTCACGGGCTGCAATTGCTGCAGGTGCAGACGGATTGATGATAGAGGTGCATCATGACCCGGACCATGCACTTTCCGACGGCCCCCAGAGTCTTTACCCAAAACAGTTCGGTCAACTGATGCGTGACATTTATGTGATCGCACCGGTTGTCGGCAAACAGCTCGATTTTGACTATCTGGATAAGGCTAAAGCCGTAGACCACTTAAGCAAAACCAACGGGACAGGAATGCAGAGGGCTGCTTTCTTGGGTGAAATGGGCACGTTCAGTCATAAGGCCTGTACACAGTATTTTGGGACCCAGGTGGCAGCCGTGCCTGCACCTTCATTTCGGGCGATTTTTGAGGCCGTTAAAAAGGGTGAAGTTGATTTCGGTGTGGTGCCTTTGGAGAATTCTCTCACAGGCAGCATCCATGAAAACTACGATTTTCTACTGGAATATGATTTGAGGATTGTGGGCGAAATCACACTGCGCATCATACACTACCTGATCGGGCATGCTGAAGCCGGCGCTGACACGATCAGACGGGTCTTTTCCCTGCCTATGGTTTTTCAGCAGTGCCGCCAGTTTCTCGATCGCCATGAAAACTGGGACCTGGTGCCTGTCAAGGACACTGCCGGGGCAGTTAAGAAGATCAGCCAGAAGGCCGATCCTGCCGATGCAGCTATTGCAAGCCGGGAGGCTGCCGAAATTTACGGAATGACGGTCATTGAGGAAGGAATTGAGACAAACCCTCGAAATTACACCCGTTTTATTATCATAGGTGTTGATCAACTCGAAAAGGGGCCACGGCACAAATCGTCTCTCATTTTTTCAACCGGGAATCAACCGGGCGCCCTTTATGAGGTTTTGAAAATATTCGCCGAAAACGGTGTTAACCTGGTGAAGCTGGAATCAAGGCCCATCCATGGAAAACCGTGGGAATACATGTTTTATGTGGACCTTGAGGCGGATGCTGAATCGGAAACATTCAAACCAACCTTTGATTTGCTTGAAGAAAAAACAGACTATCTGAAGATTCTGGGCAGCTATTAAAGAGAGAGACGGCTTCCGTCCATTTCAATGTTGACAATTCAAATATTAGCCGTTAAAATTTTTTTTTAATTAATTTTCTATAAAAATTGGTGAAAGGAGAAATATTATGATTCGGAAATCTACATACAAAGTTCGTGTTACACGGAGAGAAGCCCTCCACGTCCATGATGAGTTCGGCCATTCGCTCATGCTGGTTGAATTGGAAGGTGAACCGCTTCACTATGAAGTGGGCGTGGCCGGTGAATTTGTCTCCCGCCGCAGTGTCAACTTCCATGACCGCGTAGAAGGCACCGGCCCCATGCAGGGTTATGCGGTAACCAATTTCCAGTATGGTTCGGTTTACAGCAAGTTTGAAGGTAGTCGTGACGGGGAAACCAAACTCACAACCGGCACATGGAAAACCTACAGAGGGACAGGAAAGCTGGATAACATCAAAGGCAACGGTACATTCAAGGTCACATCAGGAGAAGTCCCGGGCGAATTCATTCTCGAAATGGAAGGCGAATATGAGCTTTAATTGAGCCGATCGGGGATTGTTATAAAACAACTAACGCCGGGTTATTGCCCGGCTTTTACCTGGACCACGGCTGTGGCGATTTCTCTTAGGCGGAGGCTTGAAAGACCAATGACCGCCACATCGTGAATTTTTGGATGAGCCTGTAGAAAATCTTCGATCTCAGCAGGATAAATGTTTTCTCCGCCGGTTATGATTACATCTTTTTTCCGGTCCACCAGCCAGATAAAACCCTCTTGGTCCTGCCGGGCCACGTCGCCGGTCAACAGCCAGCCGTTGACTAAAACCTCCCGGGTAGCCTCCGGATTTCTGTAGTACTCCTTCATAACCCCCGGCCCCCTGACCATTAACTCGCCGGGCTCTCCCTGAACCACAGGATTCAACGTGTTGTCTACAATCCTGATCTCGCAGTCAAAACCGGGCAAGCCTATGGAACCGACCTTGTGCATGTTTTCCATCCCTAGATGGACACATCCCGGTCCGGTACATTCGGTCAGAGCATAATTGGTATCGTACTGGTGATGGGGGAAAACTTTTTTCCATTCCTTAATCAGACTGGAAGGTACGGGCTGGGCGCCGATATGCATCAGCCGCCACTGATCCAGATTGTAATCTTTGAGTTTCATTTCCCCGCTTTGGATCGCAAAAAGGATATCGAGCGCCCAGGGAACCAGAAGCCAGACAACCGTTACATGTTCTTCGGAAATAGCTTCTATGATCCACTGGGGTTCGATTCCTTTGAGGATAACGCTCCGGGCTCCCACAATGAAATTGCCGAACCAGTGCATCTTGGCTCCGGTGTGATATAGGGGAGGGATGCAAAGGAAATTATCCCGGTGGGTCTGATGGTGATGCAGATTTTCCACAAAGCAGGCAAATTCAAGATTTCTGTGAGTCAAAAGTGTTGCCTTGGGAGTGCCTGTTGTACCGGAAGTAAAGTAAAGGGCAGCTTCATCTGTAATCTTTATTGTAACTTCAGGATTAATAGGGGGTTGATCTGCAAGAACTTTTTGATATGATTCGGCATAGTCGGGTCTGAGTTCCTCCGGACCCTAAAAAATATAGGTTTCCACGAATCTATCCAGGTCTTGTTTGATGGAATTAATGCGCTCAATAAATTCTTGGCCAAAGATAAAGGCCTTTGCCTCGGCGGTTTCCGCACAGCGCCGGATCGTCTTTGCCACAAAGCGAAAATTAAGAGGAACCGCCCAGGCGCCCGTACGAAGTATCCCAAAATAGACAGGCAGCCATTCGATACAATTGGTCATTAAATGGACCACCCGGCCACCTTTTGTAATTCCCCTGGCTATCAGGACTCGGGCTACCTGATTGGCCTGGTCGTCAAACTCTTTCCAGGTGATTTCCTTACGACGGTTTTTTGCCGGCTCCCTTTCTACGAGTGCTGTTTCAGAACCGTACATACGGGCATTTCGGGCCAGTATCTTAGTAATCAGCATAAGTATTCCTTTCCATATGCGAAATTTTATGATGTGGATATCAAACCGGCGTTAAATGGTCAAGAAGCACGAAAAAAATTGGTACCCGTTGACGGGTTCAGGGGTCGGATTTTCCAGTCACGGCATAAACCTACAGGACAAACGCATTTGATTTCGGTGCAGCGAAGCGACGGCGTGTTTCTCTTGGAAACCGACTGACTGTTTGAAGGGCTTTAGCACGCGTTAGCCCGAGCCGAATGAAATTATGACTTAAACAATCAATGGGATAATTTAGAGACGAATTGTTCTTAATATCTCTGGCGCGGCTCGGGCTTACGGGCGCTTAAGCACAAGTTTCAGTCGGCTGGAAAGAGATACACGCCGTCGTGGAGCGTTCTCTGGGTATTGAGATTCAAACGCGTTTACCCGACATAAACCCATGTGAATAATTGACCGGCTTAACTTTCTATGTTAAAAGTTTATGAGTTTCTTATGATGTTGCAAAAGTCGAGGGTGTTGCACCAGCCCTGTTTTTTATACAATATTGGTGTATCAAAAGGAGTCGTATCATGCACTTTTTAGTTGTAGGCCCCGGAGCCATGGGATGTTTGTTCGCCGCTCGGTTAAAGAGGGCGGGTTATGAGGTCACTCTTTTGGATTATTTGCAGGAAAGAGCGCGGCAGATAAACAACCAGGGAATTGTAGTCCAAGAGGTTACCGGCGAATATAATGTAAAGGTGCCCGCGGTAGCAGACGGGATTTCCATACAGCCTGACTTTGTGTTAATTTGTGTTAAATCTTATTCGACAAAACAAGCGGCGGAGAACATCAAGCCGTGGCTCAGTCCCGAAGCGTTCGTGGTTACCTTGCAAAACGGGGTGGGAAACCTTGAGATACTGGAGGAGATATTCGGTAAGAAAAAGGTGTTCGGCGGTATTACTGCGGAAGCGTCCACCCTTCTGGGGCCGGGGAAAATAAGACATGCCGGACAGGGAGAGACCATTATCGGGCCCGAAGAAGATCCCAACAGCACTTTAGAAAGAATTGTTTCTGCATTTAACACGGCAGGTTTTAAAACCCGATCCATAAAAAATGTGGATGATCTTATCTGGGGGAAACTGATTATTAATGTGGGTATCAATGTGCTCAGCGCGATTACACGTCTTAAAAACGGGCGTCTGGCCGAGTTAAACGGAACTCGCTTGATCATGGAAAATGCGGTTAAAGAGGCGGTTGCTGTGGCTGTCGCTAAAAACATACAGCTTCCTTATCCCGACCCTTTCGCCCGTGTTATGGAGGTTTGCAGGGATACGGCCGGGAACATCGCTTCCATGCTTCAGGATGTCCTAAAGGAGAGAATTACCGAGGTTGACTTCATAAACGGCGCTATCGTGCGGGAAGGAATTACACTGGGAATTCCGACTCCTGTAAATCATACCCTAACCTGCCTTGTAAAGACAATCCAGGAGACCTACGAGGAAAGAATATAACGCACAAACCCCAAATTTGACTCGTTCACTGGTTTAGTCCCAATAACTCATTAAGAATTATATTTAAACATTTCACATCCGTTTATGAAATCTTTTTCACAATTTTTATGAAATTATATCCCCAAAATTGGTAATATCTCGGAGAAAATCCACGCAATAAACCCATCGAACGATTTGCCCCATACCCGATCGATCGGCATTATATTTCCCGTAACAGATTAATATAATAGTAAAAAAAAGACATCAGCCAATGAGTTTAAATGAATGGAATTGCCTTTTGACCGTTTGGCATACTATTTGCTCTAACCTATAGGCAAATCAGGATAATCCGGACCCATGCGAACGCTTTTGCAAAAGAATCCGCAACCACACAATCGTTCAACTTTTCTCAGAAACAAGGCGTGATTCAGACCCAGAGGCAACCGGCATAACGTTATCCGCAACAACAGGAGGAAGAAACAAATGACAAGGTTTTTAAAAATTATATTATTTTTCTTTTTTGCAGTTTTTTTAGCATCGACCAATACCCATGCAACCAACATTGCCGATAATTACATCGGCGCTGACCACCACGGACATGGCGATGTTATCGGTAGTTCAAGTTTGTTCGATATATCTGGTGCGGAAGTGAACCTTGTTGGCAATACCCTTACGGTAGACATTTATACGGAATTCGCCGGTAGAGGGGATAACGGGTATTACCGCTGTTTAACTGAAGGCCGCAAAGGTATCGGATACGGCGACCTTTTTTTAGCCAATACCTGGAGTCCTTACGGAAATGCTCCTTATGTAGATGATGAACACAACACCGGCACCACATGGACCTATGCCGTGGGCCTCGGTGAAAATCGTTGGGATAGCACAGGCGGCGGCGCAACTCTATACAGCCTTACCGGCGGAGACAACGACGTTGATGCCCTTCTCAGTGACGATTTTATGACCCGAGGAATATATCGAAATGGCCAGGAGGTTGCGGTAGATGCTTTTTCAAGCACTGTGACCTCCCTGTCAAATTCAGCCTCTTGGAGCATAGACGATGATTTTATCCGGTTTGTATTGGACATCACCGGCACCGATCTTCTCTCCGGAAATGAAATCGCCTTTCACTGGGGCCCAACCTGTCAGAATGACGTGATCGAGGGTAGCGCCCATGCTGCTCCCGAACCCGCCACCATACTGCTGCTGGGTACCGGTCTTTTTGGGCTGGTCGGTGTGGGCAGGAAAAAGATAAAGAAAGATCGGGACAACTGATTGATGGCAGATCAAAGTTGTTTTCGGGTCGCTTAAGGTCAAATGCCGGGATGTTGTGAAGCTAACAAGCTTTATCTCCCGGCGTTTTAATACCTGAATCTTGCATGAAAATTAATGAGATTCTTTACGTTACGTATTTGAATCGGGTTTATTCATAATCATCTAAATATACGTTTTACCCAAATGGTAGATGAGATGATGATTTTTCTTATTCATCAATTTTCACCCAAAGGGCGAGCCGGAGGCTTTCATCTGCTGCGTTATTAAGGGCTTGCAATAGTACACTATGACTTCGCCCTTAAGTGCCTTGCATATGAAAGCCTCCGGCTCGTGCAAAATTCAGGTAATATTTTTCAGCTCTCACAAGAAAAAATTCTGATCAACTGCTGGGTTCAACCCATTTTGGTTATCTTTCCTTTTCCAAGGCAAACGCATTTGAATCCCAATGTAGGGAGAACGCTCCACCGTCGCTACGCTGCACCGAAATCAAACGCGTTTACCCTGTTTCCTTTGTCTTAACAACTTGATTTTTTATAAATTTCTGGTATGGTGTTTGTAAACTCCAATATTAATATGCCACGGAACCATGGATAAGATCTATTCATTGGATTTCATAGTGATTTTTCATACCAGGATAACATCGAGATGGGAAGGTTGAAAATACTTGGGCAAGGCAGATCTCCTCAGGCCAGGGCCCGGTCACGAGGCAAGTTGTTTGAAGCCATGATGATCCAGGTCCTGCACCACTATGGGTACATCGTCGACCGCATCCTGCACGCAGACACCGCTGAAATGGAAATCGATATTGTAGGGAAACATAACGCAACCGGCTCACCACTTTTTGCCGACTGTAAGTTTTATGAAACAGCCATATCCGCTTCCAGGCTCCAGGCATTTTACGGCAAGTATATGGCGAGATGGCACAAAGACAAACGGTGCCACGGCCTCTTCATCGCCCTTCCCGGTATCAACCGTTCTGCCAGGGAATTTTATCGAGAGCATATACAAGGAAGTTCTCAAGTCACAGCACTTATTTATGAGGAAGGCGAAGTTCTGAAAGCAATTTCAGGAATTCCGGAAGGTGTGAGTCCGGATACGGCTGCAAAATGTATTCCCCGGAATATGGGAAAACCGGGTGAGTGTTTTCCGCTTTATACCGAAAAAGGAGTGTTCTGGGTCCAGCCGATCACCTCTCAAGGCAAAAGAACCCCCAATCGAATCGCTATTTTTAACGACAGCGGCATCCCTGTATTAAATCGATCCACACTGGGTTATCTGACAAAACTGTATCCGGAGCTTGACGATTTTGACAACATTACTGTGGGAGGCACGGCGGTTCTCCAGCCGGGTCTGTTTCAAGATGCAGATGAAATTGTCGAGATCCGGGGAGGTTCCGGATGCTTCGAGTATCAATTCCCGGCGCCACCAGAGTATTTCGTGGGCAGAAGACCCTTGCTTAAAGAACTCGATTCCTTTGCGGCAGAACTCATAAATAAGGAGACGCCACATCGCGGCATCGTGTTTGAAGCCCCTTCAGGATTAGGGAAAAGTTCGGTGGTCCTTGCAAGTGTTGCACGTCTGCTAAAAATGGGACACTTTGCCGTTGCCATAGATTCACGCACCGCATCGTCTTCAAGGTTCCTTGATCGTATAATAGACTATACTCTCAAAAAATTCGGAGACTTCGGCGGCATACTAACCGAAGCGGATTTTTCAAAATCCACAACAGGGTTAGACAGTGCAGTACAAGCAATTTTTGACATCGGGCAAATTCTCGAATCCCACAGCAAACTACTGTTCATCTTTTTTGATCAGTTCGAGAACATTTTTCTTCTGCCTGATGTGCTGAAACCGATTAAAGATCTGTTTCTGAAAATATGCGAAAAACAGACCCACCTAGTTCTTTGTTTCTCGTGGAATAAGGATCTTATTTTATCGACCCATGACTTTTCCGGAGAACTGCTTGGGGCGGTTACGGATAACAGCAAAAATATGATTTTGAATACTTTTTCCAGAACCGAAATTGATGCGTTTTTGAAAAAGCTCGGTAAGGATTTGGGTGAAACCTTAACAAAAGATCTTCAATCTTTTCTTGTCGAATTTTCACAAGGATATCCTTGGCTGCTGAAAATACTTTGTTTTCATGTGAAAATTGCCAGGCAATCCAGAATACCACAGATAGATATCCCTGGCAATCTTCTGAGCATTGAAGAATTTTTTCAGCATGACTTACAGAAGCTGTCAGATAGAGAGAGCGCCTCATTACTTGAGATTGCCAGGTCTGCACCCATGCGTCTTGAAGAATCGAGACCCATATTTGAACCTCAAATTGTACAAAATTTAATCAAGCAGGGGTTGATCGTAAACATCGGCAACACCATGGACGTTTACGGAGATATTTTTCGCGATTACCTGAACGCAGACCTATTGCCGAATTGGGATAATTATATCCTTGGTGCCGGCACCGGGAATGTTATAAAGGCTGTAAAGATCCTTCATTCGGCTGACGGCACATTGGATGTTTCCGATTTTAATAAACACGGTTTGGCGGAAAAGATTTTCTTCAGGATCGCGAAAGATATGGATTCTCTCGGACTTGTTAAAATCATAAAAGGCGAGGCCTCCTTGCAGATTAAACTTCCTTCATCGCCCCGTGATGTAAAGGTTGTATTGCGAATTCATCTGCGAGACAGGCTCAGAGCTAACCGTCAGGTCAAACGGCTCTTGAAAACTCTGGAACAAAAGAATGCTCTTGCCATTGACGGCGTTGCTAAACTGCTTGAGACTTGGTGCGTCTATATTTCGACAACCAGACAAGGCTGGTTAAATTACGCCCGTATCCTGGCGGAATGGATGGATACTGCCGATCTGGCTCTTCTGGACAAAAAAAATCGAAAACTCATTCGCTTTGATCCTGCAACGGAAATCCGCGAGCGTTACCTGTTGTTACCTAAAAGACGTGGCGCTAAAACTCCGAAGATTCAGTACGCCCCTGTTGAAGATATCGCCATAAGGCTTGTTCGAGCCCTTCATGGGGACGGAAGAGTGAATTGGAAAGGCCTGAGAAAAAGCACGATTTTTAGAGCCCTTGCAACATTGGAAGATCTGGGGTTTATTGCAAGAAAGACTCCATTGATAAAAGTGCTGCCAAAAGGAGAAGAGTTCGTATCACATCCGGATAGACGCCCTCTCTTGTTCGCACAAGGTGCTTTGCAATTGACTTCATTTTCAAGCTTTATAGAAATACTTGAATCACATAAAGTTAAAGGCAATACGCTTTTAAAGCTTGGTCTTGAACTTTGTGAGAATCTCGGCACAAACTGGAAGAATAGCACTGCCGAAACCATTGCCAAGATCATGCTGGATTGGGCCCGTCATGCGAAACTTGCACCCGGTGTTTTTGCTGAAATTCGAAAAGGGCCGATAACGGGCTGGAAAAAGAAGGAAGATCGTCAGATGAGTCTTTTTTAAAGCATTTATGAATTGGGGTGTAAAGATATCTTGATTCTTTTCGACGGTACATATCGCCTGCAACGGCATGAAGACGGTTCACAGGAAACTGTTGGTAAATGCGCCTGCTCCTGGTGGTTGAGAATCATCGATTTTTCAATAGACCGGCCGGAAGTCAAGTACCTTAGACCCTACGTCATTATTGCGACACAAACCGGGGAAGGCATCTTCAGAACAACCTGTGCCGAAAGCTTGGGCAAAAGGATATACAGGGATTTTAATTTAAAAATCGATGAGACCTTATGGATAGAGCACTATCCGGATGAGCCGGCTCTGTATGTCGCCGTCTTTAAGCCCAAGTCCTATTTTGGAACTGAAATATTTTATCATATCGACTGGAGGCCTATTATGCTTAATGAACTCAAAGCCATTAAGACATTTATACCCGGGGCTGAGAACATCGAATATTCATAGCAATTTTTCCTTGCCACGAAGAACCAGAAGGTGGATACTAAATATCCAGATTGGAAGGGTCCAATCGTTTCTATGGGTAAAAAGTATCCACTTTCTTTTTGGATTCTGGATTTAGGATCATGGAATTAAAAGAAGATTTGAGGGCAAACAATTAGCCGACAACTGCTCACGAGCTGGTGGCATAAGATTTGCTCTGATAACCAATTGAGAGGTCGGGGAGTTTTTTCGATTCAATAGCTCCATGAATAATCAGCGACTACATCATACAAACTCATACATAAGGGTTCGTAAAGAAAGAACAGAAAATATGGCTCTAAATAAATAGGTTATATGGCGACCCGCTTAAGGCATTTTAATTACGAACACAAAATACCGCTGTTCTATCTTAACGTTCCCTAATGTATTCAAACAGTGTATGATTTCGATGCTGATCATTCATTACGCTATTTACAAAGCTTTATAAGAAAAACACCCCAACTGCTGAAATACTTATGGCAAATAAAATTAAAAATAACCGATTTTGGGCAGGGGTTCCGCCCTGGATATTTATGGGTGCGGTGGTCGTTCTGTTCCCGATTTTTGCTTTTATGACCCTCCAGAATGTCACCCGCCAAAAAGAAAATAGCTTCCGCCTGTTACTGGAAAAAGGCGCTGCCCTGATACGATCGTTTGAGGCCGGTACCCGGACAGGAATGGGATTTAGCTGGAGCGGAGTCCAGCTCCAGAAACTCCTCACCGAGACGGCCCAGCAACATGATATTGTTTATCTACTGGTCACCGATACCAACGGTATTATCCTTGCTCATAACAATCCTGAATATATTGGCAAAACTCATGGCAAAGGATTAAATCTTAGAAGAATCATACACAAAGAAACAATAAAATGGCGCGTTGTATCAAATCCCGAGGGTAAGAAAATATTTGAGGTGTTCAGAAAGTTTTCACCCGTAGAAAGGGGATTGAATGTGGGGAATGGCCACATGATGATGCAAATGTGGTTTCAGCAAGGAATTAATCAAAGATTAGATATTTCTACATTCAATCCGATCATTTTTGTGGGTCTGGACATGGCTTCCATTGAAGAGGCGATACAGGCGGATACCAGACATACAATGGTAATGGGTATCATCCTTCTTTTAATCGGGTTTGCCGGCATAGCGCTGCTTTTTTTGGCCCAGAGTTATCGCGCGACAAGAATGTCCCTTTCCAGAATAAAGGCCTTTTCCGATAACCTGGTTGAGAATATGCCTATCGGCCTTGTTGCCATAGACAACAATCGAAAAGTCACCTCCTTAAATCATGTGGCCGGATTTATTCTAAGCCTTTCCGCTGCGGAAGTGATCGGCAAAAATGCTACGCAAGTGGTTCCGGAGGAATTATTGAAGTTGCTGGAAAATCTCGATACGGAAAAAGGTGTTGTGGAAAAAGAAATCGACTGTACTATCCGGGAAGGAAAGGTTATTCCCCTTGAAGTCAGCGCCACATTACTGAATGATGAAAACGGTATGTTTCTCGGGTATGTTTTGCTTTTCAAGGATCTCAGCGAGGTTAGTTCTTTAAGAAAAGAGATTGCAAGGAGCCAGCGCCTGGCATCCGTGGGAAGGCTTGCCGCCGGTGTTTCCCATGAAATACGTAATCCTTTAAGTTCAATCAAGGGCTTTGCTACATATTTCAAAGAAAGATATCATGATGTTCCGGAAAACCAACAGATCTCAAATCTCATGATTCAGGAAGTGGATAGATTAAACAGAGTTGTGGGTCAGCTTCATGAATTTGCGAGACCCATTACAGTTTCAAAAAAACCGATTAACGTCAGAACCTTTTTAGAGAATTCTCTCAAGCTGATAGAAAGGCAGACTTCTGAGGTAAACATTAAGATTCAAACCCGTCTTGATTCTGAAATAGATGAAATTTTTGTTGATCCGGACAGGGTCAACCAGGTTTTTCTGAACCTATATCTTAATGCCATCGAATCGATGAAAAACGGAGGGAATCTTAATGTATGGCTTTTAAGGAATGAAGAAAAGAATGGGATAAAAATCCGGGTCCAAGATACCGGTACAGGTATCAGCGAAGATGATCTGACACACATATTTGATCCCTACTTTACAACCAAAGCATCAGGTACAGGCCTCGGACTTGCAATTGCCCACAATATCATTGAGGCCCACGACGGCGAGATAAAGGTGGATAGCAGGTTAGGCCAGGGGACCACGGTCACGATATTATTACCTTATACCGGGGCTATAGAAGACCCATGAAACACAAAAAGTCTGTATTGATAGTTGATGATGACCGCACCCATCGAACCATGCTGCGAACCCTTATCGGGGGATGGGGATATGATGCTGTTGAGGCGGATGACGGATCAACAGCAATCGAGAAGGTCCAAGAACGCCCCTTTGATCTGGTTTTGATGGATGTAAGAATGCTCAAAGTTTCAGGCCTCGAAGCTCTTGAGAGGATAAAAGCGTTCAATCCCGCCATACCGGTAACCATAATGACTGCCTATTCATCTGTTGAAACCGCTATTGAGGCTTTGAAAAAAGGGGCTTACGACTATCTTACAAAACCGCTTGATTTCGACAAGCTGCGCCTTACTCTTGAAAGGGCCATGGAGCACATCCGACTAAAAGAGGAAAACCGGATTTTAAAGGAAAACCTCGGGAAGCATTTCGACATGCAGAATATCATTGGTCGCAGCCCGGCCATGACAAACCTTCTGGAAACAGTGGCTCATGTGGCTCATTCCGAAGCAACCGTTATGATTACCGGCGAGTCCGGAACGGGTAAGGAATTAATTGCAGGGATAATCCATTTTAACAGCCCCAGAAAAGACGGGCCTTTTATTAAGATTAACTGTGCCGCCATTACTGAAACCCTGCTTGAATCAGAACTTTTTGGACATGAAAAAGGGGCTTTTACCGGTGCTGACCGCAGAAAGGAAGGTCGTTTTTATCAGGCCCACGGGGGGAGTCTTTTCCTGGACGAGGTCAGTGAAATGCCCCTGACCATGCAGGTAAAACTGCTGCGGGTGTTACAGGAAAGAGAATTTACCCGTGTGGGCGGAGAAAAGGTACTTAAAGTGGATGTAAGGGTAATTGCGGCCACAAACAAAAATCTTCTGGAGCTTAAAACTCAAGGGATTTTCCGTGAAGATCTTTACTATCGGTTAAATGTTGTCAGCCTGGAAATTCCCCCTTTAAGAAAAAGAATAGAGGATATTCCGTTGCTTGCCCAGCATTTTCTGAAAATGTTTGCTGTAAAGAACCGAAAAGAGATAAAGGGGTTCACTCCCGTTGCAATGGATCGGCTTATCCGGTATGACTGGCCCGGCAATGTTCGAGAACTGATGAATGCGGTTGAAAGAGGTGTTGTGCTTGCTCGCACTGATTACCTTGATGATAAAGATTTTACGATCATGCAAAATTTATCCGGGCAGCCAGATGAACCTTTGCCTGTTTTTGTCGAAGAAGATAATAATATATCTCTTGAACAGGTTGAGAAGGCCACTATTTTGCGCACCCTGGAATCAGTCGCCGGCAACAAAAGTGAAACTGCGCGGCGTCTGGGCATAACCAGAAAAACCCTTCATAAAAAGCTAAAAAAATATGGAGTTATGCCTTAGCTGAAGAAATGCTTAAACTGCCTAAAATTATCCTAAGTTGAGCGATTTTTTGCGAAGAGATCGGTGCAGATCTAGTAAAAAATCGCTCAATTTAGGATTATGGTACGTTGTTGTTTTTAGATTCGTGTATATTTGTGATCATTCGTGGTTTTATTTCACCGCAAATAGACGCAAATAAACATAAATGGACATTCTAAACAAATGCCTTATGTGTTTAGATCTATGTTATTATTTTTAATTTCGTGTATATTCGTGTTCATTCGTGGTTTTATTTTATGGTTTTTCAATTATTTTAGGAGTTTTTTAATGAAATTTAAAGGTGCTCTAATTTTGTTTATTTGCTTTTGCTTTACCCCGGCGGTATTCAGCCAGGATTTATCTCAGAGATTAGATGTAACGCCAAATGTGTCGGATCTTTCTCCGGATGATATCATTAAAAAGGTTGAAACACGGTATGCGGTTTCAGGCTTTTCGGCCAACTTTTTTCAAGCTTCAACAATAAAAGCCATGGAAATAACAGACAGCGCATCAGGGAAAGCCTTTTTCAAACGCCCCGACAAAATGAGATGGGAGTATGAAACGCCCGACCGGCAAACGATAATAACGGATGGCAATAGGTTATGGATATGCAGACCGGAAGACAACCAGGTCATGGTCGGCGAGGCCCCTTCTTTTTTCGGGGACGGAAAAGGATTCAGTTTTCTTTCAGATATGAAGTTGGTAAAGAAGCAATTCACTATTCTTCTCGACAAAAAAGCTGAAGATGATTACCATGTGCTGAAACTTTTACCCAGACAGAAAACATTCGATGTATCGGTTATATATCTGTTTATTTCAACAAAGAATTTTGAAGTGCTTAAAATTGTTACCTATAACTCATACGGAGATGAAACACGAATCGAGCTTGACAACATTCAGTTTAAGCAGAAAATAGATGATTCCATGTTCAATTTTAAAATACCGCAGGGTGTTGAAATACTGCATCTTGACGAGCAATAAGTATAAAGGCAGCAAAGAAATGATCGGCAACTAGAGGTTATTAAGGAACTAAAGAATGAAGGAAAAGATAAGAAGTTTGTTAAAAAAAAGAAAAGCAATTATGCTTGTACATAACTACCAGCCGCCTGAAATCCAGGATATTGCGGATCTTTGCGGTGATTCACTGGAACTGAGCATCAGGGCAGCCCAAACCGATGCCAAGATCATCGTCTTTTGCGGTGTGCATTTTATGGCTGAAACCGCTTCAATCCTATCTCCGGACAAGACCGTACTTTTGCCCCGCAAAGATGCCGGATGTCCCATGGCTGATATGGTAACAGCGGAAGCCCTTAAAG
Source organism: uncultured Desulfobacteraceae bacterium (assembly GCA_964492995.1). Taxonomy (GTDB): domain Bacteria; phylum Desulfobacterota; class Desulfobacteria; order Desulfobacterales; family UBA11574; genus S5133MH16. Next base: position 59,757 of record CAZBOB010000005.1, on the reverse strand, counting down.
CCAAAATGGATAAACTTCCTCCGATGCCGGTTGTAACCTATGTTAACTCAACGGCAGCGGTCAAGGCATTTTCAACCATATGCTGTACTTCGGCCAATGCCATAAAAGTTGTAAACAGTCTGGATGCTGAAGAGGTATTAATGGTTCCCGACCGAAACCTCGCCATGTATACCGCTTCTCATACGAGCAAGAAAGTTCATATCTGGAATGGATACTGCCCGGTTCACGATTTATTAACCCAGGAAGATGTCAAAAAAGTAAAACAGAAATATCCTGATGCTGTTTTTATGGCCCATCCCGAATGCCGGCCGGAAGTTCTTGCGTTGGCGGATAATGTTTTTAGCACTTCAGGAATGATCCGGTTCGCCAAGGAATCCAAAAATAGAACTTTTATTGTCGGAACTGAGGTGGGGTTGCTTTATCCTCTGAAAAAAGCAAATCCTGAAAAAGATTTTTATCCGGCTTCCGGTGCCATGGAATGCCCGGACATGAAAAAAATCACCCTCCATGATATTGCCAGGAGCCTGGAATTAATGGAAGGAGAGGTCAAGGTGCCTGAAGAAATACAGCGGCCCGCACTAAAAGCGGTTCAAAGGATGGTAGATCTGTCTCTATAAAAACAAGCTTGAATTTCATTATCTAAAATCGAAAAATGTTTTTCACGGGTTCAGAGGTTCAGAGGTTCAAAGTTTCAAAGGTTCAGGGTTCAAAGGTTCACGGTTGAGAAATTATAGGTTTACCTCACAAATCTAAACCGAGCCAATAGTGGGGAAGGATTTGCGATTTATTATTTGTTATTTCCGGTTTGTCCGTGGTTACGGTTATCTTGATTAGAAGCAGGTTCAACAAATAGGGAGGAGATTCTATTTCGGCCTTTGGCTTTTGAATTATACATTGCCTGATCGGCTCTTTTGATAAATGTTGATAGTTGTTCATTTTTAAAATATTCAGTAAGACCTATACTTATGGTTATTGTTACAACTTTATCGGGTTCCGGCAAAAAATGTTCTAATTCCACAGCGGTCCGAATCCTGTTGGCAACGTTTTTTGCCTCTTCACCTTTTGTTTCCGGGAGGATAACCGTAAATTCCTCTCCGCCATATCTGTAAGCGGAATCCATTGTTCTAAGGCATGACTTAATAATCTGGCTAAGCCTGACCAGCACTTTATCGCCTTCAAGATGACCGTATGAATCATTATACACCTTGAAGTTATCAATGTCCAAAAGCAAAAGAGCAAGTGAATGGCCGTAGCGGCTACACCGGCCAATTTCTACTTCGATCTGATTATAAAAGTGTCTTAAATTATACAGTTTTGTGAGACCATCTGTTATTGCAAGTTTCTCAAGTTTGCCGAGCACCCTGGCACGATCCTTGACTAATTGTCTATTTTTCAAGACTTTTTTTAATCTTAGCAGCAATTCCTCGAAACGAAAGGGTTTAAAGATAAGATCGCTGGCGCCTTTGTTTATGGCTTCTTCGTAAGAGTATTCGCTGCTGTAACCGGTCATTACAATGACATCTATATCATGATTTTGTGTCATGAGGTAAGTCAGTTGAAGACCATCCTTGCCGGGCAGCAATATATCGGCTATTGTTACATTTACACGGTTCGATTTTATTAATTCGAGCGCTTCTTCCGCATTGGAAGCCGTTATGGAATTGTATCCCGACTGGATTAAAAATTTGTGTATCGAATTTTTAATGTCAGCATCGTCGTCTACTATTAAAACAAGTTCATCCATCTCTTTTTGCTCAGCCCATTGTGTTTATATGAATATGTTTTCTATAATTATACGTTTCGGAAATTCTATCCCACCATAAAAGGGATCGAAATTACAAGTCTTTTAAGGGCAACCTATTCCAATTGGGTCAAAGCTCCTAAGCCCAATTGCTGCTTATTAAGTACCGGGGTTGACATATTTAAAAACAATTTGATAAAAGGCGTTTTTTTTACTTAAATTATTTCCAGAAAGCCATGTTGTTAATTTTATAATAAACCCTTATTATAAAATCAATGCAAAATTATGTCAACAGTCTTTTGATTTTGTTTGATTATCAATTGTCAAAAGATATATCATAACCGATAATGAAAAATATAAGAAATTTCAGCATCGTAGCACATATTGATCACGGCAAATCCACGCTTTCCGATCGCCTGATACAGGCGACCCATGTCATTATTGACCGGGATTTTAAAGATCAGATATTAGATACCATGGATATAGAACGGGAACGTGGCATTACCATAAAAAGCCAGACCATTTGTCTGCCGTATATATCAAAAAATAATCAGACCTATTCCCTGAATCTCATAGATACACCCGGACACGTAGACTTTACTTATGAAGTTTCCCGGGCGCTTGCTTCTTGCGAAGGGGCATTGCTTTTGATAGATGCCAGCCAGGGAGTGGAGGCTCAGACCCTGGCCAACCTTTATCTGGCCCTGGAACATGACCTTGAAATTATTCCCGTAATCAACAAAATAGATCTACCGTCGGCTGATGTTAAGCGGGTAAAAAAACAGATAAAAGAAGACCTGGGACTTGACCCGGAAACGGCAATACTGACTTCAGCCAAGGAAGGGATCGGCATCGAAGATGTGTTTGAGTGTATTATAGATTATCTGCCGCCTCCCACAGGAGATCCGGATGCGCCCTTTAAAGCTTTGATTTTTGATTCTCACTATGATCCTTTTCGGGGGACGATTGTTTATTTTCGGGTTTTCCAGGGAAGAGTAAAGCCAAAAGATCTGATTATGTTTATGTCAAATAATGCCGTTTATAAGGTTGAGGAAGTCGGGATATTTCAGATCGATCGTATACCCCAAAAAGAAATTTCAGCAGGTCAGGTAGGCTATATGATCGCAGGTATAAAGACGGTCAGCGACACACGATGCGGGGATACCATAACCTTAAAAGACGACCCCTGTTCAAAACCCATGCCGGGATTCAAGGAAGCAAAACCCGTGGTTTTTTCTTCGATTTACCCGGTTGCCTCTGATGGTTATGAGGAGCTGGCTACCGGCCTGGAAAAACTGAAACTAAACGATGCTTCCCTTATATATGAAAAAGATACGTCTGTGGCTCTGGGTTTTGGGTTCCGTTGCGGCTTTCTGGGGCTACTCCATCTTGAAGTTGTTCAAGAGCGTCTTGAGCGTGAATACGATCTTTCTTTGATACTCACGGCTCCTTCGGTCAGATACAAGATTGTCATGAATGACGGCTCGACATTAATTATCGACAACCCGGCCTTATACCCGGATCCAACAAAGATTGAATACACAAAAGAGCCGTTTATCCGTGCCTCCATCATAATACCCGATCGGTATATGGGGCCGGTCATGAAGCTCTGCCTGGATCGAAGAGGGATTAATAATAATTATCAGTATCTGAGCAATAATCGGCTGGAGATGATATTTGAACTTCCGCTGGCCGAAGTTGTTTATGATTTTTACGACAAGCTTAAATCTGTTACACAGGGGTATGGATCTTTTGACTACGAATTGATAGATTTCAGAGAGACCGACCTTGTCAAGGTGGATATTCTGATCAACGGGGATCGTGTTGATGCGCTTTCCCAGCTGGTTCATCGAGACAGGGCGGTTGAGCGGGCAAGGCGCGCATGTGAAAAACTGCGTGATGAAATTCCGAGACAGATGTTTAAAATAGCCATCCAAGGGGCTATCGGCGGTAATATTATAGCCCGCAAGACGGTTTCAGCCTTTAGAAAGGACGTTACCGCAAAATGTTATGGCGGTGACATAACACGAAAACGTAAACTCCTCGAAAAACAGAAAAAAGGAAAAAAACGGATGAAGATGGTGGGTCAGGTAATGATCCCCCAGTCCGCATTTCTGTCCGTGCTGAAAACAGACACAGATTGAGACCTTTGAAAAGAGGAGCGTTTTGCAACTGTCTCAGATTAAAAGGTGAATAAATGGGGAAAACCATCGCCGAAAAAATTTTTGATACCCACCATGTTGATAACCCTGCAGAAGATATTCATGTAATCCGACTGGACGCCGTATTCTGTCATGAGATTACAACACCGATGGCAATCAATGATCTGGTTAGCCGCAACAAGGACCGTGTTTTTGACGCGGAGAAGATCAAGGCCGTTATCGATCATGTTACGCCGGCAAAAGACTCAAAGACTGCCGAACAGGGTAAAATTCTCAGAGATTGGGCCAAACGCCACAATATTCTTGATTTTTTTGACATCGGCAGAAACGGGATATGCCATGTGCTTTTTCCCGAGAAGGGATTTGTGCGCCCGGGCTTTACAGTGATTATGGGTGATTCTCATACCTGTACCCATGGCGCATTCGGTACATTTGCCGCCGGAGTCGGGACCACAGATCTTGAGGTGGGAATTCTTAAAGGCGTTTGCGCCTTTCACTATCCTTCAACCATTAAAATAAACATCAGTGGACGGATGCCTGAAGGTGTTTTGGCCAAGGATGTGATCCTTTCCGTGATCGGCCGCCTGGGGGTTAACGGTGCAACCAACAAAATTCTCGAATTTACCGGGCCGATTGTAGATGCCATGAGCATGGAATCGAGGATGACGCTGTGCAATATGGCTGTTGAAGCCGGGGCAACCTCAGGTATCTGCCTTCCTGACATGACAACAGTTGAATATTTATGGGAGTTCATTAATAATGAATATCCTGATAAAAAAGCAGCCCTTGATGATTTTAGCCGGTTTTTTTCTGATTCTGACGCCCGGTACGACCAGGTGATTGAACATGATGTAAGTCACCTGGAACCGCTGGTTACCTTTGGATATAAGCCCGATCAGGTAAAACCGGTCAAGGAAATGGGAACCATAAAGGTTGACCAGGTCTATATCGGCTCATGTACTAATGGAAGAATCGAAGATCTCAGGGTTGCCGCCCGGGAGCTTTCCGGCCAAAAGATTAGCAATTCCGTGCGGGGCATTGTCTCTCCGGCCACACCAAAGATCTTTCGGCAGGCCATGGAGGAAGGGATTCTGAAAATATTTTTGGATGCCGGATTCTGTATTACAAATCCGACATGTGGCGCCTGCCTGGGTATGAGTAACGGCGTATTGGCCCAGGGCGAAGTCTGTGCATCCACAACAAACAGAAATTTCAACGGCCGCATGGGCAAAGGAGGGATGGTGCACCTTGTAAGCCCTGCCACAGCGGCAGCTACAGCCATCGCGGGTTACATTACAAATTCCAGACTTTTCAAAGGGTGATAAAAAATCATATCATGAAAAATTTCAGCGGAAAAGCACTCTTCCTTGATAGAAATGATATCAACACCGACGAAATTATTCCGGCGAAATATCTTTCTGAGATTACCAAACAGGCACTTCGGCCACATCTTTTAGAAGATATCAAGCTTGATGGATTCATGCCCCGAATTGATATTCAAAAGAAGAGCGTTATCATCACAAGAACAAACTTCGGATGCGGATCTTCCAGAGAACATGCGGCCTGGGCACTTGAAGTGAACAACATTAACCTGGTCATCGCAGAAAGTTTTGCCAGAATTTTCAGACAGAACATGTTTAATTGCGGCATGATGGCAGTGGAGCTGCCGGCGAAAACCATCGACCGTATTTTCATAGACTTTGCCGGCAAAGAAACCTATCTGGAAACGAATCTTGAAAAAAATATCTTTATCATAACCGCTAAAGGTCTCCGGTTGGAGGTGTCTTTTTCAATTTCTGACTTTGACCGTGCCCTGGTAATGAGCGGGGGGTGGGTGGAATACGCTGATTCGAAATATTGAGCAGAAAAACATCCGGTTAAAGCTCTTACAACTTACCAGGACAAAAGCATTTGAATCCCAATACAGGGAGAACGCTCCACGACGCTACGCTGCACCGAAATCAAATGCGTTTACCCTGTACAACTTACTCTTTTACCACTTTATTGATAATGGCGCCGATTTTTTCGATGCGGCATTCGACCACGTTTCCCGGCTTTAAAACTACCGGCGGATCCCTGAATATTCCCACTCCGGCAGGCGTTCCGGTTGAAATTATGTCGCCCGGAATAAGCGTGATATCCTCGCTAATGTTTTCTATTATGGCAGGAATGTCGAAAATCATATCCCGGGTATTTCCATCCTGCATGATTTCGCCATCTATGACAGCGGTCAGTCTCAGGTTATTTACATCGTCAATTTCATCCGGAGTAACAATGAAAGGACCGGCCGGTGCAAAGCTGTCAAAGGATTTCCCCCTGAACCATTGGGAATCGGAAAACTGAGCCTCCCGCCCGGACACATCATTCATGACAGTAAATCCTGCTATGTAATCGAATGCATCTGTTTTATTAATTCTTTTTCCTTCTTTCCCAATGATTACAGCAAGTTCCACCTCCCAGTCCACCTGGCCGCTGCTTTTGGGAAGTATTATGGGGTCATAAGGCCCGCTCAAGGCATTTGGCGTTTTACAGAATATCAACGGTTTTTCAGGATTTTCAAAGCCTCCTTCTTTGGCATGTTCGGCATAATTTTTTCCAAGGCAGATGATTTTGGACGGGCGATGAATCGGGCTTGCAATCCGCGCTTCGATTTTTCGGCCCGGATGCTTAACCCCGGCAAGCTTTTCAAGCCATCCGTCTCTGAAAAATGTTTCGCTTATATCCGGAATCTGAGGGAAAATTTCTCTCAAGTCAACGATTTTCCCATCTTTCCACAGCCCCGGCTTGGCCGTACCCTTTTGACCAAATCTGATTAATCTCATAGGTCTCCTATCAGAGAATCTTTTTTGTCAAAATTCTTTATGCTCCCGCGTTGCATGATTTTGCCTTATATTTTTCCCGTCCTCATAGCACTTCTTCCCATACCAGTCGATTTGTCTGCATATCCCACGGATAACACCAACCTCTTTGGCACGAAGCTGAAGCCTGGAAAAAAAACGGCGTAAATTGTTGACCCAGTAGTCCGGATTTTCAGGATTGATATAACTTATCCTGATCAGTATATCTTTGAGCTGGTCATACATTCCATCAAGTTCATGCCGGCTGGCAAGACGAGGAGTGAATTCCGTATTTTTCTCAAGACCGGCAATAAAAATTTCATAGCATATGATTATTAACGCCTGGGCAAGATTCAGGGATGAAAATTCGGCCGTGGGGATATTTACAAGGGCATGACAGTAGCGGATGTCCTCGTTGGAAAGCCCCTTGTCTTCCGGTCCAAAGAGGATAGCTATACGATTTTCAAAAGAAATGGGAACCAGCTTTTGAGCCAGTTTAGAAGGATTATTCACGACCTGCCGCTGTCCCCCCAGTCGCGCTGTAGTACCGACAACATAATTAAAATGGGAAAGTGCGTCCTTAAGATCTGTGCAAATGCTAATTTTATCAACAACATGTGAAGCGGCATGCGTCGCCAATTTCAGGATTTTATTCAGGTCAAAGTTTGGGGGGTCGATGACCACAAGCCGACTGAAGCCCATATTGCACATGGCACGGGCAACGGACCCGATATTTTCAGGATGTCGTGGCTGGTGCAAAACTATAGTAATGTTGTCACGATGGATAGTTTTGGACATCAGCCGTTAACTTCAAAGCTATTGAAAAAGAAACCTATTTCAAAGGCGGCGGTCTCGGGGGAATCTGAACCGTGCACGATATTTTTTTCGATATCCGTTGCAAAATCCCTCCGAATGGTCCCTTCAGCCGCTTCCCTGTAATCGGTGGCACCCATTATGTCACGGTATCTGGCTATGGCATTTTTTCCCTCAAGAACCATAACCAAAACAGGACCGGATGTCATGAAATATGTCAGACTTTCAAAAAACGGCCTTTCTTTGTGCACGGCATAAAAACTTTTTGCTTGGGCTTTGGTCAATTTCAACATTTTCATGGTAATGATCTTGAATCCGTTGTTTTCCAATCGTTTAATAACTTCACCGATCAGTCCTCGGGCAACACCGTCGGGCTTGATAATAGACAATGTTTTTTCCATGACTCTCAATTTCCTTTAATGGACTTTTATAACACGATTCGATCCCCGATTTTTGTCCGGCTTTTTCTTACAGCGCCGGCACCACATTCAACAACATACTGCGCCTTCTTCTTTGGAACGTAAATTGTAAAGCATATCATTTTTCCAACTGGGATATGCAGAGCATAAAATCATCTGCAAATGCCTCCTGAATCTTTTCCTCCTGTCCGAACTCGGAAACGTCGGTTGCTACATTTCTCCCGATTCCATATTCAACATCCCAACCCTTTTCTTTCAAAAGTTCAATCAGTTTTTCAGCTTGCTCCTTTGTGGCATCATCTCCTATATTTTGTTCAGCGATTAAAAATTTCATTTCACAGTCCTCTCTTTCCTAAATTTTTCATATTTTAGCTCATTCATGGTAAAATTTGTGTATTTTGAAAAACGTTTTATTTTCGCCACCCATTCACGAAGGTTCACCCTGTTAAATAGTACTAAATTTCACTTACTAAAGATATTCAAAGGTATTTTTCAAGAAAAATCGACTTGGGTTTTTTAATATTTAACAGGGAAGGCGAAGAAAGATTAATAAGTTTATCCTTTGTGTCTTGGTGGCAAATAATTTTTTGTTCTCTCCAAGCCGTAGGCCGGCTTGTTCAGGTTGGGTATTACAAAACATCGGACACATGGACCAGTGAGATATTAGAATCTTTGATATTTTTTACAAATTGACCGATCGTATGTACGGTTTCCGGAAACGGATGTCCGATTCCCACCGCATGCCCGTATTTTTTTGAATGTCTTTTTAGCTTGTTGAGTTGATTATAAATGGCTGATTCATCATGAAGATTATCCAGAAAGATGTTCCTGCCTGTAGCAGCCATATGAAGCTTTCTTGCGGTTCTATACCCCATGGAATGGCTTGATGTAAAGCTGTCAACAAAAAAAAGATCTCTTTTCTTTACATTTTCGAGCACTTCTCTAATTTCTTTATATGTCTCTGTAAATCTTGACCCCATATGGTTGTTTACTCCAACGGCATAAGGTACGCCGGCAATATTCTCTTCTATAATTCTCTCGATCCTGTCGGGCCTATCTCCGACATAGAGTGCTCCGGGTCCGGGGTCAAAAGAATCAATGTTGTAAGGCTCCATGGGTTGGTGAAGCAAGATCTCATGTCCGTTATCATGAATCTCAAGGGCCAAATCATAAGAATATACCAGTCGTGGCAAGATGGCAAAGGTAATAGGAACACCCAGATTCAGGAATTGTCTTGCATGGGAAAGGCTGAATCCGATATCATCGATAATCAGTGCAATGCGAGGCTGATCAACCGTGTGATTTCGATGTTTTTCTAAGGCAAACGCCTTTGAAAAACTATTCAGCCCGAAAAAACTTCCGATCAACAAACCGGCACTTTTCAGCAAAAAATTCCTTCGATTCATATGCTTATCCTTTTTAAACTTTTAAACAAAAATATTATGCTGCAATTATCGATGGGTCGAATGCCGCCAAGTATATTATCGAATGACCGTAACTGGTAATTTATGCAATATGTTGGGGTATATGTCAATAAAAAATACAATATGTTGATCAATTATTTTAATTGTATTAATATAGCCGGCTAAAAAATAACGGAATTGTGAAAAGGTCATAACCGTTTGGTTCTTTAAAACAAATCGATTTCAAACAAGTTGAAACGGTAATATTTTCAAACAGTCAGATCTTTTACATTTTATCACCAGTTGGCTCCATAATTTATTGAGAAGTTACGTTAAAAAAAGTAGAATTCCTTACGGTTTGGGCAATTATGTTTAACCGTCACTTAAAACTCAGACCGTTGGTAACGAGTCACTTTTTGACTTTTTACGAAACCAAGTGATAAGGTTTTGGAAACTCATTCATGACCTGATGGTATTCCCCGTTGAAAGGAGACTATAGATGAAAGACCGTTTTTATATTATTCCTGTGGGTGTTATAAAGAAACAGGATGAAAATGTATGGATTGAGGCCTATGAAAAATATAATGAGGCTCTTTTGGGTTTAGATGAATTTTCTCATATAACCGTATGTTACTGGTTTCATGAGAATGACACCCCTGAAAAGAGGAAAGTAATGCAGATCCATCCGAGGAGAAATAAGAAAAACCCTTTAACAGGGGTGTTTGCGACCCATTCCCCGTTACGGCCCAATCTGATTGGCATATCCATATGTAAGATACTATCGATACAAGGAAACACTATTCACATCGACAAGATCGATGCGTTTGGCGGGTCCCCGGTTATTGATATAAAATGTTTCATCCCCAGCAGAGCCTTAAAACAAGATATACGGTTACCGGACTGGGTATAAGGACAAGATCATGCTTACGGACCTTTCCGGCCAGATTGAAAGAATTACATACACGAACGACGAGACCGGTTTCACCATTGCCAGAGTAAAAGTTTACGGGCAAAGGGATCTTGTAACCGTTGTGGGACACCTTATATCGCCGGCTCCCGGCGAAATCCTCAACATGCGTGGCGAGTGGGTTAATCATCCCAAATTTGGCGAGCAGTTCAAGGTTGTGGAATCCAAGACCACGGTTCCGGCAACCGTTTATGGAATTCGAAAGTATTTGGGTTCCGGACTCATCAGAGGGCTCGGACCTGTCATGGCCGGCCGAATCGTTAAAAAATTTGGAGAACAAACACTCGATGTCATTGAAAATGAAATCGGAAAACTTTCCCGGGTCAAAGGTATCGGCAAAAAACGTATCGCCATGATACAAAAGGCATGGGATGAGCAGAAAGAGATCCGTGATGTCATGCTGTTTCTGCAATCTCACGGAATCAGTTCCGGCTATGCCACGAAAATATTCAAACAATATGGGAATCGATCCATTGCGGTGGTAACAGACAACCCCTATCGTCTTGCAACGGATATTTTCGGAATAGGATTTGTGATCGCCGACCGTATCGCCTCAAAACTTGGATTCCCTGAAGATTCACACTTGAGGGTTGAAGCAGGCATTCTCTATGTCCTCAATCAGCTCTCAGATGAGGGTCACGTCTTTTACCCATATGAACCCCTTATAAAAAAGAGTCAGGAAATCCTTGGCGTTGGAATAGATGTGGTTGTCGAGGCACTCGGTAATATCGCCGTTGAACGGAAGATAATCATTGAAGATATAAACAAAAGAATCGAAGAGTTTAAAGAAAACAACAAAGCCGTGTACCTGGCCAAGTTTCATTTATGCGAAACCAGCATCTCCGAAAGGTTGAAGATACTTCTAACAGCTCCTAAATCTGTCCGCCATGTCGCATCAGAAAGGGCTATAGATTGGGTCCAAAGACAACTAAATATTACCCTGGCAGAAAAACAGGTCAGGGCTATACATGCCGCTCTAACAAACAAGATCACGATTATTACCGGCGGACCGGGCACCGGTAAAACGACAATTATCAATGCGGTGTTAAAAATTTTTTCCAGGCTCGACGTAAGAACATTGCTGGCTGCGCCCACGGGCAGAGCAGCAAAACGGATGAGTGAAACAACGGGTCATGACGCCAAAACCATTCACCGCCTGCTGGAGTTCAGTTTTATTAAGGGAGGCTTTCAAAAAAACGAAGAGAAACCCCTCAATTGCGATCTTCTCATACTGGATGAGGCCTCCATGATAGACACTATTTTAATGCACTACCTGTTAAAGGCCGTTCCGCCTTTCGCGACTGTTATTCTTGTGGGAGACGTGAATCAGCTGCCATCAGTGGGAGCGGGAAATGTTCTCAATGATATTATTACATCAGGTGCGGTGCCGGTGGTGGAACTCAACGAGATTTTCCGCCAGGCCAAAGCGAGCCGGATTATTGTCAATGCTCATAAAATTAATAACGGTATTGTCCCGTCATTTGAAAACGATGTGCCCAACAACGATTTTTATTTTATCCGGCAGGAAGACCCTCAAAAGGTTCTTGAAATTATACTCGAGTTGACAAAAACACGTATTCCCCGAAGGTTTGGTTTTGACCCTGTCGACGATATTCAAGTTTTAACTCCCATGCACAAGGGAGTGGTGGGGGCCGAAAACCTCAATATGGAACTGCAGAAAACACTCAATCCGGTTCGAAATGGCATAGTACGGGGAAATCGGAATTTTCGAGTCAACGATAAAGTAATGCAGATCAGGAATAATTATGACAAGGAGGTTTTCAACGGTGACATCGGAAGAATTACCGGTATCCGACCCGAGGAATACGAGGTGATCGTCACTTTTGACGGCAGGGATGTTGCCTACGAGTTTTCCGACCTTGATGAAATCGTTTTGGCCTATGCTGTTTCGGTGCACAAATCACAGGGCTCAGAATATCCGGCCGTGGTGATCCCCATTCTTACCCAGCATTATATCTTGCTGCAGCGCAACTTGATTTATACAGCCATAACCAGAGGCCGGGATCTGGTGGTAATAGTCGGTACCCGGAATGCCCTGGCCATAGGAATAAACAACGACAAAACGCAAAAACGCTTTACGTACCTAAAACATAGATTGAGTTAATTTTTTTGCAACGAGACCTTAACTCTTGCTGGAGGTTATGGTTTGGAAGGAAGTAATCTGCTGTTTAACTTTACGGCTTTGGCATTTCGGACATTGGAATTTTTTCTTCTCATATTCAGAAATTTTCATGATCACGGTAAAAGGCTTTTTACATTTTTCACAAATAAATTCGTATGTGGGCATGGTATCATCTCCTTTTACTTATGAAATCTTTTAACCTTCCAATACAGGACACCGGAGAGTAAAAACCGATAACAACTAATTCAATTGTGACTTGGTTAAATTATACATCCTTATCAGTAGAGTATCAACCTATTTTCTCAATCGCACTAAAAATCTCCCCTTAAATATTTTTTTCTTTTTGACTCCGGAAATTTTTCAATGGCATACCGCAACATGGTGCGAGGCATCCTTTTATAATATTTCTTCAAGAATATCTCTTCAGTGGAAATATGACGCTTGCCGATTTCTCGCAGCATCCATCCTACGGCTTTATGAATCAAATCTTGTTCATCCGTCAGCAGGATTTTTGAAATTTTGAGTGTCTCTGAGTAGTTATCATGCTTAATAAAATGGAATGTCGACAATATTGCAATTCTCCGTTCCCACAAACTGTTAGATTTTGCAAGACGGTAAATAGGTTCTTTGCTTTTATCCATTAAGAAGGCGCCGACAATATGTTGCGCCGAGCCGTCAACAAGATCCCAACTATTTATAAATTTTGTGTTTTGTAAATACAGCTCATAAATTTTCTTTTTTACCGTTTCATTCCCCTTTGAATATTTGCTGACAAGGATCAAGAGTGCAAACAGCCTCTCCTCATGAATTGAGGACTTGAGTAATTGCATGACTTCCTTTATTGTGATGTCCTGATATTCTTTGACCAGCTTCCTTAAATCAGGAACTCTGACCCCTATGAAAACATCACCTTCACTATATTCACCGGGACCGGTTTTAAAAAATCTCTGTAAGACTTTAGCTCTTTCTTCACTCTCGAGTTGCTGCAATTTTTTTCGAATATCTCTTATTACCACAATATTAAACTCGATTTAAATAACATCTCAATAAATGATGGATTCGGGTTAATATGATTATTTCATACACCAGAAGTTATTGAGAAGTTAACAATTTAGCCCTTTGAAACAAATTATCGGATTCAGACAATCCGGTTTAAACATTTCTCCCAAGAGGAAACGGCGGTATCTGTCTTTTCTGCCTGAAGTTAACCAACAGAATGCCTGAGACGATCAACAATAGGGCGATAAGAATATTGACCGTGATCGGCTCTTCCAGGACAAGTCCTCCCAGCATGACTCCTGAAATTGGCATAAAGAAAATAAAAGAATGCAATGCAACGGCACCGTATTTTTGCAGCAAGGTAAGCCATGCGACAAAACAAAAAGAAGCCGTTACAAGGCCCTGGTATAAGAGAGCGCAAAAAACTTTTGCGTCAACATGGGCTATCATGGCGCTGTCCCAAACAAATCCTTCAAGAAAAAAGAAAGGAGCCGAAAATATCATGGGATAAAGGACCATATGAAACGGTTTAAAGGCGTGAATAATCCTTTTGGTATAGACTGCGTTGCAGGACCAGAGAAAAGCCGCAGCAAGGATTATTAAATCGCCGACCTGGAAATCGGCTGTGACTCCCTTTTTTTCCAGAAATACAAAAACCACACCGGCAAATCCAAGCATGATACCCAGGGTCTTTCGTTTGTTAATCCGGTCTCCGGGAATGAAATAATGTGCCAGAAAAAGTGTAAAAAAGGGTTGTAAATTAACCATCAGAGTTCCCCGGGAAGCATTGCTTTTGCTAAGTCCGAGATAAAACAGTGATAGTTGCACGGTAAACACCATAGAGATAATCAGTAGCTGACGAAGCTGCCCGCTCTCAATTTTAAAAGATCTTCCGGTAATTCGAGCCCATAGAAAAATCGTCGCCGAAGCCATACTGAAACGGAGCCCGGCGGTAGTAAACACCCCCAGTCCGGAAAGACTGATTTTAATAGCAACGGCATTGGCCCCGAAAAGGACACACAAGCATACGGTAAAAATTGCGGCTAAAAAGGAGAGTTCCTGATTTTGGGGCGTATGGTTGATCATTGTCTATATTATTCAATATGAACCGTATCTCCGGGTTTGGGAACAATTGCTGAAAAGCCTTCATTGTTTAAAAATTTTGCAAACGATAGTGATTGATCTTCTTCACCGTGAACCACGGCAATCTTATGGATATGCAAATTAGATTCCTTAAGAAAACGGAACATTTCATTTCTGTCTCCATGGGCGCTGAAACCGCCCAATTTTACGACGTGTGCTTTCAAAGGATAGGCTTTGTTTAGAAATTTCAGCAGGGGTGGGGAACCGTTACGACCGGATTTCTCATATTTCGTGCCCTGTTCAATAATACGACGTCCAAGGGTATTTTGAGCCATATATCCGACAATCAGAATTGTATTCCGAGGGTTATGGATTTTATGCCGCAAATGATGCAGAACCCTCCCGGCTTCACACATTCCAGAGGCTGCGATGACGATATGAGGTTTCTGACTGCGATTCAACGCCATTGATTCTTCGACCGAACCCACAAAATGAATCTTGTCAAAGAAAAACGGATTTTGACCTTTTGCAAGAAAGGTTTCATGAGTTTCGCGGTCATAAACTTCAGGATGCTCTCCAAAGACACGGGTAATCTTGGTTGCCAGGGGGCTATCCACGAATATGGGAACCGGCTGGACTTCATTGTCATTATACAGTTCGTGCAGTACATATAAAATTTCCTGAGTACGACCGTATGCAAATGCAGGTATAATAACCGTTCCTTCCCGTTCAACGGTATCTGTAAGAACCTTTTTTAACCTGGGTTTCAGATCTTGCAACGGTTCGTGAAAGCGGTTTCCGTAAGTGCTTTCCATAATCATCAGGTCGATGTTCCGGTCGGCCTCTTGGAAATGAAGCGCTGGATCTTTTATAATAGGTTTGTCAAATCGACCGATATCACCCGTATAACAGATCGTGCGTGAACGACCGTTTTCAATGACTTTAATTATGGATATCGCAGATCCTAAAATATGTCCTGCTTCGTAAAAAATACAGTTGGAGTCTTTTCCGATGACTGTCGGATTATGATAAGGTCGACCTTCAAAGAAACTGAGGGCATGTTTCGCATCTTCGATGGAATAAATAGGACGGACTGCATCCAAGTGATGTTTTTGGATGAGTTCGTTGATTTTTTCTATGTCGAGTTGATGACCGTCTTTTTTTAAAATCTTTTTGATATCGTTTAATTCTTTTTTTGAGTTTCTTTTTTTGCTATGCAACGTTTTATTCTGAGATAAAATAGACCTCAAGGTTTTATAATTGAGGTAATTTGCGTCTGATTCATGGATGTGAGCGGAATCCATCAGGAGGTATTCGCATGCATCTTTAGTTGCGCGGGTACAGACAATCCGTCCAACAAAATTGTTTTTAGTCAGCAATGGGATACGTCCGGAATGATCGATGTGAGCATGCGAAAGGACAAGGCTGGTGATGTGATGTGGATCAAAGGGAAATCGCCTGTTTTTTTCTTCTGTTTCTTTGCGACGACCCTGAAACATTCCGCAGTCCAGCAGAATGCGATCATTTTCAGTGGCTATCAGGTGCATAGAACCGGTAACTTCCCGAGCAGCGCCATAAAACGTTATATCCATAATCGTTATTTCCTCTAAATTAACGTCTCAGAAATTATACCACTTTCTGTAACGATGACAGTTTATTGAAGCATGGTCTTTTGCCTCATATATGGAAAGATGGAATGTTGGAATAGTGGAAGGTTGGTTTCTAAAGGAATTTTATTATTTATGGTTTTTTTTTAACACTCCTGTTAAGGCAGATTTCATCAATCACCCCTTTTTCCATTTTTCCAAAACATATTATTCCATTATTCCAACATTCCAATTGTGACCTGCCCGCTCGTGTCTTGAAATGGCAGGCGGGGCGAAGCGAACTAACTGGTTACTTGATTTGTCCATTCAACATGAAAATCGTTTTTAACAATAGATGCAATGTGTTCATCGAAATAAAAATGTTCTATAAGCCACTTTTGGTTTCGGTAGTCTATTACCAGATGATTATCGTCGATTATCCGTATAATACGGCATGTTGAAAGATCCCTGATACCGGTTCCCGAAGCCTTTAATACCGATTCCTTTGACGTCCAGTAGCGATAAAAAAGGATGAATTGATCTGTGTCTGAAAGTTCCCATTCACTGTCATGGGCTGTTTTTCTAAAAAGAGCCTTTGAACAGGACCGGATCTTTTCGATATCAATACCGATCGGAGTTGAAGCAATCACGCCCCCCACATATTTGGGCTTGTGGGTAAGGGACCAGTAATTCCCGTTAAAAGGCAACGGAACACCTTTTTCATCTTTTTTTAGGTTGCGTAATTGGACGCGGCTCTTTTTGGCGGATATTTCAAGGGCTTTTCTGGCATGTTTGCTTAGGAAGGAAACCTTTTTCCTGCCGGTAAGTTGTTGTATTTTGTCGGGGACAGCGAGAATTACCGGAAAAAGAGTCGGTTTCGGGTTTTGGGTTTTCGGATTTGGGGTTGTCTCCATATTAATTCGAATCGTGCTTTTGGCTTTGCATCTTGCGCTTCAATCTCAATGCCTCATCATATACCTTATTTTTCGGAAGGCCGTAATTTTTAGCGATGATTTTGGAAAGTTCGGATAGTTTGCTTTCTTTTTTCTCCAGCGCTTTAATTATCTCGGATCTAACGGTCTTAATAGAAATTTCTTTATTCTCTTCACATCCCGTTAATAGAAGCGTGCATTCGCCTTTTATTGCCGATCGTGCATTCAAGCTGTAAAGAATTTCAGATAAGAATCCTCTAATAAATTCTTCGTGTAACTTGGTCATCTCCCTGGACAGGACACCGTACCTGTCCCCCATAACAGATATGATCTCCTTTAAAAATGTCAAAATGCGCTTTGGAGATTCGTAAAATACCATGGTTTTGCTTTCACCGGCAAGGTTTTTAAGTTGCTTAAGCCGTTTTGCTTTCTTTTTAGCGGGAAAGCCTATGAATACAAAGGAATCGGTTGGCAGTCCCGAAACACTGAGAGCGGCAATGGCAGCCGACACACCGGGTATGGGGATGACTTTTATATTGTTAATGACGGCCTCTTTTACAAGCCTGTAGCCGGGATCAGATACTGATGGCGTGCCTGCATTTGATACCAGGGCCACCGATGATCCGGCCTTGAGCCTGTTAATAAGATCCGGCGTACGTTCATTTTCATTATGTTCATGAAAAGAGATCATACGACATTTGATATTGTGATGTGCCAGGAGCCTGCCGGTATGTCTTGTATCTTCTACGGCCACAAGATCGACATGCCCGAGGGTATTGAGAGCTCTTATGGTGATATCGTCTCTGTTCCCTATGGGAGTGGCAACAACGTAAAGTAAGCCGGGTTTATTGCTGGGGTTTGACTGCAAAATAAAATCCTCTTTACTCCGGCAAATTGAATTTTATGCAATAATCTAAACAGGTTAACACTTATAGCGCAACTTCTTAATAAGTCCTGATGTATTAATCAGGGCAAACGCATTTGAATCCCAATATAGGGAGAACGCTCCACGTCGCTACGCTGCACTGAAAATAAATGCGTTTATCCTAGTGTATTAAATGGTGATATTGGCCCCATAATTTATTGAGAAGTTACCTTCCGGTTCATGTGTAGGCCAGTTCGAAGGCATTTTTAACGATTTCTATATCAGGGTTTTTTTCTGCAGATCGTATGCTTACCACGTCAAACCGTGCCTTGACTTTATGTTGTTTTGAGGCTTTTAGATAGTAGAGTGCCACCATCGAAATTTTGCGCTGTTTTTTAGGGGTTACGGCCCATTTGGGATTCCCGAAACGACCGGATTTTCTTGCTTTGACCTCGATAAAGACAAGTGTATCCTTATCTTTTGCAATAATATCGATCTCGCCCAGCTTGTTACGGTAGTTCTGCTCCAGAATCTTGTATCCATTCTTTTTAAGGTGCCTGACGGCAATGGACTCACTTTCTTTACCGAATTGCTGCCGTTTGTTTAGCATCAATCATAAGACCTTTAATCTTTTGTATATGATTTATCAAAAAACGTTTCAGAGCCAGCAAAAAGTGATTTGGACAACAGGCTGTCAAGATCTGGAACCCATTCTCGCAACAGGCCAACACAAGTTTGTCAGGGTTTTTGTATGACTTGCCCATCTTGAAAAATAACAACTGCTGTTATATCCGGCCCAAAATATGTCCACTCTTCTATGGTGGGATTAATCCCAACAATTACACCACCCGGTGTAAATACATCGATCTGGGGCTGATTAACTAATTCTGTTAGATCAGGGTATCCCATTTTACGGATAACATCTCTTTTCTTGTCCTCGATTTCTATTTTCTCAATGTTTCTTTGGAAACTTTGTTTGGTCTTAGACAGAGAATTTTCGACTTTTCGTGGGACCCCCCAGGCTTTGGTTGCTTCTTTCTCCCGAGCTTCTTTTCTTGATTTTTCAAGATCTTTCGACTTGATATAAATGTCTCCAATTTTGTCAGTATTGATATAGGTTCCATTTTTACCTTGTTTAATACTATACTTTCCATTCATACCCGGCTGGATAGATACTTCAAAATCATTAGGATTGATATAATATTTACCGTCTTTATCTATTGAGATATAGAGTCCGTAGTCATCCCTATCTATATAGTAAGTTCCACCAGCATACACCATAGCTGCAAAAAGGCCTATAAATAACATGGTAAGTAAAAATCTTGAAATTATCATGTGTCCTGCCCCCTCAATAATCGGCTTATAATCCGATGGGCCTCCGCCGTGCCTACCGTGACGATAGGAGATGGAAGGCATTGTTATACAATGGTTTTTAACCACCAATGGTCTAAAAACATTACCATGGTATGAGTTTACACAAAAATATGGGTGAGAAACTTGAGTAAAATGATATTGCAAACATAATTCTATATTGACATATTTTGCAATAATAATATTTTTAAGGGAGCAAGGCATCAAAACAACCAGGGGCCGCTTAGATTTTTAGGTTTTTAAGAAACAATCACTTGATAAATTGACCTTTTTACAAATTACCTGGAGAAGGGTGTGTCAACTTTAGCAAATATTTTAAAATTAATCGCTGTACTAGTGGCTGCCTTATTGATCGGGAACTGGTTTCTGGCTGAAGTCACGGAGGCCCGCTCAAAGGGTAAACCATGGTATCAGCCTTATTTATCGATTCCGGGCTTACTGATTATTCTGGCGTTTCTGCTGCCGATAATCGTATGGATAACAAACAAATGAGTTAAACTTAAATTGAGCGATTTTTTACTTGATCTGCACCGATCTCTTGCACATCAAGGATCCGCGAAAATCCTCGACATATCCACGGGTATGCCTGTGGTTTTCGCGAACTATACCACTTCACCCTTATGCATCAAGATCTCAGCACATCTCTTCGCAAAAAATCGCTCAACTCAGGTTAAAATCTGTTCTATCTTTATGAGCACTTATTTATGAGTTTGTATGATGGAGTCGCTGATTATTCATGGAGCTATTGAATCGAAAAAACTCCCCGACCCCTCAATTATGTATATTCTTAAAATAAAATTAATTCGGCCTGCTACGAGTTTATCAATTTTAAGGAACAATGGAAATTTTCTTCCAAAACGCTAACCTCCTTCATCCTTTGAGGATCAAGAAATATTTTATATAATGTTTCGGTTTTATCAATGGGCCTATTTAGCAGTTTCTGCTCGAGCATTGATATTGCTTCAATCGATTTATCGCATACCGGATACCCTTTGTCATCTAGTCTGATGTCAGGTCCAAATGAAACCCTGGAGATATTATTGATATCTACCAGTTTAATATCTCCCTCGTATGTGATGATAAGATTCTCCACACCGGCAAAGTCAGGAACATAGGACGCTTCCAGGATCATTATTTTGACGCTTTTAATGAAATTTTCAACTCTTTTCTGAAACCTTGTAATAAGCTGTTCCGGGGTCATTTTTAGGGAATTGGGTCTGTTAACCTTTATGTCGGCAAAAATATTTTCCAGTTGATTTATGCCAATCGTTTCCCATGGATTCAGAATTTCACCCGCCACATACTCCTGAAGGCCGCAAAGAATGAAATCGCGATTTCCATTCCAGATATAATCCACGATAAATTCATCGGACTTTGCATAAGAATCGGATGGTAGATATTTTTCGATAATTTTTAACTTCCGTATTTCTTCAAAAACATCTTTTAAGGAGTCGAATCTGGCTTTAAAAATCCGGAGCATTTTTAAAGGCATGGCCCAGGGGAAAAATAATATTCCGTTTATTATTTCACCGCTGTTTTGCTTTATAACATCATCCGGATCGAGCACTTCCATGATTTGGGATCGCAACCCCTGCTTATGGTATTTCCGGAATACATAGGCTCCCGGTTTTCTGATAAAGTTCAATTCGATGATATCTTCATGGCTGATATGGGCTTTGTCTCTGATGTCTTTTGTCATTTCGAGGTTTTTTGTTTTGATGGATTCTCAGGAATATGTTCCGATTGATTGCCGCTGAGTTTTGGATCTCGCTTTGTGAGTATTTTAGCCCGAAGGGTGAAAATTTTTGAGAAATTGAACAAGAAAATTTTCGGTATAAACGGCCACCTGACAACTAGAAGCAAAATTGTAAATAACAAATTGTTTTCATTACTAATAAAAAGGCATCTCTAAAATTTTCATGAAATATTCGGGTTAGGGGTATTATATACAATTACAGTAAATACTTGATTATTAAAAACCCGGCAACAAGAAGAACTGTAAATGCGGTGGCTAGGATGTTAAAGTACTTGTCGATGAAGGATTGAATGCTGGGACCGAAAATATAAATGAATCCACCGACCAGAAAAAATCGCGCAGATCGAGATACAATGGATGCAATTAAAAATACCGAAAAGTTGATGTTAAATGCACCGGCTGAAATCGTAAATACCTTGTAAGGTATGGGAGTAAATCCGGCTATTCCGACAGCCCATGCATCATATTTTTTGTAAAGGACTTCAATGTATTCGACCTTTGGGGTCAGGCCATAAAAGTCTACAATACGGTCCCCGATTGAAGCCATGAACTGCCATCCGATCAGATAGCCGAAGCATCCGCCAAGTACAGACCCGGCCGAGCATATTAATGCATATTTTAAAGAATTTTTGGGAATGGCGACAGCCAGCGCTATAAGCAATATATCAGGGGGTATTGGGAAAAAAGAGGATTCACTGAAGGCCAGCAGAAATAATGCCCATGATCCGTATGGTGTATCTGCCCAGTGGAGCACCCAGTCGTAAAGACGGCGAAGCATAAATTACCCTTTCCATCCATATTCACCCACAAGTTTTACGAACCGGCACCCGCCTAAATTTGTCTTGTGAATGCCATGTTCATCCTTGTAAAGCTTAATCAGTTCCTGCGAGTAGCGGTCTCCTACAGGTATCACCATACGGCCCCCCATAGCAAGCTGGCTCACAAGGGGTTTCGGAATTCCCGGTGAACCTGCGGTAACAATAATACCATCAAAAGGGCTTTCATCCGACCATCCGGAAGTGCCGTCTGAATATTTTGTTACAATATTGTGATAATGAAGCTTGTCAAACATCTTGCGGCTGCTTAAATATAGAGAGTGTATTTTCTCGATAGTATAAACGCGAAATACTATTTCTGCTAAAACTGCGGCCTGATATCCTGATCCTGTTCCGATTTCAAGCATCCTGTCTTCTTCGTCCGGCTGCAGTGCCTGGGTCATTTCGGCTACGATATACGGCTGTGAGATGGTCTGCTGTTCTCCGATGGGAAGCGGGAAATCACCATAGGCCTGATCTCTTAAGGCCTCACTCACAAAAAGATGCCTCGGGACTTTGCTCATGGCCGCAAGGACTTTGGGATCCGTTACCCCGCGTCCTTGAATCTGCCTTCTAACCATCTCTTGTCGCTGGCGTTCATATTTTATGGAATTTTCATTCAATGTCAAAGGTCTCGAAATTGATACAAAGATTTGAAAGGGTTATATTGTTGGTTTAAATTACGATGCATGATAAATAAATTTTCTATCAAATTAAAAGGGTTAGGTCAAGAATTTAGAACCTGATATCAGAAAAGAGTGTTTTTCCGGACCCAAGACATATGCCATGTATTTAATTATGTGTTTTCGGTTCAGAATATAGTAATAAAAAAACCCTTGATTTCTCAGCATAATGTAACATAATTAGATAAAACCCGTCAAAACATAAAACATAAAGAACAAAGTAAAAGAACGATAAACATATACGCTTTGCACCAACCTAAATCGGTTTCCGGATCGGAAAAAGCTATGTGGCCAAATGAATAGTACAAAACATCTGATCTTTGCAAATTTATTAGTGATATTCATCATTAGCCTGGGTATAGCCGGATATATGATGATCGAGGGGTGGAACATTTTAGATGCCTTGTATATGACCGTCACTACGCTTACCACGGTGGGGTATGGCGAAGTACATGAGATGACCAAAATGGGGCGGGTGTTTACTATTTTGCTCATCTGTATAGGCGTCGCTTTCTTTTTGTATGTTGCCGGCGCTGTTGTCCAGTTCATGGTTGAAGGGCGAATCAGAACCATATTAGGGAGGAGAAGATTGGATAAAAAGATTGATCGACTGAAAAACCATTATATTATTTGTGGATATGGGCGTATCGGCAAGGTTCTTTGCAAAATGTTATTAAGAAAGCCGTTTGACCTGGTCGTTGTTGAGAAGGACCCGGAGCTTATCCCGTTAATGGACGCAGATAAAATTCTCTATGTGTCAGGTGATGCAACAAATGAAGAAAATTTGCTTAAAGCGGGAATGAAACGTGCCAAAGGGCTGATTGCTGCTCTGGCTACGGATACGGAAAATGTTTTCCTGGTGCTGACAGCCAGACAACGTAATCCCGACCTCTATATCATTGCAAGGGCAAGTAGTAACGAATCAAAGAATAAATTGCATGCCGCAGGCGCCAACAAGGTAGAATTACCATACGATATGGGTGCTGTGAGTATGGCCCAGCGGATCATCCGTCCAACCGTGACCAATTTTCTGGAACTTGCCTTTGCCCACCGGCGTAAAGATATTCAGATGGAAGAAATGCCGGTCCACTCTTCCTCTGATCTTGTAAATGTCATGCTGAAAGATTCAGGAATCAGGCAACAATTCAACCTGATAATCATTGCGATAAAAAAGCCTGATGGGAATATGCTGTTTAATCCTTCTTTTGAGACGGTTATCGAGGGCGGAGATACCGTAATTGCCGTGGGGCAGGAAAATAATCTTCAACAACTGGAAAAGATATTGAATCCAGCAGGACAAGAGCCTGCTTAGCGGTTATATTTTGTAAATAATTCTTTTTTCAGTAATTATAATATCGACATACTTGTCATGGGATTCCATTTGTATTTGCGGAATTATCTGGTTTTCAAAAGTAAGAGCAACTTTTCTTGTTGTGATCGATAATTTTGGAATAAGCCGGTCGTAATATCCATCACCGGATCCTATTCTCCCCCCTTTTTCATCAAATGCAACACCTGGAATTATTGCTATGTCGATACATTCGATGGGCACAACGTTGCAACGGCTCGAGTCCGGTTCCAGGATGCCTCTGGGCCCGGGCATTAAATCGGTATCCAGGTTATCGATTTTCATCAATTTCATTTCATTTTTTGTTGTGTCAAAGGCAGGAAGAATGACAATTTTTTTGTAGTTTAAACATCTTTTTATTATCTTTAGCGTATTCACTTCGCTGGTGCTGTTTATATAAAGCAAAACAATATTTGCTTCCAAGAAGTTGGCAAATTCAAAGAGACGGTTTTCTATTCTTATAATTTTTTCTTCAATTTCACTGTCAGAAAGTGCAGACAGTGTTTTTACTATGTTGCTACGTATTTCATCTTTTGTTTCTCGAATTTCCTCCATAAGTATTCTCCCGAGCAGATATTTAGAATATTATTTATTATATACAAATTTTAGCAAATAATGTCAACTAACAATAATCATTGACTATATGGCTTACCCGTGATACGACCTTCCTAAAACTTTTTCATAATTTAGATGCCTGCAATATTTTTCTCAACAATGTGGATCAGATGAGATGCAGGCTTTGTAATTTGGCTGAAGGAATATAGGAATTGTTATGCTAGAAATCAAGTTTGTGAGACAGAACCTTCCTGAAATTGAAAAAGCGCTTTCAAGGCGAGGACAAACAGCCGACCTTGAAACTTTCAAACAATATGATGCCAAACGCAAAACCATTCTTCTTGAGATTGAAAACCTTAGACATCGCCGCAATGTGGTTTCTGAACAGATAGCGGATATGAAAAAAGATGGGGAAGCTGCAGATGATCTTGTGACTCAGATGCGTGAGGTCGCCGGCAAGATCAAGGCGCTGGATCATGATTTGTCGGAAAGTGAAGATAAAATAAATCAAATCCTTTTTGGATTGCCGAATATACCTCATAAATCGGTCCCTGCGGGAAAGGACAGTTCTGAAAATCCTGTTCTAAAACAGATCGGCACACCGCCTGATTTTGATTTTGAGCCCCTGCCTCACTGGACATTAGGTAAAAAACTCAAGATCTTAGATTTCGAGACAGCAGCTAAAATTACCGGCGCCCGTTTTCCACTCTATTTAGGTAAAGGCGCAGGGCTGGAAAGGGCGCTTATCAATTTTATGCTTGATATTCATACCACAAAACATGGTTATACAGAGATACTGCCGCCTTTTATTGTGAACCGCAATAGCATGACAAACACCGGTCAACTTCCAAAGTTCGAGGAAGACCTTTTCAAGCTTAACGGGTGGGATTATTTCCTTGTACCCACGGCTGAGGTTCCGGTAACCAACATCCATAAGGGTGAAATTTTAAATGAGGAAATGCTGCCGATTTTCTACGCGGCGTATACCCCCTGTTTTCGTTCGGAAGCAGGTTCATATGGAAAGGATACCAAAGGATTGATCCGGCAGCACCAGTTCAACAAGGTGGAGCTGGTCAAATTTACTAAGCCGGAAACATCTTATGATGAGCTTGAAACACTTTTAAACCATGCCGAAACAATTTTAAAAATTCTCGGGCTTCCTTATCAGGTTGTCAATCTTTGTACCGGCGACCTGGGCTTTTCCGCAGCAAAAACTTATGATATTGAAGTCTGGATGCCCGCGCAAAATGTTTACAGAGAAATCTCATCGTGCAGTAATTTTGAGAGCTTTCAGGCCAGGCGTGCCAATATCCGGTTTAAAAGAAAAGGTAAAAAGGGTACCGAACTTGTACATACCCTCAACGGATCCGGGCTTGCTGTGGGACGAACGGTGGCCGCGTTACTTGAAAATTTTCAGCAGGCTGACGGGTCCGTTCTTATTCCCGAAGCCCTGAGATCCTATATGGGCGGACTTGAAAAAATATCGTCATGAAACCAAAAGATTTCCCGAGAGAGATTAGATCTTTTATCATCCCGAAACACCGTGGTAAACTATTGTATCGGTGCCTTGGCTGTGGCCGGGAGTACGGTATTGATGAACTGATCTATACGTGTCCGGATTGCGGACAGGTGCTTCTGATATTCGATGCAAATTTTGAACGCTTAAAAAAGATCCCGGGTAGGATATGGCGCAAGATTTTTGATTATCGCAAGATGCTCACAATCCCGGCGCTCAAGGGGATCTATCTTTATCATGAATTTATAGGGCCGGTTATACCGCTCGAATCCGTGATCTATCTTGGCGAGGGACACACTCCTGTTGTAGAAGCAAACGATTTCCTACAGGGGAAAGCAAATCTTAAATTCTACTTTAAAAATGACGGCCAGAATCCCAGCGCCTCATTTAAAGACAGGGGGATGGCCAGCGCATTGAGCTATATCAATTATCTGGTTCAAAAAGGTCATACTTCCGATGTGCTTGCCATATGTGCTTCCACCGGAGATACCTCGGCTGCTGCGGCCTTGTATGCATCTTTTCTTCAACCCCATGTTAAATCCGCAGTGCTCCTACCCCATAAGAAGGTGACACCGCAGCAACTTTCTCAGCCTCTGGGAAGCGGCGCCGCTGTGTTTGAGATGCCGGGTGTGTTTGACGATTGCATGAAGGTTGTTGAAGCACTGTCGGAAAATTACAATGTCGCGCTTTTGAACTCAAAAAATGCCTGGCGTATACTGGGTCAGGAGTCATATTCGTATGAAATCGCACAGGCGTTTGAGTATGACATGGGAAACAAAGTAGTGGTTGTCCCGATCGGTAATGCCGGCAATATTACTGCTGTAATAAGCGGGTTTTTGAAATTTTATGAGACCGGTATTATACGTTCTTTGCCGAAAATATTGGGTGTTCAGTCGGAACATGCCAATCCTGTTTATCGGTATTATCTGGAACCTGATGCTAAAAAACGAAAATTTATTCCAGTAGCCGTTAAGGCGAGTGTGGCCCAGGCAGCCATGATCGGCAATCCTGTTTCAATGCCGAGAGTGATTCATCTGGTGGATTTATATAACAGTTTGTCAGGCAGGCAGAACGTCTTTTTTATTGAGGTTACCGAACAATCCATAATGGACTGGGAACTTCTGGCCAACCGTAATGGACATATCGCCTGTACCCATGGCGGCGAATCTCTTGCCGGTCTGATTATCGCTCGCAAGCAAAAAATTGTTGGACAAAAGGATGTTGCCATCGTCGACTCAACGGCTCATTCACTAAAGTTTTCGGGTTTTCAGGAGATGTATTTTGAGAATAGCTTTCCTGCAGAATTCGAAATTTCTCCGAACCCGGATCTTATTAACACCCCTGTTTACGTTCATCCAGATGATCTCGCAAATGTTCCTGCTCCAGGGAAACCATTGCACGGCGAAGATTTTGAGCGGTTTGTCCAAGGTGTATCCTCAGAGATTGCAAAGATTTTGAGTCTCAAAAAAAGGCAGAAAGCATGAAATTCCAAGGATCATTTTTAGTATTCGTCTTTTTGGTGATACTCATTCCGGCATGCCTGATTTTTCCCCGCTCCGCATATAATGCTTTTTTGTATAAAAGCTATACCATTCGATATGACAGAGGCTGGGACATATTATGTGATCCATATGTTGTGAAAAAAAACGACTGGCTTTACAAACTCTTCAGACAAAAAGGGGAAATCTCTCACAGGGATTTCCCGGAATTTTTGAGGATATTCAAACGGATAAATCCACACATTCATGATATAAACAGAATTCGTGCCGGTCAGTATATTATTATTCCATTAAAGAAGTTAAGCCCGGTTTCAATGCCCGGACAATCTTCAGGTGTGGTTACAATTCCGTTTGTGACCATCCCCAACATACCTGAAACCCTTGAAAGGTATTCAGCAGAGTATACCGTCCAAAAGGGAGATTGCATATCAATTCTTATTTCGACAAGATACGGGTCTTATGGCACAGAACCATACAAACAGGGCATCGAACTGTTCAGACTGATCAATCCTGATATCAAAGATCTGGATCGTATTTATGCCGGCCAGGATATCCTTATCCCGGATCCGGCTATTCTAAACCGGCCATGGTATCAATCCCTGTTTGACAGTTCAGCAGATAATAACAACCGTTCCGAAACAACACCGGAGTTTTCTGTTTCGGAAGACAGGAAGGAGCAACAGACGACTCATTTATCAAAAATTTCGTCGGTTTTAGATGGGAAACTTATTAATAAAGGCGTGTACTATTTTCCAAGGCCCGGCCGGGAGGATTTTGCGCTCGA
The DNA here is from genome assembly GCA_964492995.1 of uncultured Desulfobacteraceae bacterium. Taxonomy (GTDB): domain Bacteria; phylum Desulfobacterota; class Desulfobacteria; order Desulfobacterales; family UBA11574; genus S5133MH16. Next base: position 31,480 of record CAZBOB010000005.1, on the reverse strand, counting down.
TCTTTCCAGAATTTCCTTAATGGAATTAAAAAATGGAACCCGGATCCTTTTTCCAATGGATAATAAAAATCAGGGCCCTGAGCTTGATATTGTAAAATCCTTCTGGAAGGATGTACATATCGTTCGAATTGCGCCAAACGATTCTGCAAAATATGTCTTTGATGCTGTTTTTAAAAGCCTGGATAGAAATTTTTTAAAAAACCCTTTGTCTTTTTTCGATCAAGGAGTCAAGGTCGAGGTCCGGGGGGAATGGATATTTGATAAAATTGCTGAGAAAGGAAAAAGCGTGCGCCATTTTTGTATATCCCTTATTGATCATCCCGGCGAGCGGACTCCCGAATCAATCTTGCGCTACCTGGATCAAAATAATATCGTTTTAAAAGAGGTCCTTACGGGTAATAATACCGCCGCACAGAAATCTAATAGACCGGGTCCCCGTAAATCGTCTGAAATTGTGAGTACCATCGATTCTTCAGATCAAAAAACCTTTGTAAATGATTTGATTACGGCCATTGGATTCACGTACTCCCCCAATGTCAGTATTTCATTTCCGTATTCCGGAGTTCAAGTAAAGACGGTTTCGAATCTTGTCATCGGAAGTGACGGAAGCCCATTCCTTTTAGATTTTGGGGATCTTTACGGCGATGCTGTTTCTGCCATTGAAAAGACCGGCTTTACCGTCATCCAGATTAAAAATGATGATAATTATCCTGTGATAATACAAAAGATTCTTGGCGCCATGGATGTTTCTTATACAAATAATCCAACTTTTCTTGCAGCCAAAAGACCTGCCATCTATAATACCGTTTTGACTATACCCGGTTTTCTGGTTACCGGTGCAGGAAAACCAAGAATTCTTCTTTCTTTTGCTGCCCCGCATAGTGGGATAATTCAATTTTTAACAAATCAAGGGGTTAAGATCAGTCTGATCGAACCGTCTAAAAACAATGTAACTTCTCAAAAAATTGTTGAGCCAACTGGTGATAAAAAGTAAAAGATCTGACTGTTTCAGATATTTTTCATTTTATTATCAGTGGGCGGCTCAGTATTATCATTTAATACACCATAACTTATTGAGAAATTACCAAAAAACATCCAACGTATCATTAAGGTTAAAAAAAATGAAAACATATGGATTTGTCTGGCCAGTAGTTTTAATTTTGATATTCGGCATTATTTCGTGTGCGGCAAATCTGGAATTGCAGAAAAAACAGGCCAAAGCTTCAAGGAGTTTTGGCGAAGCATATTACCGGCAGGGAAATTATCCTGGCGCGTTAGGAGAATTTCTTAAATCAGAAACCCTTTATCCCGGCGATCCTTTTCTCCAAAACGACCTGGGCCTCACTTATATGGCCATGGGAAAAATGGATCTTGCCGTCAAACATTTCAAAAAGGCCCTTGAAATTAAACCCGATTACGCTCCTGCCATAAATAATTTAGGAACCGCCTATCTAAACAAGAAAGAATGGGATACGGCCATCAGGTATTTCAAGGAGGTTAGCGAAAACCTTCTGTATGCTACGCCTCATTTTGCTCTTTCCAATCTGGGATGGGCCTACTACAACAAGAAAGAGTATGCACTTGCTGAAAAGTTTTATCTTAAGGCCCTTGAAATAAGTCCGAAGTTTATCAATGCGCTGGTCGGTCTCGGCAAGACGTATACTGCGATGGGCAGAAGTTCAGAGGCTGTGGCCACACTTGAAAAAGCCGTTACAGATTATCCGCGTTTAGGTCAATTATATTTCGATCTGGCACAGGCCTACACCTTATCGGGTGAATATAAAAAGGCTCTTGACGCTTATGAAAAGGCGGTTGAATTTGCTCCGGACAGTGCCCTTTCCCGGGAAGCGGAAAGAGAGGCTCGAAAATTAAGGCGATTTCGGGAATGAAAAATCTTACAGATTGGGTTTTATATTGCGTTGTTCAAGCTGAACGATACTGGGAGTAATAAATATCAGCAGCTCATCCAGTTGGTCTTCTTTGGAATTTGTTTTAAAGAGCCAGCCGAGAACCGGTATTTTCATCAGTCCCGGGATCCCGCTCTCATCTCTATCTTTTCTTGTTTTCCGGATACCGCCGATGATCACCGTATCCCCGTCATTTACCAAAAGCTCGGTGTTGGCTTCCTTGGTGGTAAATGATAACTGATTATTAATGACCGCACCGACTTCATTATTTTTTACTGTAATTTCCATTGAAATGCGGTTGTCAGGGGTGACATGGGGTGTAACTTCAAGCTCAAGGGCGATGTCTTCAAGTTCTACCGTGGTATTTCCATCAGCATCCAGCTTGGTATACGGGTACTTTAAACCCTGTTTGATCTTGGCCAATGTATTGTCGAGTGCTAAAATTTTAGGGGTAGAAATTATCTTTACCTGTCCATCACTTTCAGCTGCCTCTATCTTAGCGCCCAAGGTCCATGGTGAGCCGGTCAGCGCGCTGAAATTAATCCCCAAACTTCCGAGGCTGGACATAGGTGGATTGGTTGCTGAAAAAGAAAAATCACGAATATATTTGTTGCCGACCGGACCATAAGTTCCTGACAGAGTGACTCCAAGCTCTCTCGAGAAGTTATTGCTGGCTTCGACAATTCTGGCTTCAATGAGAACCTGTGGGGTTACCCGGTCGAGTTTTTGAACGATTTCCTTGGCTCGTGTAATGGATCGCGCTACATCCGACATGACAATCATGTTGTTGATTTTATCAATGCTAACTTTGCCGCGTGTGGGGTTGAATTTACTAATTCCCTGATCATTTGTAAATTGTCCGTCTACCGCAAGATGTTTGCCGATATTAATTGCGTCAACATAGCTGATACGCATAAATACGGTAATCAGTTCTTCCTCATTTTCGGCTTCCCGCTTTGCTGCTAACTTTTCTTTTCTTTCCTCTTCTTCCTTTGCCAGAGTTTTAAGGGTAGCAACCCGTATGATGCCTTCTTCATATACTAAACCAAGCTTGTTCATCTTCAGGACCAGAGCGAGAACCTGATCCCACGGTATGGGTTTTTCAAGGCTCAACGTAACCTCACCGGTTACATCCTTGTCAATGGCAAAGTTTTCTCCGCTGACTTCCCGTATAATGCGAAATACGTTTTTAATATTGGTTCTAAAAAAATCGACTGCGATTTTTTCCCCAACATATTTCTTTTGAGTCTCCGTCCGATAAAAATCCAGAGATCTTTTCATACCCGTAATTGTATCGGTGGTTTTTCGGCGGTCAATATCATAAGCAGCACCCAAAGCGGCCTCTTCTTTTTTTGCTTCTGTATCGACAGACGGCCGGGTCATAACCTTTTTCCATAATGGAAGCTTGGCTTTATCAAAAGGCCTGGGAGATATTGAAGAAGCTTCAAAATGGAGCAACAGAAGACTATCCGTCTGTTCCACGAAATAGGGTACGGATTCTCGCAATTCAATGGTAACCAGAGAGGTATCTTTCATGGCCGGTGTCTGAACCGGTGTTATACGATCAACAGCGCTTTGAAACCGTGTGGTAACCAATGGGCGCTGGCGATATTCCGGAAGCCTTGTATTATAAAGATTGAGCAGGAGCTTTTTATCATCGATCTTTTTTAAGTCGTATTTGATCGGTGTTGTGGTCCCGATAATAATTGTCGATTTGCCGCCTTCTTCACCTGAAAAATCTATCCGGTTAATCCAGGCGGGTTTGTCTTTTTTAATTTGAGGTGTAACCGTTTTATTTGCTGTGGTTTTCGCAACTAATTTTTCCTGTTCAGACAAGGCCGGCGGTTCCTTGGCATTTCGCAATTTATCGCTCGATGTTTCTTTGATCTCTAATTTTGTATCGATAGAAACGGGAACTTTAGATTCCTTATTGAATGATATTTTAAGGCCCGTATCTTCGCTGGTTACTTCATAAGAAGCGTCTTTTTTTAATAATATTTCAACTCGGGATGTATGTCCTTTGGTTGTTAATTCAGAAGCCTTGATTGAACTCACAATGTCACTGTCCGGTACATAGGAAGTATTGATATCGCCCAGAGCAGTTTCAGGAAAATAAACCAAAACCCCCAGGGGGAAAGGTTGTTTGACCGAAGTGTAGGTAAGCAGCCGGTTCCCTCTGATCCATATTATAGACGATGTTAAGTCCTCGCTTGCGCTTATGCCGGTTATATGCTTGGGCTCAAAAGATTGGCCCGCATTCTTTTTTGTATCTTTAACTGCGATGGTGTTTGACGCACACCCAGCCAAAAACGTCATCAACATTCCCAAAAAGAAGATAATAGCCCCAATCTTTGACCATCTCTTGATGTTACCATTCATGTTATTCTTCTCCAGGAGGTTTCAATTCCATTTCTTTTTTACGAACAGAAATTTTACCGTAAATATCTTCAACCTCTTCCTCAACAATGATCCTGTCCGGTAATATATTTGTTACCCTGCCTGCGTTTGTCCCGATGTAAGTCCCTTTTTTTATTATGTACCCCTTCCCCGAATCCTCTTCAACCAGGGCCTTGTTCCCGCTCTGGGCGCGTAATATTGCTACTAGTTTGAGCTGGCTTAAATCGAGTTTTTCAAGGGGTGTGAGTAGCTTACGCCGAACTGCTTTTCTATGCTTAACCGGTAAGGCCACGGGTTTTTCTTTGATCAATGGTGCAAATGGATCAAGTTTTCCTTCAGGGTTGTAAAAATCGTTTATTTTCGGTGTTTCGATTTTTTCGGTTGTCTTGGATACTGAAGCAACCCGTTTTTCTTTTAAATTACCGACCTCTCCCTTTGAAATATCCGGTGAAACTTTTGCTATGGGCTTGGCCGTTACTTGTTTTGATCCGGATTTTGGGATGTCGGTTTTTTGGGGCAGTTGAGGTTTTGACGCATCCTTTTTGTCAATAATGATCTTTTTGGTAATCTTCCTGGACTTTGGGGGCGGCCCAGCTTTTTTATCACAACCCACCCAAAGGGAAAATATACAGATGAAACAGATGAAACTGCGTATTATGACAATTATTTTATCCATGATTTATGGTTGTTGTTTATTTTTTTTGCTTATCCTTTTTTTCGGGTTTCGTTTCCACAAACCTATAAGTTACAGCAGTGCATGATGTGTTAAGTTTACCCCTTTCCTTTGTTGCGGTCATTTTAATATTGTCCATATTAACGATCCTATGTAACCTTGCCACCTTGTCGAAGAAAAGAGCGGTTTTATGATAGTTGCCCGTAACTATTATTGATACAGGAATTTCAGCATAGAATTCTTTGGTAAGTTCATTTTTCGGCTCAAATAACAAAAATTCCAGGCCGGCATCATGACCGGATCGGGAAATGCTTGACAGCAGAGAAGGTATTTCTTTTTTTTCGGGGAGTTTTTTCACGGCCACTTTAAAATCCGTTTCTGCCTTTTTCAGCTTATCCTGGAAATATTTAATCCGTTTTGCCTTTTCTTTTGCCCTGACAAGTTTTGTTTCCAGAGTTTCATGTTCGGTTTTTAATTGGTCAATTTTTTTCACTTTAGGCTGATAAGAAAAATAAAAGAAGGGCCCAATAAGTATCAAAAAAATCCCAAAACATATCAAAATCCTGTAAAATTTTGGAAGCTTTCCGAAATTATCAATCTTTTCTAATAAAAATCCCTTTAATTTCAAAATTTCGATCTTCTTCATTTTTTTTGCCCTGTCTGGAGCAATTTTTACTTTTTACTTTTCGATGTATTCAAAGAAATCTTATTGCAAGTAATTTCGAAGCTTTTTAGATTTAATTTGCTTATTTTTTTTTGTTTAAGCGTTTCCAGGTTTACATTTTTATAAAGTTTTGAAACTTCTAAACGGGTCATAAAATCGGCTACCGTTTTATTATCCATGGCAATCCCTTTGATGCCGATATTGTTTCCTTTTGCTTCAAAATTGGTGAACCATAATCGCTTAACAGACTTGTTATCCTTGTTTGACAATGAATCTGATCTGGAACGTGACGTGTTCTCAGCAACTATCTTTGTCATGTTGTCAAGCAGAAAGAAGGCATCTTCGCGTTTTTTCTCAAGATTGTTGATTACTTTCGTCTTCTTCTCTAAATTGTTAAACTCATTTTTTATTCTATCTACTTCCTTTGCCTGCTTTTCAAATTTGGTCAACAATTTTTTATTGTTTGCTATCTTTGTATTTAAACGATCGATTCTTTTTTGCAAATTCATATTATAAACAAGCAAGATGACAACAACAACTAAAAAAGAGAAGAAAAATATATTCATCTGTTTATGAATTTTCTCTTTTTCACGTACTTCTCGATAAGGTAGCAGATTTATTCGTATCATTCGTCACCAATTTTTCTTAATGCAAGACCCATACATATAGCAGCCTGGGGAGCTATCTGCTCAAGATAAGAAGAATCAAAACGGTCACTGTCGATGGAAAAGTTTTGAAAAGGATTTATAATTTCGACGTCGCTTGAGGTTTCCACAGCCAGAAGTTGTCGAAACTCCTTAATGTTGGCCCCACCGCCGCTAAGAATAATCTTTGTTATTTGATCTTCAGGGAATGTAGAGTAAAAGAAATCAAGAGCGCGTTTTAGTTCAGTACACCAGTCGGTTACCACTGATGAAACAATGCCATTCAGATCTTCAGGGGAAATTATGTCTGATTGTCCGCCAAGTTTAATCTCTTCGGCTTTCGCTAAAGAACACTCCACAAGGGAAGCGATTTTTTCGTTTATCTGTCCGCATCCCAGCGAAACATCGCGCATGAATACAGAAGCATTATCTTTCAGGATGTTCAATGATGTCTTGCTGGCTCCAATATCAATAAGAGCTATATTTTCATCCCCTGGATCATAATTAAATTCAAAAATATTTTGGAGAGCAAACGCATCAACATCTATTATACGGACATTAAGCCCGGTCATCCGGACCAGATTGATATATTCGTTAACCATTTCCTTTTTGGCCGCAACCAGAAGCACACTGATTTGATTTGGATTGTGTTCGCTTTCCCCGAGTATTTGAAAATCTAAATTAACATCGCTTATATCAAACGGAATGTACTGTTCCGCTTCAAAATGGATTGTCCTCTTCAGCTCTTCTTCGGTCATTTTCTGAACGTTGATCTTTTTGACAATTACCGAGTACCCCCCGATGGAGATGGCAACATTCTTTTCTTTGAGTTTCGCTTCCTTGTAGATTTTACGGATAGATTCAGAAACAGTTTCAGGATCTTTAACAGCACCTTCTTCGATTATCCCCGGTTCAAGATTAATCGTGTGGAAACTTTTAAAGATATGACTTGTTTTTTTATCAACTATTTCAGCAACCTTTATAGTTCTGGAACCTATATCAAGGCCGATAAGATGAGTTTTTTTTCCAAAAATCATGATATACTATTAATCGCCAAATATTTTGTTTTTGTCAGAGAGGCTGAAACCAAGTGCCAGAATAATTTTTCGCTGAGTATCCAGGCGGCAAGGCATGCCTTTTTCAATGCGTGCAATCGTAATGGGAGATATGCTTGCCTTTCTGGCAAGTTCGGTCTTGCTCATTAGTAAAGACTCTCTAATTTTCTTTACAGAATTTTCTTTCATTCAATAACCTTTATACAAAATAAAAAAATAATAACTAAATTTGTTATATCGGCAAATAAATTAATTTTAATAAATTAATTTTAAGTTTAAATCAATATTACCTTAAATTATAACTAATTTCAAGAGCTTTTATATATAATTATAGATAAATTTGAGTTAATTACTTTATTTTGTGGTCTGATTAATAAAGTGACCATATATAGTGTTAAATAAGAACGTCAAAATATATACAATATAACAATTCTATCGAAACATATGGTTAGGTACCATAAAATTGACCGGTGCTTTTTTATATTGAAGATGGTCATAACCTGCATTTTTTTGTCAACTTTTCATCACACCAGGTTCCAGGTGTCAGGTGTCAGTGTTTAGAACCTTTTTCGCTAAAACCGACACCTGACACCTGATACCTCCGTCAGAATTTAAGAATCTAAAGGCGTAAATTGTGACCGTTCAAGGTATATATTGTCAATGGAAATAAAGCATTACCTTGACTTTAATCATCAGGTTCCATATATGATAGTTTCGTAAAAGGTCAAAAAACGAACTTTTACGAATTTATCAAACATATGAGTTCCGAAAAATTTACTTTATCTATGGACACCCACTCATCAGAAGAAAAAGTCAAGCCGTTTAGGCTGGTCAAATACTTTACCTTTACAAGCCTTACGGTAATATTTATTGGAACATTGCTCCTCTCTTTACTTAACACCCACCTGGCAAGGACCATGCAGCAGAAAAAAAGTGAAGATTACGCCAAGCTTCTGATAGAAAATTTGAACCATCAAGTCTTTTTACAGTTCATAATTCCTGTTGCACTGAAATTTGGCAAGATTCAGCTCAGTGATAAAATACAGTTTGAGCACATGGACAAGGTCGTCAGAAGCACACTTCACAGCTTCAAGATCGATATGGTCAACATCTATGATATAAATAATACAATTTCTTATAGCTTCGACTCATCGCTGGTCGGCAAAAAAGATGCCGGGGGTAAAGGCTATCAGGATGCACTTTCAGGCAAGTCCACTTCAAAACTTTTTCAAAGGGGCAATTGGTTCGAGATATTTCTGGGATTTTTGCCTCACAGCAAATTAATTACTTTTGCGCCGCTACGCGCGGAGCGGCCGCTTTCACGTATATCAGGTCCGGTACTCGGTGTTGTTGAAATCGTACAGGACTTAACAGAAGATTATAAAGCGATTTTCAGTATCCAGATAAGAATTATTAATACTTGCACCGTGGTAATGGGCGCTCTTTTTTTAGTGCTTTTGTATGTCGTCAAGAGAGGGGAGGCTATAATTGAAAAGCGCGCTTTGGAAAGAATACGGCTAAAAGAACAGTTAAGTCGTTCAGAACATTTATCTTCTCTGGGTGAAATGGTAGCGGGAATCTCTCATGAAATCCGTAACCCGCTGGGTATTATTATGAGTTCCTCCGAACTGTTAAAGAAAAAGATGGCCGACTACGATCCTTCAAATCCGATCCCAAATATAATCATTGAAGAATCTTTCCGATTAAATAATATCATAACAGACTTTTTGAATTTTGCGAAACCCAAAACCCCAAATTTGACATTGTGCAAAATCGACGATATTATTGAAAAAAACATAACCTTTCTGGAATCACAGATTAAAGAGAAAGGATATATTATTGATAAACATTATGATAATAACCTTCCGGAGATAACGGCCGATTCCGATATGCTTTATCAGGCATTCCTTAATATTTTAATCAATGCCATGCAGGCAATGCCGCAACGCGGTAAAATTAATGTGCAAATCTGTTCAAGTGATAATGCAGTGGAAATATTTTTTGAAGATCAGGGGGAGGGTATCGCAGAAGATATTATGGAAAAGATATGGGATCCCTTTTTCACCACCAAGGCAAAAGGGACCGGACTGGGGCTTGGTATTGTAAAAAATATTATAGAATCTCACGGTGGAAGCGTCCAGATTAGCAATCGATCGGTATCCGGTGCCAGAGTGACCGTAAGAATACCCGTAGAGCAGGGAGTATAGTCATGGAGACGGTCCTGATTGTAGATGATGAAAAAAATTATCCGCTTATATTAGGTGCGGTTCTCGAAGAAGAAGGTTTTGAAACCTTCGCGGCCAACAGCGGACTTGAAGCGATTGAAATACTGAAAAACACCGACGTTGACCTGGTACTCACAGATATGAAAATGCCTTCAATGGACGGTATGGAACTTTTGGAGAAAATCAAGGCCAAAGATGAGGAGCTTCCGGTAATTATGATGACGGCTTACGGTACAGTGGATAAGGCCGTGGAGGCTATGCAGAAAGGCGCCTACAGCTATATCCTCAAACCTTTCGACAACGACAGGTTGATTCTTTATGTGAACAAGGCCATTTCTATGTATCGGGTGATCAAAGAAAACCGGCAATTGAGGAATGCTGTGGAATTACAATATAGTTTCGGAAACATCATCGGAAAAAGTAAAGTGATGCAGGATGTTTTTGAAACGATACGGAAAGTCGCGCCGACCACAGCTACGGTTTTAATTGAAGGTGGAAGCGGCACCGGAAAGGAACTGGTCGCAAAATCGATTCATTTTAACAGCCTGCGGCGGGATAAGCCTTTTGTTGCTGTGAACTGCAGCGCACTCGCCGAATCCCTCCTTGAAAGCGAACTTTTTGGCCATGATAAAGGAGCGTTCACCGGTGCCGTAGCCATGAAGAAAGGCCGTTTTGAACTGGCCGACGGCGGGACCCTGTTTCTTGATGAAATAAGCGAGCTTTCGCAAAGCCTTCAGGTAAAACTTTTACGGATTCTTCAGGAAAAAGTTTTCGAAAGGGTTGGGGGCGTTAGACCGATTTCTGTCGATATTCGTATTATTGCCGCTACAAACAAAAATTTCAAAGAAGAGATGGAACAGGGACGATTCAGGGAGGACCTCTATTATCGACTGAATGTGGTCCATATTGTCCTCCCCTTTTTAAGGGGGCGCCAGGAGGATATTCTCCTCCTTGTTGACCACTTTATACATAAATATGGAGATGAACGAAGATCTGCAGATCCTGTAACCGGTCTTGATCAGGAGGTCGAACGTCTTTTTTACGATTACAGTTGGCCCGGAAATGTTCGTGAACTGGAAAATGTCATTGAACGGGCGATGATCCTGTGCCCTGGCGAAGTTATTAGGCTGTCTGACCTTCCAAAAGATTTTAAGGGCAATGTTAAAGAAGCCCAGTTTCTTGACAGTATACCACTTGATGCAAAATTAAACGCAACCGTTACAACAATAGAAAAAATGATGATTAAAAGGGCTTTGAAATTGACAAATAATGTTCAATCAAAAGCTGCCGAACTCCTCGGAATCGGGAAAAGCGGATTTAATAAAAAAATAAATAAATATCGAATTTATTAGTTCGAAGTTATTAGGTTGGTTTTAAAAATTAAACGCAACCGTTTTATTCTTATTATTTCATTATTAATGGATAGAAGACACCTTGGGTTTCCATTTGGAAACCATTTGGTATCCAAACGGAAACTTTTTTTGGGTCATACTTTGGTTTCCTTGGATACTTTTTTATGGATTGGATTTTTAACTTATTTTTAACTTGCTGAAAATTCATGCGATATGGTATTTTATGGATTATATTTATTTTTTTTAAAAATATGGCAAGCAAATTGCATAACTAATTCTCAACCTAATAATTTCTTCATCTGTTTTTTTCCTTAATGACTAATCGGAAGCGTTCCGATTAGTCATTTTTTTTTGAAATACGCCTACCCCGTTACTCTTTCCTTTACAATTTCAATATACATGGAGCCAGAATGATCAGATAGGATTTTCTTAAAGGCAGTTATGCTCTTATCATGATCGCCCATAGCGGCATAAAGCTCTCCCAAGTTGAAAAGAGCCTCGTCTTTGATGGTATAATCCGGTGCTGAAGCAATGGCTTCAAAATACCTGGCTGCGGTTTTAAAATCTTTTTTTGCTTTATAAGAGTAGCCCAGTCCGTTTAAAATTAAGTTTTTAATAAACATTTCGTCATTAAAATTTATTAGCGATTTTTTGTAAAGCTCTATTGCCTTGTCATAATTTTTAGCGGTGTAACACATATTCGCATAAATAAAACTTGCCAGTTTGCTCCCGTCTCTATTTGAATATTTATCCATAATAAGCTGCAAATCATTTTCCACATCAAGAAAAGCTTTTTCCGGAGTGCTATTTTTCAATTTTGTTTGGTAGTTGATGATTCCCTGCTGAAGCAAAGCAAAGGCTTTATCTTCGGATTTTTTTGTAAAGTACACCATCCCCATAATGACAATAATAATGACAACCATAACCCCCAAAGCGCTTGAAAGAATCAGCTTATATTCAAAGATCAAGTTAAATAGTTTTGTCCAGAAGCTTATAAACTCATCGGGTTCATTCAGGTCTCTTTTCCGGGATCGGGACACCCTTTTTTTCGCCATGATTCCTCCAATATTTTTTTATTCTCTGCCATCCTTGTTCCGGGATGTTTGCTCCTACTACCTGACACACTTCATGACCACATGCTGAGCCGAGGTTACCGCATTGTTCAAGGCTATAGCCGTTAACCAGTCCAAACAGAAAACCCGATGCCCATAGGTCTCCGGCTCCTGTGGTATCAACAGCGGTGTCGGGTGCCATGGGTTCAATCTTTATGATTTTGTCGCCATGGGCAATGTAACTTCCCCGTTCTCCAACCTTAAGTGCTGCAATATGCGTGTGTTCAGAAAGAGAGCCGGCCGCTTTTATTTCATCCGAGTATCCTGTAAATGCCAGTGCTTCATCCTCATTGGCAAGCAAAATATCAACAAAATCTTTTACAATTTTTTTAATAAGAACTTTGGACTCCTCAACAACCGTAAAACTGGCAAGGTCGAGAGATACTAGTGCTCCGGCCTCTTTCGCGGCATTTAATGCTGCGAGTATCAGATCCTCGTTAAAAAGAAGATACCCTTCGATATGTACAATTGCCGCATTTTCAAAGCATTTTTTTGTGATTTCTTCGGGTTGTGTTTCTGAAGATGCACCAAGGAATGTAAACATGGAACGCTGTGCATCGTGCGTGATAATGGAAAGGACTCTTCCGGTGAATGAAGATGATGTAAAAAGCACGGGATCGACATTGTTTTTTCTTAAATTTGTTTCAAAAAATTCTCCTATTTTACCTTTGCCTCTTTTGCCGACAAAGCGGGCATGTCCACCGAGTTTGCCAATACCTATAACCGTGTTGCAGGCAGAACCACCCGGAACCATAGTCGGTTTTTTGGATGCTCGTGACATTGTCAGCTCTATGAACTCTTTGTCAACATATTTCATCCCGCCCTTTATCGCACCGGTTTTCTGCAAAAATTCGTCGTTTTCACGGGCAAGTATATCCACAAGAGCCGATCCAACTCCCACAACTAACTTTCTGTGCTTAAATTTCTGACCGGTAAACATTACTTTATCTTTTGTATGAACTTAGCCTATCGATAGTACTTTTGAATTATCAATAAATCGAACATTTTACCAGACTAGAGACTTATGGATCCACCCCTTGTCTCCATCAGCATGCTGACCGTAAATCCAGCTCCCTTTGCGTTTTATAACCTTAAACGGAATTCCCTTTTCAACCGTGAATACTATCGCAAAACCGGTGCCCGGACCGGATCGAATATTGCATTCTTCTTTTTTTGTAATAATCGATGGAATATTACGGACAATCGGTTTATAAATCCACCCCTCATCTCCCTCAAAATCTCGAAAATGATACCATTGACCGGATTTTTTAAAAACATTCAGGGGATGGTATTTTTCGATTTCCCATAAGATGTCGTAATTTTTTCCGGGTCCGGAACGTACATTGGCCACTGAAACCGCAACGGCCAATCGTTCAGCCGAAGCCGCGCTGCTGAATAACAAGAGCAGAATTATTATCATCAATGCACAGTGTTTCATTTTTAAAGATTGCACCTTTGCAGATTTCTTCAGGACTATCTTTTTAGATTCAACAATTGAACTATCATTGAACAAAAAGTCAATGGAATTCTTCATTAGAGATCAGGGAGATACAGGTTACAGAAAGATAAACCTGCGTTTTCGGCTGTCGAGTCGTTCAACCCCTTCTTCCGTTGCCGCCTGCAAGGCCGTTTTATAATCCTTTTGTGAAAGGTAATCAGAAAGTTCCTTTATCTCTGCGGCTCTGCCGCAGGGCCTATACTGGGGCATTATATTTACATAAGTGTTGGATGAAATTTTATTTGCAATAAATCTCATTATTTCGCGTGTTCCTGCAAGTCCATGGGGTAAAACAAGGTGCCGTACCAAAAGCCCCCGCCTGGCAATACCCGATTCATCAGTAATAAGATCACCGACCTGGCGATGCATCTCAATAAGCGCCTTTCGGGCCACCTCCGGGTAATCTTCGGCGTCGCAAACGGTCTTTGAAATTTCAGGATCCCAGAATTTGAAATCGGGCATATAGATATCAAATACACCTTCAAGCAGTTTCAGGGTTTCAACACGGTCATAACCGCCCGTGTTATAAACCAGGGGGACTGAAAGACCGTTATCGACTGCTATTTCAACGGCGGAAAGGATCTGAGGCACGACATGGGATGGGGTAACGAAATTAATGTTGTGGCATCCTGCATTTTGTAAATGGATCATTATATCGGCAATCTTTTCATTGGATATCTGTTCACCATGACCCAGGTGGCTTATATCGTAATTCTGGCAGAAGATGCACAACAGATTGCAGTGGGTAAAAAAAATGGTGCCGGATCCATGGGTGCCCACCAGAGGATCCTCTTCTCCAAAGTGAGAATTAAAGCTTGAAATATATGCTTTTTCACCGGTTTTGCATATACCGGTTTCACCGGATAGTCGATCTACCTTGCATTTTCGGGGGCAAAGGGTGCAGGAGTTCAAAATTTCATAGGCTTTCTCAATCTTTTCCGAAAGCAATCCCTTTTTAGAAGTTTCAATATAGGCTGGTTTAAAAAGCGGCATGTTAAGTTCCTAGAAATGTTCCCCCCTGATATATACAGAAAGCAACAATCCACGCAAGGGATGTACTGTAAACAACGCTGAAAATCATCCATTTAGAGGAACCGGTTTCACGTCTGATGGCAGTTACGGTTGCAAGACACGGCATATATAAAAGTACAAAAACCATCATTGCAAGAGCCCCCAGAGATGTCATGCCGGAAGATAACAGTGCGTTTTGGAGTGCTGCCGAATCTTCTGTTTCATCGGCAGCATAAAGTATTCCCATGGTACTTACAACGATTTCTTTGGCAACAAAACCGGTAAGAAGGGCTATACTGCCGCGCCAGTCGATACCTATGGGCGCAAACACGGGTGCAAGCACTTTCCCTATACTGCCCATAAAAGATTTTTCAGCTTTTTCAGCCTTCTTTGCTTTTATAAGTTCTGCAACCGCAACGTCTCGTTTTTTTGCGAGCAGCTTTTTGTCGGATTCACGGACAGTTTCAATTTCGGCGTTATAAGATGCATTGACCTCTGCGATTTTTGAGTTATAGTCCAATGAGTACGATATGTTATGAGGAAATGCCGACAGTGTCCATACCACAACCGAACCGGCGAGGATAATGCCTCCCATCTTTTTTAAAAAAATCTTGCTCCGATCCCACATATGAATCAACAGGCTTTTTATCATAGGGGCTCTGTACGGCGGAAGTTCCATGACAAACGGTGCGTCAGCGCCTCTTAAAAGGGTGGATCGGAAAAGGCGGCCGGTGACAATGGAAAGTATAATGCCTGCCAGGTATATGCCGAAGATAACGGTCCCGGCCCTGGCACCGAAGAATGCACCCGCAAGTACAATATAAACCGGCAGTTTTGCCGAGCATGACATAAAAGGGGTGATAAGAATAGTGAGCGTGCGGTCTTTCTCACTTTCAAGGGTGCGGGACGCCATAATGGCCGGAACATTGCACCCGAAACCCATCAACATGGGAATGAAGGATTTGCCGTGAAGTCCGATAAGGTGCATGATCTTGTCCATCAGAAAGGCCGCTCTGGACATGTATCCTGTATCTTCAAAAAGTGCGATACAGAAAAAAAGAATTAAAATATTCGGCAGAAAGATGGCAACGCTCCCAACCCCTGCGATGACTCCATCCAAAAGGAAATCCTTAAAAAGATTATTCGGAAGAACATGGGCTAAGGATTTTGAAACAAAGTTAACTCCCATGTCGATCCATTCCATGGGATAGGCTCCCAGCGAAAACGTTAGCTGGAACATGGCCCAGATAAAAAAAATAAAGATGGGGAAGCCGAAAAATCGGTTGGTAAGAACCAGATCAATGTTGCGTGAAATATCGATACGCTGTTTTGTAGAGGTTGTAAGTACTTCTTTGATGATTCCGGCGATAAATCCGTAACGCTCCTCCGTCATTACAATTTCCGGATCCTCATCGAAACGGTCCACAAGAAAGTCCCGGTGTTTCTGGACTTCCTGAAGAATCTCCCGGCTGTTTTCTCCGGCCTTGTTGAGGACACGCTTCTTTACGATTTTGTCGTCTTCCAAAAGCTTTATGGCTGTCCATCGGGTATTGTAAGGAATTGACCCTTCCGTCCAGTTTTCGAGAAAGGACTTTAGACTGGAAATCGAATTTTCAATATCTTTACTGTATTTGACTCTCCGTTTTTGAGGAATTTCATAACTCGATTCTGCCAGTTCTATGGCTTTTTCCAGAAGTGTATCAATGCCCTGGTTTTTATTTCCGACGGTAAAAACCACAGGCACATCGAGAAGTTCAGAAAGTTTTTTACCATCAATTTTGAATCCCCGTGATCGGGCGACGTCTGCCATGTTTAGAGCGAACAGCACCTTGCAATCTATCTCTCTAAACTGGGTTGCCAGATAAAGGCTTCGTTCCAGGTTGGATGCGTCGATAATATCGATCACAACATCCGGACGTTCTTCCAGAACAAAGTCACGGGCAATAATCTCTTCTATGGTAAAGGGCGTTAAACTGTAGGTTCCGGGAAGATCTATAATTTTTAAATCATATCCGAATTTTTTGACGTTGCCTTCTTTTTTTTCAACAGTTACCCCCGGCCAGTTTCCGACCTTCTGTCGAGTGCCGGTCATATTATTAAATATTGTGGTTTTGCCTGAATTAGGATTGCCTGCCAGGGCTATTGAAAGGCGTTTTTGATTCATTACGGATTATCTGAATGCGATATTTTTTCAAAATTGATACTTCTATTTGACATTATCAACAGTAATTTGTGCGGCTTCCTCAACCCGAAGTGACACATGATAACCTTTTACAATTAACTCGATAGGATCCTTCAGGGGCGCATATTTTTCAACATAGACCTCGGAACCTTTAAGGAGCCCCATTTCAAGTATTCTTCTACGCAGAGCCCCGTTACCTCCGATATGAACGATTCTTGCAGTCTGATTTTCTTTTAAATTGCTTAACAACATGAACGAATCTCCCCCGGTTACCTTCTAATAGGTTCCACCAGTATCTTCTTTGCCATCCCGCGGCCCAGGGCGTACCGGTTGTAATCTATGGCAACCACCAATTGTCCTCTGTCCAAATTGGTAACAACGTCTATCTTGTCACCAATTCTCAAACCCATGGACAATAGGCGCATGCGTGCCGTCGCACCTCCGATAAAATCTTTGATTTCAAACCGTTCACCCTGTTTGGCATTGACAAGCGTCATGAGTTGTTCGCGATCTTTAAGGCATTTGGAACAGATACCGTAGATTTCCATTTTGTGACGAAGCATGTGGAAATTATAATCCGCAGCAATCTGAATCTGCAGGCTTTCTAGCTCTTCGTTCTCAAACTCAAAAATATTTTTGCATTTTGTACAGATCATATGATCATGATGTTGATCTAAATGTCTGTGTTCATAGCGCACTTGTCCATTGTTGAACCTCATTTTTTGGGCAAAACCAAAACGGCACATAAGCTTCAACGTGTCCCGGACAAAATCAGGAGTTAATTCATATCCATTTTCATTAAGAAGCTGAACAAGTTCGGCAACGGTAACGTGGTGCTCGGTCTGAAGAAAAACTTCCAGAATATTGAATCTATCTTCGAAATGATCAATATTTTCTTGTTTAAAAAGCTTTTTGAACTGTTCTTTTTCTTTTTTATGAACTTGTTTCATATGGATTCCTTGCTCAAATAATGTCTTAGTAAAAGACTATTACGAGTAAATCACGCGTAACTTATAACATTAATGCTTGATCAATGCATTGTCAATAAAGCAACTTCCTGGAAATGAAACAAATATCGTAACCGTTCACGTTTTTAAAGTTTCAGGGTAGATTGCCCTGGAATTTTTTCATGAACCCTGGCCCGGATAAACCGGCCTCCGGCTCGGAAAGAAAAAACAAATAACAAATCGCAAATTATTGACCATGTTTCCTATTGAAATTTGCAATTTAGTTAGTCTCCATCCAGAAATGGCCCTTTTCCGCAATCTCTGCGTCAATCTGCGGAATTACTTGTGCGGCGTACCACTTGTACGCCTCCGCGTAATTCCTTGATTTCCTTGACCTTGCGAAAAATTGCTCATTTCTGTATTGGAAACTTAATTTGTGCCTTTTATAAATTTCTGGATAAAACTATTTTGTGTTCATCCAGAAATGGTAGATTTTGGTTTCCGGCAAGGCCCGAGCGAGTTTTCAACCGCAGACATAGCGCGCTATTTCGAGGATTGAAAACGAGCGAGAACGCCGCCGGAAGCCGAAAGATGCCGTTTATGGATGGACACTAGTTAATGTCTGGTCAGACTTCCATAAATCCGTAAAAGTTTGTCGGGGAGTTCGCGAACGTCAGATATAACATTGTGATGAACGTTTCCGTAAAGATCATCCAGCTTGGGATCTCCTGCAAAATTAACGGTTATGGCATGAGCATATATGTTTTTCGAACGCGCCTCGAATATGGCTTTTCGTGTATCTTCAATTGCATAATTTTGCTTATAATCAACATCGTTGGGGAACCCATCACCTAAAATAATCAATAAACGGACTTTTGAAGAAATCTTTTTAAGTTGACGGGTCGCATGGCGGATGGCGGCCCCCATCCGAGTGCTCCGTTGGGGCGCCATGGCATTAATACGCCGCTTGACAGTATCATCCATATTTTCATCAAGATCTTTTATGCGAAAGTAATCAACTCCCAAGCGTCCGGTTCCGGAAAAACCTGCAATGGCGAAGGCATCTCCCACAACTTCCAGCGCTTCACAAAAAAGTACGATAGCTTCCTTCTCGACATCCAGAACGGTGGCGTGTGAACCAAAAACAGCGTTTGCTGTTGAACGTGATAGATCGACAAGCAGGAGCACGGCAACATCCCTGGTCTGTTTGATGTGTTTGATATACAGCCTGTCCGATGGAATTTTTCCCGCCTTTTTATCTATGGCAAAGTCTAACAGTGCCCGGTAATCGAACTCATCTCCTTCCATCCATTGTCTTAATCTTATAAGACCCTCGGGTTTCAACAGTTCAAAAGCATAGCGTATCCTTTTTACCAGCCCCCTGTGATGTTTCAATGTTAACTTATAGAAATGGCTCTCTTTTTCGGTTAAAGATTTGTCGAGCACTCTCACATGAGAATGCAGGTAATCCTGCAAGTTGCAGTCCCATTCTTTGTGCCAGGTAACAGTGCCGGAAAAATCTTCTTTCTGAAGCACGGTAGTGTTCTCAGTGCCGAGAAGCTTGGACAGATCCAGCCAGGACAAGTCTATGGAAAATTTTTGTTGGGGTAACATATGAGGCCCGTGGTTTTCCCGAAAACATAATATAATTTTTTTCAGGTCCTTATGGGAAACCATACCGTTGTTTTCCATCAGGCGTTTTTTAATATCCGATGTGTAGACTTCAAACCCCTTTTCCCCGAGTTGAACCTTTAAGGTCCTGGCTAAACGCTCATATTTCCGATTCGCCGAGAAAAAAAGATCAGGCCTTAATCTACGGCCAAAGGGTGTTTGCATGGGTTTGTAAAATTCTTCAAGCTCTTTTCTATAATATGACGTCTGGTTCAAAAGTCTTTCCATTTCCGGATATATTCTGACAACAAGTTCTGCACAGGACTCAACCGTAGAATCTTCATTTATTGTTGTTTCAAACAGATTTTTTAAGTTCTTGGTATGACTATATATTTTAGTGTCCATACCAAAATGTTCTTTTTCTGAAATACCGAGGGCAATCCACAGATACAAAAGAAAGACGATTTCAACCGGCTTATGGTTTTTAATCATAAGTTCAGCTTCTCGTTGAAGCACGGGAAGGGTCTGCCTGACCAGGCCCGGATACTGACGGTGCAACATAAATCTGATACGGCCGTGTTCGAAGATTGTGAACAGATCCGCTGCCAGCGCCGTGACCGGAAAATACGAGAAAAAACGTTCCAGATCAGATAGATCTTCCCAATTTTGGATTAAATCAAATTCCAAATCATAATCTTTTAATTCCGCAATGTCCCGGCATTTTTCTATGGCTTTTTCAAGATCAAAATCGAAGGTGCCAAACTCATAGTGTCCTGCTTCAAGTCTTGCAAGGCATTTATATAGGTTTATGTTTTCGGCTTTATGGGGGAACACGCTGATTTCATCAGGAAGGTATATGAACTTCCCGTCTGAACAGACAAAAATTATTTTATTGGGATCCGTTATTAATAAATCCGGGAGGGAAGAAAGAGGGCGCACTGAAATTGGAAGACCGGTTCTGGCGATAAGATAACGGTTTAACTGCTGCCGGACCCGGGAAATATGAATGATTACCTGCATATCGGTAAATGTATCGATCCCGAATTTGGATTCCAGAGAAAGAAATTTTTTTGTGAGTTTGGGGTTGCGTTTTAATTTTTCGAGCCCCATTGAAACAAATCGGCTTAAAGCCTCTTTGGAAAGCAGATCCAGTCCCTTTTCAAGGCCGTCCAGAAAGGAATCGGCCAAGTGAAAATCAGCCTTTATAACGCGTCCAAGCTGTTCTGTCTGCCAGGCTCGCCGTGAAGGAGAAAAGGCAAGCACGGTACCGGGAAGGATATGAGCAAAATGCTGACTCTGGACATAAGACATATCCTGGGAAAAGGTATCGCCAAGCAGGTCAAGGGTTGCGGATGCGGCTTCAATGTGGTTCCCGTTTAATAATTCCGACAGAACCTTAAGCGGATCTTTTAGGGTATATGTTCCCTTGTTCAGCATAATCTCAAGGGTTTGCAAAAAGCGCTTTAAAAAAAGATTGTCCCCGTATTTTATTACCGGCACGAGATGCTCGGCCATAATCCGCCCCAGAGTCGGACCGTTGCGACCAAAGCTGCGGACCAGATCCCGGTAGCGATAAATTTTTTTAAGATCAACATCCCCAATCAGATCCGTATAACCGATTGCTATGGTTCGACCGAAAGAAATCTCCCGGGCTAACCCCCACAACGTCTCTTCAACCAACAATGTAATGCTCTGGTTTGAAACCGGACAGCCTTTCTGATCCAAGGCGGCCGTAACCGTCTTTGCCAGGTCCGGATCGGCAATAGCGAGCTGTTTAAGTGGATCTTCTTTGTGCATTGTTTCTTCCGCAACGTTTTTCTGATATCTCATTTGTACTATGGTATCAGCAAAGCGGATTTTTTATACTCTACAGGGTTGTTTTGAACGATAAACGTCGAACATATTAAAAGATGAACGTCCAACATATTAAAAGATAAACGTCCAACATCGAACCCTGGTCGCCTCTGGCGCCGCCGAAGGCGGGTAAACATCGAACGTCGAACGTCGAATAATGATGTCGCTCCGCTCCTCAAATTATTCTAAAAATGAAATTCTTGCCCTTGTTTTTGTCTTTCATTCAACATTTTTACCCCGTGAAACTTTTTCTCTATTTCACTGGGGCGATGTTGGACGTTCGATGTTCGATGTTCATCTTTTTCAGCAAACCTTCCACAGTCCTTCCGGCGCAAAAAATAACTTAGCGCTTATCAAGGGAGGCCCAGGACATGGGATAGAGACTTTCATCCGGTTATTCTGTCATGGATTCCTTTATTTCAAACAGATTTCCGTCATAATCCTCGATGAAAATAATCAAATAATCTCCCTTGGAAATACGTTTAACAGTTAAACCCGCTTCCTCACACTTTTCTGTAAAGGATTTTCTGTCTTTTACTTCCAGACAGAGGTGAAGATAAGGGGTCTTCATTTTAGTATCAGAGACGGTAACAAAGACCTCAATCCTAAAGTCCTCGTTTCCATAGAGGATCATTTCACATTCTTGAGATATACCAAAAAGTCGTTCTCCAAACACCCGGTCAAGTGTTCCGGATTTAATCTTTTTCAGTTCGAGAACCCCCTCATAGAATCTGTCCGCCCTTTCAATGGAGCTGCATACTATCGCAATATGATTTAGTTTCATTATTTTTCCATTTTTTTTTGTATACGGTCACGGAATCAGGATTCAAAAACCCTGAACCCTGAACGCTTACCAAAAATGTTTGTCCCCACTTTTTTGAGTTAAACCGCAGGATGCTTACTCTAACGTTGCATAAACAACGCAGCAAAAAAAGTGTTTTCATTGGATGCCACCAAAGGTTAGATCTTATGATGGTTGCTCCAATCAGCGCAACGCCTTTATTTAGTGTCCATCCATAAACGGCATCTTTCGGCCCCCGGCGGCGTTCTCGCTCGTTTTCAATCCTCGAAATAGCGCGCTATGCCTGCGGTTGAAAACTCGCTCGTGCCTTGCCGGAAACCAAAATCTACCATTTATGGATGGACACTATTTAAGCCGTTTAACGTATAGTCTGCTGTGTTGTTTATGCAGCGATAGGGTTTAAGCGAATGACAGTTAAAAAGCAAGGGGAAAATCCGTGCAAAACGCCTCCCATGGAAGGTTTTTCCTGAGGCGTTTTAATCGGGGCCTTCATCGAAAATTTCATGGTCCAGATCTGGAGTGCAAGGAAGGATAGCGTTTTATCTGTGGACGACCCTGTTGAGCATACCACTGGGCCTGTTTCTGGAATTTTTCAAGAAAACCCTCCTATCGGGTTTTGATTCGACCACGTTTGCA
Organism: uncultured Desulfobacteraceae bacterium; assembly: GCA_964492995.1. Taxonomy (GTDB): domain Bacteria; phylum Desulfobacterota; class Desulfobacteria; order Desulfobacterales; family UBA11574; genus S5133MH16. Next base: position 8,910 of record CAZBOB010000005.1, on the reverse strand, counting down.
GGAAACCTTGCGGTTTCAATTTTGACCGCTCAGGGTTTCGGCAGTTCATTTTTCAAACTAATAAAGTTAGTTTTTGTTTTTATCAAAAATTGTGCACATTCAGAACGGACATCCTATAACGGCTGAAATTCTATAGTATATTTGACGAATGTGTAAAGAGGGAATTGTCAATTTTTCGCAATTTGATGCTACAAAGTCTATATGCCCACAAAAATAAGAAAATAATTTTTACTTTGCAACAATTTCAAAATGAGTTTCTAATATCTGTTTAAAACGTTACAATATTTTAAATAATATTCAATAGGTTATTATTTTTATATCTAGAAATTGCGTATCTGACAACTAAGGTTATTGTCATAATAATTTTTTAACTTACCTATTGACATATAATCTTACATAGTGTAATAATATCTTACACAACACAATTAGGGAATTAAAAAAACATAACTATTGGAGGATAAGATGAATCGTGATGAAATAGTAACCATTTTAATTGAAACAATTTCTGGAATTCAAAAGTTAACTGGCCGTCCTGATGAACCAATTTTACCTACAACAAAGCCTTTGGAAGATTTGGAAGATTTTGATAGCTTAAACGCTTTCGAGGTAACTGTAGAGATATCTGAAATAATCGGAAGGGATATCGATGTTGGAATTTTTGGTATTTTCCCCAATAAAAAAGTACCTAAAAAAATTACAATTGAAGATATTGCTGAAAATATTTTCCAAAAATTAAATTAAATTTAAGGATTCGAATTATGAATAAAGATAAATTATCTAAGGGAATTATAGCTGCTCGCTTGAGGATGGCAAGAGAATTGGCTGGGTTATCTCAGAGTCAGGTTGCAAAGCTTATAGGCCTAAAACGACCTGCAATTTCAGAAATTGAGGCGGGTCGCAGAAAAGTCTCAGCAGATGAAATAGTTGAGTTTTCAGCAATTTATGATGTGGATATTTCATGGTTGCTTAGTACAAAAAGCTCTGGATTTGACGAAGTTCAAGAAAAAGTTGAATTAGCGGCCAGGGAATTCAACAAACTTAAGCCTGAAGATGTGGATCGACTTTTAAATGTATTATCCGCAATCAAAAGTGGAGAAACTAAGAAATAATGTATTTGAAAAGATCATACAAAGGTGCAGAGGCGCTTAAACTTGCTCTCGAAATTCGTAAAAGATTTAATATTGATTTAAAAGATTCATTTTGTGTTTTTGATTTTGCTGAAAAAATTGGCATTGAAGTCAAATTTGTAGATATACCTAGCATGGAAGGATTGTATATACAGAAACCAAGGCGAACCATATTGGTTACTTCTCATAGACCTTTAGGGCGGCAACGGTTCACTTGTGCGCATGAACTTGGGCATTATTTTTTCAAACACCGTGGAATCCACATAGATGACATAGTAGAGTACTATAAGAAGCCTGTTAAAAAAGGACCAAAGGAGAAATCGGCAGATTTGTTCGCATCATATTTTTTAATGCCTTCAACAACCGTGATCAATGGCTTTGTCCGAAGAGGGTGGAATATACAAAATGCTACACCGATTCAAATATACACAGTGGCATGCTGGTTAGGAGTTGGCTATTCTACATTAATTAACCATCTGCAATTTGGGCTGAAAAAGTTAACAAAAACACGGGCAGATTGGCTTCTCAAAAAATCACCTAAAGAAATAAAAAATGATTTATTTGGAGCTTATCTTCAGGAAAACTTAATCCCTGTTGATATCGGATGGACTGGGCGTCCAATAGATATTTATAATAACGATTTCCTGATTTCAGAAGAAAAAATAGACATAGATGGTAGCAAATTAGGATGTGTGGAAAAGAAATCAGGCAGATATATTTATAAAGCAAATAATACGGGAATTTGCCGAATAACCAGTTATGAAAAAAACTGGTCATCGTTTGTCAGAGTTTCAAGAAGAAACTATGTGGGACGTTGTAAATATCGACATCTGGAGGATGATGATAATGATTAACGATAAACGGAATTATATCATTGAAAATAATCTTAGTTATGCTTGGGGGAAAGCGGTATCCCTTTTACTTGAACCGGGTATAACCGAAATCCACCCTCTAATCGTCACTGTCAGAGATATTATTGATGACAAAATAGGGGAGGATAAAACGATACTAAAAGCATTGGACAATCTTCTTGTTAACCATAAAAAATATACTTGTCATACCGTGGCCAATACAATATTTCCCATATCTTTATGGAACCCGCAAAAACCTAGACGTGTTTTATTCGACCGTTATTTGCGCATTATTGAAAAAGTGAGGCAATATGATTTTGTCAGCAAGCGTTACGGACTCTATTTTGACAGATTAATAAACTATGGGCACAGCAAGCAAAAGGTAAATCAACTTGAATACATAATAAAAACAAGGACTGAACATAACAACAAAAGGAGAAGTGCTCTTCAGGCCTCTGTTATTAATCCTCATCTCGATCATGATAACAGACCCGTTAGGGGATTTCCGTGTTTACAGCAAGTATCTTTTTCACCTTTAAAGGGCGGTGGATTGTCGATTACCGGCTATTACCCTCAGCAATATATTATTGATCGTGCATATGGGAATTATTTAGGCCTTTGCAGATTAGGTCATTTTATGGCCAATGAATTGGGGCTAAAATTTGTAGAAATGAATTGCATTGCAGGGATAGCACGGCTGGGAAAGATTAATAAAACTGATGACGAGTTAAAAGATTTAAATGATCTTATTAAAATGAGAATAAAACAGTATGAAAAAGAATAAAGGATCAATAGTTAGCCAAGATGAAATTAAATTTTACCAAATGTCGACACAAAACTTACAACCTAAACTAAAAGATGGAGATAAAGAGGCCTATCCAACTGTTTTTATAAAACTTGCTCCAGCAAAACCCACAATTGTATATTATACATATTGGAAATTTGCAGCTGAGCGGCAGAATATTTTTTTTAAAAGATTTCATAAAGAAAAATATCCATGGACTGCTGATCCTATTTTACAACGACACAGATTTACAAACACCTACCGGGCTACAGACAGGGTTAGTCAATATTTGATAAAAAATGTCATTTACTTTGAAGGAGGGAATCAAAGTTTTGAAGAAGTATTTTTTAGAATTATCTTATTTAAACTATTCAACAAAATAGAAACATGGGAGCTTCTTGTTAATAAATTCGGTATGCCAACTTATAGCGATTACTCATTTAAAAAGTATGATAGTGTACTAACTAAAGCTATGGGTTCTGGGAAACGAATCTTTTCTGCTGCATATATAATGCCTCCTGGTAAAAAACTTTTCGGACATGCTAAAAAACACAGAAATTGCCTGAAAGTATTGGAGATGATGATGTCAGATGGACTGCCATTAAAGTTAGCTGAAATGAAAAGAATGCAAGATGCATTCGAACTTTTGAGATCTTACCCCATGATAGGAGAATTTTTGGCTTATCAATTTCTTACCGATATTAATTATAGCGAAATAACAAACTTTCCAGAAAACGAATTCGTAGTCCCTGGTCCAGGTGCAAAAAACGGACTACATAAGTGTTTTTTAGATTTAGGGGGGTTAAATAAAGAGGAAATAATTCGATTTGTAGTTGATAAGCAGGAAGATGAATTCGAGAGATTGGGATTAAAATTTCAATCCTTATGGGGAAGGCACTTGAAGCTAATAGATTGTCAGAATATTTTTTGCGAGGTTGATAAATACGCTCGACTCGCACACCCAGAATTTAAATTGAAGGGAGGTCGTACGAAAATAAAACAGCTTTTCAAGCCAAATTTAAAACCTATCGATTATTGGTTTCCACCCAAATGGAAAATAAATGAGAGTATAAATCACTAATGAAATATCAAGAATTTAACCTTAAAGAAATAAAAATTGAAGTTACCCACCATTGCAATTTAAATTGTATACATTGTTCGAGCAATGCCTCCTCATCAAACTCTATTGAAATGAAAGAAGATGATTGTATGAGATTAATTGCTGAAGCTAATAATATGGGTGTAAAGCAAATTGAATTCTCTGGTGGTGAACCTCTTTTGTGGGAACCTCTCGAAAGAACGATAGAAAAGTCTTCTAAATCGGGAATAGAACCTATAATTTATTCGAATGGGAGTCATCCCAACATTCATAACCGCTTTATAAACTTCAGGGAATTGGGTGTAACTAAATGTATTTTTAGTTTGTATGGAGCTACTCAGAATGTTCATGAAAAAGTGACTATGACGCCCAATAGTTTCAATAACACTATAGAAGCAATGTTGGCATCGGTGACGGCAGGGTTGCCAACTGAAATACATTTCGTTCCTTTATCTTTTAACTATAATGAGTTAAATCCCATTGCTATTTTGGCAAAAAAATTGGGTATACAACGTATAAGTGTATTAAGATTTGTCCCACATGGTAGGGGAAAAGATATTATGGATCTTGTCCTAAATTCGTCACAGAATCGAAATTTAAAAAGCATAATCAATAATCTCAGGGGCAGTGGTTTTAATATTAGGACTGGTTCTCCCTACAATTTCTTTGGAATAAATAATCAACAAAAATGCACTGCTGGAATCGACAAATTAACAATTGGTCCCAATCTAAATATTTATCCATGCGATGCTTTTAAACAAATAACCGCGGAACAAATTGCCGGATCATCAAATTGTTCGAATTTAAAACTCAATTCTATGAAAAAATGTTGGCAGAAATCTGATTATTTAAATGTTGTTAGAGCTTTTATAAATTCTAACTACGATGAGCCTTGTGAGTCGTGTAAGTTTTTAGACAAATGCTTTTCAGGCTGCTTGGCTCAAAAAGTCATTTATTTTGGTTTTCTATCTAAAAGGCCAGATCCATCCTGTTTATATTTCTCATAGTTTTTCCTTCAACTACTATCAGAATTTCCAATATTTTTTCACAGTGAACTTTGAAATAACAATTTAATCCCGGAATACGTAGCCGACTTCAAGCAAAACGGGCAGACAAGTTGCTCCGGATTGGATGGCGACTTCACCGAAATATAACGTAGGATTATGCAAGCGCCTCTTTCCTCAGAAGTTCTTGGATTTCAAAATCATGTTCGGGTAAGTAAAAGGACTGGGGGTATTGCAGTAGGGGGTCAGCGCTCTCCCAAAAATGATTTTCTAACCTCATCATTTTCAAGCAGGTTTTTGGCCTTATCTTGAAAGGCTATTTTACCTATCTCAAATACATAGCCTCGATCTGCATATTCTAAAGCCATTCTCGCATTTTGCTCCACGAGAAGAATGGCGGTTCCATCTGCGTTAATCTCCTTTATCTTTTCAAATACAGTATCTACATAATTTGGAGAAAGTCCCAGAGATGGTTCGTCCAATAAGAGCAATTTTGGCTCTAACATCAGTGATCTACCAATAGCGAGCATTTGCTGTTCTCCACTGCTTAATGTTCCCGCTTTTTGTTTTCGCCTTTCTTTAAGGACCGGGAATAAGTTGAATACCTTGTCAAGATATTTTCGGAGAGTCTTATTTTTCGTGCTTGTGTATGCCCCCATTTCAAGATTTTCTGAAACAGTCATTGAATTGAAGACTCGCCTCCCTTCCGGCACCAAACAGAGCCCTTTCTCAACCAACTGATATGGCTGTTTGCCATTTATGTTTTCCCCTCGAAATAAGACCTCTCCCGATTTGGGTTTTAGCAAACCACAAATTGTTTTTAAGGCCGTAGATTTGCCTGCACCATTTGGCCCGATCATAGTTACAATTTCTCCCTCATTGACGGTGAGAGAAATATTATTCAGAGCCAGGACGGTGTCATAATATACTGTCAAATTTTTTACCTCAAGGAACACTCCCCCGCCCCCTCCCAAGATAGGCTTCTATGACCCTCTCATCTCTGGTGATTTCTTGTGGTGATCCTTCTGCAATTTTTTGACCATAGTTCAACACAATGACATTATCCGATATTCCAGTTACCACTTTCATATCGTGTTCAATTAATAGGATCGTATTGGCTTTAGCTTTTAATGCCCTAAGCACATCGAGTATTTTAAATTTCATATTGGGGAAAACCCCTGCTGTGGGTTCGTCTAACAGAAATAGTTCGGCCTCCATTGCCAGTGCTCTGGCTAATTCAAGCAGTCGTCTCTGTCCATGAGACAGATTCTGTGCAAGTTCATCTTTCTTATCTGCAAGACCAACCAATTCAAGGTATTCGAGGGCATTCTCCCTGTTTCTTCGCTCCTCATTTTTCATAATTTTTGATTGAAGAAGAGCACATATCAGGCTCTCACCTTTTTCATACTTGGTTGCGAGCAATATATTCTCCAGGACGGTAATCTGTGGAAAAAGCCTTATATTCTGAAAAGTTCGAGAGATGCCTAATCCGGCTATCTTGTGAGGAGGCAAATTTGTAATTCTTTTATTCTTAAAATAAACATCTCCTGATCGAGAGTTGTAGAATCCGGAGATTACATTAAAAACTGTGGTCTTTCCCGCACCATTAGGGCCTATCAGGGCGTTTATGCTGGCCGGTTGAACAGAAAAGTTGAGCTTATCAACAGCAACAAGACCGTCAAATTCCTTAGAAAGATTTTTAACTTCTAACAACATTTCACCGCTCATTTGAAACGATACGCCCCCATTATACCTTGAGGTCTTTTGAGCATCAGCACCACCAGGAGCAACCCATATATCATCTGTCTCATTGGCGCTGCAATTGATGACGGCATTCCCAAAAATCTCAAAAGCTCAGGAAAAACGACCAGAATGACCGCCCCCATTATGGATCCTGATATACTCCCCATTCCTCCAAAGATAACCATCAGGAGAATGGTGATAGATTCCATTACAGTGAAACTGGACGGGTCAATAAAGGTTATATAATGAGCATAAAGACTTCCTGCGATACCGGCAAAGAATGCTCCGATTATGAAGACCAGTAGTTTGTATTTGGTCGTATCTTTCCCCAAAGCCTCTGAAGCAATCTCATCTTCCCGAATAGACCTCAGTATTCTCCCAAAAGGAGAATTTACTATTCTTTTGATAACAAAGGCGGTGGCGATCACAAAAACCAAAACCAGCAACAGGTAAGACCAAACTCCAGACAACTGAAAACCAAATACTGAGAAACCGGGTATTCCAGGAAGCCCCATGGGCCCTCTTGTGAGAGATACCCAGTTTTTAGCGATGGAATAAACAATAACTCCCAAACCGAATGTTGCCAGAGCAAGATAATCCCCCTTTAATCGGACAGCCGGATATCCTATGATTATCCCCGATAATGCCGCTACACAGGCTCCTGTCAACAGCCCTATCCAGGGCGACAAACCCATATTTAATGCCAGCAGACTTGATGTATATGCACCTATGCAAGAAAAGGCTGCATGACCCAGTGCGGGCAGCCCTGTATAGCCCACAATAAGATTCAGGCTTAGCGTGAGAATGATGTATATCCCGGAAATAACCAGTATATGTAAGAGATATTCCATACCGTTAGATTGTTTCCTTCACGGATTTAGCCCCCAGAATGCCCCATGGTTTTATCAAAAGAAAAATTATGAGAATAGCAAACGATATACAATCCTTCCATCCCGCCGAAATCTTCCAGATACCAAGATTTTCAGCTAATCCCAGAAAAAATCCGCCCACTACTGCGCCTGGAATACTGCCAATACCACCAATAATAGAGGCGATAATCCCCTTCAAGAGAGCACTGAATCCCATGGTGGGTTCAATATTGGTTTCAAAACAAATAAGTATCCCGGCAGCGCCGGCTAATGCTGAGCCTATAGCAAATGAAGTTCGAATTATCCTTTCGGGATTGATACCGACGACATTTGCTGCAATGGGATCATCAGATACAGCCCTCATTGCTTTGCCGAGTTTTGTCTTCTGGATAAAAATCCATAACAATATCATAAGAATGATCGAGACCGCTAAAATCAAAATTTGGATATTGGTAATTACTGCGCCGAGAAAATAATGTCCTTCTTTAACAGGCCCGGTTCTTATTGTAAGGATCTGTGCCCCATAAATAAGTTGAATCAGGTTTTGAAGGAAAATAAACACGCCGAATGAGGCAAGGAGGAAAATCAGGTTTGAGGCGTTCTCCTGTCGGAGAGGATGATAGACAGATTTGTCAATAGCAACTCCGAGAATGGCAGCAAGGACTATGGACAAAAAAAAAGAGAGGGCAAAGTTGAGGTGTAATGAAATAATCAGAGTATACGCAAAATATGCCCCGGCTGTATAAACTACACCATGAGCAAAGTGAAAAAACTTAACAGTGCGATATATAACGGTGAAGCCTATAGCAATAAGAGCGTAGATGCTGCCAGCTATTATCCCGTTAACTATGAGTTGTTGAAACATATTTTTACCTACTCCTTTTCATGAAAACGGACGTGTATATTCGGGCTTAAATTCAGCTGTACCGCTATTTACCAACTCTATAATTTTTTCATAGACATGATGCAATTTAACACTTGTCGTCGTGAAGTGTGTACTAATAATACCAAATCCTGAAATGTCTATGCGTGGAACAGGTTCCATATTTTGTAACAGTTCATAAAACGAGGCAAAAAAACCCAGGTCGTAAAGACTTAAAGCGGTCTTAGGCCCTAAAGCCTTGTCGATTTGCGGCAGCGACATTCTATACTGCTGAACTCTGTTATCTCCCCATAATGAAAACAGTATGCCTTTTCTTAACGCCCGGTTATCCCAGAATTTCAAAACCATCGCATCATCAAATACGGCATAGTCATCAATTGTGCCGGGCGTAGTAGTTGATTCAAATAGGTAATTGTTGGCTTTTTTGGTTAGGGCAATAGAATGCGTCGTCCAAAGTAAAATTCTGTTTCCTTCAAACTGGATCTTAGGTTTCATAGGCGTACTATAGGACACCTGGTTAGCCCAGGCAACCCACCACTGAATCTCGGGG
>CAZBOB010000004.1:46098-88023 GCA_964492995.1 uncultured Desulfobacteraceae bacterium | reverse complement strand
TTAAATATAACAATCTTCCTGGGTGCCAACATCATGGCGTCACCGGTAGCTGGATTCCGTCCTTTTCGTTCATCTTTCTGTTTAACACAGAACTTGCCGAATCCTGAGATCAACACATCCTCACCTGATGCCAGTGTGCTTTTGATGAGTTCGAGAAGGGTTTCTACGATTTCTGAAGATCTGTTCCTGGGGAAACCGGTCTGATTCTGGATTGATTCTACAATTTGAACTTTCGTAAGTGCCATGGTGTGTTTCTCCTAATGTAATAATAGGTTGGAATTATAGGTGATTTATCTCAATTATTAGTATGAATGTCAATTGTAAAGGTTTATCTGTCAAAAAGTGGCAAATTATTTGATATTCTTGACATCTTAGGTTAAATATGTGAAAAGATATGAGATTTCAAGATAGTTGCTTTAACCTTAAACAAAGGAAGAGCATATGTGTGGATGATAAGGAGCCCTATTTCTCAAATTTGAGAGGTAGGGTTTATATTTTTTTAACACTCTTTCTTTAACTGACAGTGACGTACAATAAGTTCTTTTTTGTTGTATAATAATATTTTGGATTAAGATAGTGCCAAAAAGGAAGTTTAATGTCGCCCGATAAAAATACACATCAAGCTAATATTTACAACGGTGAAAACGTAGCTGGCTCTCTCCTTATCCCTGAAAGTCGCAAAATTGCTCGCCTCCTGCTAAACGGAACCGATTCAGCCGATTGGCATCAAACCGTCATCGTAGAAAATATCCTCCAAAAAAGAAGCCCTACCGCTGCAAAACGTCAGGCAAAACTTATCAGAAATAGGCTTGAGCTGATGACCCCCGAACTTTGGGCAATGGTTGATAAAGGCACCTCGGATGTCGCTATCCAGGCCATTCTTGCAGCTTCTATTAAACACAGCCGTTTGCTCGGTGATTTTATGGATAAAATTATTCGTGAACACTGGCGAACATTCACACCAAAAATATCAATCAAAGACTGGGAAACCCTTTTAGATGCCTGCACTCAAATAGAACCCGCTATTCTGAATTGGTCTAAAACAACGCTGTCTAAATTAAGACAGGTCGTTTTCAGAATATTAGCTGAGGCAAAATACATTGATGGAACCAGATCTCTTAAATTGCTGCCTGTCTCAATTGTCCCCGAAGTGCATCAATATCTTAAGAAACACCAAGAAAATTATGTGTTGCGATGCATGGAAGTTACTACTTAGCAGAGGATGAGCCATGGCTTCATTTAAAACCCGTTTGAATAAGATTATCGACCGCATTACATCTGAAGAATTCCTTGAAAATAAGGGGTTGGGCAACGAAATCGGGTTTTACATTTTTGATTATCCACCTGAAAAAGAATTGGAAATACGGGATCATATTGAATTTATACTCGAATATATAAAAAAGAAGAAACCGACATTACGTGTAAAACATATCAACCTCTTTAAACTGATTGTTGAATACTTAAAGAATCGTAAACTCCTCGATCGCGCACTTAAGATTCAGGAAAAAAAAAGGTAATAAAGAACTCTTAAAGTCGCTAAAGGCCCCATTGGCTGCGGATAAGGTGGCCAAAGGGATCAAGTCTACGTTAGACTCTTTATAAGGAGTAGTAAACGACCATGTCATCAAAAAAACTAACCGATGTTCTCAAGATAATAACGGATAATCTTGCGCAGGAGCAAATTCCGTACTCATTGATCGGCGCGCTGGCATTGAGTTTGTATGGACTTCCAAGGTTTACTGCGGATATCGACTTTGTAACAGAAGGTCGCTTCTGGTCGATAATATCACTGATCATGGAAAAACTGGGCTACACCTGCTATCAGAAGACCAGGTCTTTTGCCCAGTTTGATTCTGAAATGGGAGTTCTTGGAAAAATTGATTTCATGTTTGTGGACACACCGGAAGGGAAAGATATATTGGAAAGGAGTATCCCTGCAAGTGATGAATTGATTGGAACTTATCCTGTTATACAGCCGACTGACTATATCATTTTAAAACTGATGGCCATTGCAAATAATCCTGACCGGAGCCAAAAAGACGAAGGCGATATTGTTGCTGTAATGAATTTATACAAAAACCGTTTGATTCCTGAAAATTTCGAGACTCTGGATAGAGACAAAGTTTATTTCTTTGCAGAGAAATTTGGCCAAAAGGAAAAGGCGCAAAGATACTTTGATAAAGTATTCGGAGCCTCTGATAAGTCGGGAAAGCTTGGATTATGAAAAAGCATCAAGAGTCTATAAAGCAAGAGAGAAAAATGATCTTTGAAATGATCGACGCCTCATGGGAGTTGGCCCAGCGGCTTGGTGATCATCCTGTTACAACCGGCTGTAATTGTATCTCTTGCGTAAACAAGAGGAAGCGTATTTTAAAAAAACATGAAAAGGAATGGAAGTTTAGTCTATAATCCTTTTAAATGGCAAAATATGGGTGTCATGATAATCTCATACCCTTAATTCAAATTTTTGCGGTACTTTTGAAATTGACCCGAACTACGAAGGAATTGCGAAGTTAAAGAACCCTGGTTGATAACTACAAAAAATGAACGGAAAGAAACCGCCATGATGACATTGCGAAAACATTCCGCGAGGCTATCCACAATTCCCACCATTACCAGTTGGTATCTGGCCGATTTGAGCAAAGCACATGGCAAGCAGGAATTGTGGATTATAAATTCCTATAATATATTGAAATAATTATAAAACATGACACATTGCCATTCAAAACTAATTCGTAAAAAGCTGCGGGAGCTGGCCGGTCTTGCACACGAGCGCGAATTGAGCAGGCACGGGCTGTGGGATAGCCATTTATAAATTAGTTGGCATCTTACCATACTTGCCTGTGCCCGACACGGCAGACAGTTAAATATCCGAGGCCCCATGGTTATAGTAAGATTTGATGCCAAACAGACGCCTTACGATAATTGGTCGTAAAACACACCTGTCTTTTATGATATTTATTCTCATAATATACTTGACTTTTCTTATCTATGAGATATTTTTAAGGTTATGAAACGAGTAATTGACCAGATTCTAAAACAATGGAAAGACAGCCGCGTCAGGCAGCCGCTTATAGTAAGGGGTGCGCGGCAAGTTGGGAAGACTTATTCGGTAACTGAATTTGGCAGGACAGCATTTGAAAATACTGTTTCTGTGAATTTTGAAGAACAGCCGGGATTGAGCCGCTGTTTTTCGGACTTTGATCCCAAGGGAATCATTGACCGATTATCCATTCTGACACGCAAGACAATCAGACCCGGACGTACGTTATTATTTCTGGATGAAATCCAGGAATGCCCGAAGGCGATTACTTCTTTGCGATATTTCTTTGAGAAATTGCCGGAACTTTATGTTATCGGAGCTGGATCGTTGATTGAGTTTGCGTTGCGCGCTGAGGACTTTCGTATGCCTGTCGGCCGTGTGCAAAGCGTATATATGTATCCCATGTCATTTGGAGAATTCCTGATAGCAGTTGGTGAAGAGAGATTACTAAACTATATTCATACGGTTGATCTGCAAACTGGAATGGAACAGATTTTTGCAACCAGACTTGAACAGCTATTAAGGCAATACTTGTTAGTCGGCGGAATGCCAAGAGTTGTTAATGCCTTTGAAAATAAGGTTTTGATGGAAGAATTACAGAGACTGCAATCCGGGCTTATTCGGAGTTATACAGATGATTTTGCCAAGTATGCATCAACCGCAAAACATAAATATTTGAAAGAAGTGTATTCCAGTGCGCCACAAATGGCTGGTCGGCGTTACAAGTATTCACATGTAAATCCAGGCATCGAAGCTAAATTCCTGAAGGAAGCGCTTGGGTTGCTATGCGATGCGCGATGTCTGTCTAAAATATGCCATGCATCCGGTGCTGGAGTACCTCTTTTGGCAACTACCAATGAACGTAAATTCAAAATAGCATTTCTCGATGTCGGTCTTATGCAAAATGCTCTTGGCGTGCAGGACTCTATTATTCTTGATAACTCTATTATGCAAATCAATGCAGGCAGTGTTGCAGAGCAGTATGTCGCTCAAGAGCTGCTTGCCTGCGCGGATCCTTACTCTGACAAAAAATTACATTTTTGGGCAAGGGAAGCCCGAGGGAGCAATGCTGAAGTTGATTTTCTAATAGAAATCGAAGGCATGCCGATACCGGTAGAGGTAAAGGCCGGCGCGAGGGGTTCATTGAAGAGCATGAGGCTTTTTCTTAAAGAATATCACAAAACACTGCTCGGTGTCCGATATTCAATGCACGAGTTGTCATATTTTGATCAAATACTGTCTATTCCACTATACATGATTAACCAGACACAACGCCTGGTCCGGAGTTGCATTGGTGTCAAATCATGAAAATACTACTAATATACCCCCTATTGCCTTGAAGACAGGCTTCAGGATGACACCAACGGGACATCCGTGTAGAACGTTCACAATTCCAAAACAAGAAACTATCGGGACAAGAAAGGGACAGAAGTTCTGAAGCATTTTATCCGGAGTTTTGTCAGTGTGAGTTAATTAATGAAACTGGTGTCATAAACTCAAGAGTCAAATCGTGTGTACGAAAGGTGTCAGAGGGTCAGGATTCCAAGTCGTTAACATGAAACAAATTCCAAGGCGCATATTGAATATTTATTGTATGGTATAATAATACAATTGTATGGCACAGGCATACATTGTAAATGTTTTAGCAAAAAGATTATCTACGCACTGCGTATAAAAGATGTACTGCCTTCATTATCACGAAGACAGGTTTAGAATTTGCTCAGTGAAATGAAGCGCGAGGGAAGTATTAATTTAATAGGTCAAACTCGAGATGCCCGATGGTACCCTGACACCAAGAATGAAATTGCACCCTATGGCAATAAATCGGTGCAATATTAGTGCAATATAAGTTCGTAACTAACTGTGATGATGGATTTGTATTGCTCCGTTTAATTGATTCAATATTATTGTTCCGGCGTAATTATGGCGCAATAGTTTTATATAACTTATTATAATAACAAGATATATATTGCGCCTTTAAACGAGCGAGCTCTATTTTTCCGCAATCTACTCAAACATACAGAAATAAGGAAACATATGGCACAAACACCTGACGAAAAAACATATGTAGAAATTCCCTTTATCGAGCAGTTAAAGGCGATGGGCTGAGATCATATTGGGGGTGATATTGATGTGCCATACCTCAGCTACCAAGGGTCTGACCGGTCCATCAACCTTGCTGATCTGCGGTTAGGCACATTTATCTCCCGCCGGTACAGAAATCGCCGGATCGGCGAATTCCTCAAGGAACTGAACTTGACCGAAGGGCGCGGGACAGGGATACCTAAAATATTGCGAGCCATGAAGGCCAACGGCTCTCCGGCTCCTCGTTTTGAGACTGATGATGATCGAACATACTTTGTGAGTTATTTCTCTGCTTATCCCCTTGCAGTTTCAAAAGAGACCGTACAAGTTGGGACCAGGTGGGGACCAAGTCACCGCACAAGTGCAGCAAGTAGCGTTATGTAACGACTGAAGCAGGGAAAGAGGCCTTAAAAACATGGACAAATTTTTAAAAGCTTTTCCAATTTTGCGCGCAGTGTAAAAAATAGCGACTTGAAACAGACCAACCGGGGCTGTCTAACGCTGCGATTCGGGAAATAACACTTTTTAATAGAAATCAAGTTTTTCGCCTCATGCGGCAATTAAAGCAGGAAAATCTTTCTGTTGAACTTACAGGAAAAGGCCGATATGCCCGCTGGCAATACCAGGATTTGCCAGATAAAAGTTAATGCTAAGTGATCATTAAAGTGAGCATTGAACCGCATTACATGCTCGCTTTAATGCTGAGCGAGCATTGAATTGAACATTGGCTGCTTTGAATGACTATGTAAAGCTTACTCTTGCTTTTTAAACCAAGGACGAGCATAGGGGACATTCGTGCAGAAAGTGCTTGACGTTTAATATTAATATAAGAATTGCAGGTTATGCCAAGGCTAACAAGATTAGATGGCCCTGGAGTGTTGCACCATGTCATGGGTCGGGGTATTGAGCGAAGAAAAATATTTCTGAGCGATATAGATCGCAATGATTTTATAGGTCGTCTGTCATCCCTGGCCCAGGATGGAGCGATGGAAATCTATGCCTGGGTTTTGATGCCGAATCATTTCCATATCCTTTGTAAGACAAAGAATTTGCCTTTAGCCTCTACTATGCGCAGAATTCTCACCTGCTATGTTGTAAATTTTAACAAGCGTCATCGCAGATACGGACATTTATTTCAAAACCGTTAAGGCAAACCAAAAAAGCCATTATAATAAGCCATCAGAAGGTTTGTCTTATATAAAGCAAGAGATATGCAAGGTATGGTGAAATAAAATGAAAATTATAAAAGGCGATTTGATAAAGTTGGCTTTAGAGGGAAAATTCGACGTTATCGTTCATGGATGTAACTGTTTTTGTACTATGGGTGCAGGAATAGCCAAGGCGATAAAGAGCGAATTTCCAGAAGCATACGAAGCAGATTGTAAAACTGAGAAAGGAAGTAAGGACAAGCTAGGCACTTATAGTCATGCCACGATCGAAAAAAACGAAAACAAAATAACCGTAATAAACGCATATACCCAGCACGATTATAAAGGCCCGGGGATAAAATCAGATTATGACGCTATTCGTTCTGTATTCAAAAAGTTAAAATCAAATTATTCTGGGAAGCGGATTGGCTATCCAAAAATTGGTGCTGGATTAGCAGGCGGTGATTGGGAACAAATTTCAAAGATCATTGATGAAGAATTGATTAATGAAGATCATACTTTAGTTGAGTTCGCACCATAACTCGAGAGCATAAAGACAATTCTAAATATTCTAGAAAGAAAAAACATAAAGAAGATCTAATAAATAATATGAATAAGTCTACTAATAAACTTAAACGTAAGGGATAACCCTCACTACAAAAGCAAGGATAACAGCGCAGGAGGAATTATGGAAATAGACACATCTTCATTAATTAATATTATTGTTGTTTGAATTATAGGATGTGGTGGGATTTGGAGTTTTCTCATTTGGCGTCACGATAGAACTAAAATTGCATTAGGGTTACGTCGAAAATTACAACAAAATTTGATTGAACTTATGAGATTAAGTGAACTCTATAGAGAAGTGAGGGATAATGCCCAAAATTTAAAAGATGTAAATCGTAAAATAAATTCCGTGAAGAATAGAATTGAAATTGTACAAAAAGAAATTATGAGATTAGAAAAAGAATTGTCAAAGATAGAGAAGAGGACGCCAGAAGAAATTGAACTAAAATATATTCCACCGCTACACCCAGATAAAATCAATTCATTATCGCCATAATTTAATAGTATAGGAATTTCCTTTTTTGGACACAGATGAACACATATTATCAAGATTCTTCAATTGCAAAATAACAATATTATCTGTGTATATCTGCGAAAATCTGCGTCCTATTTACCATGGAGACCTTGGATCTTTGGTGTAATTCAATTTTAGCGTTTTATAAAATAAAGTAATATTTTTATGGATGAACTGATGATATTTACGGATGGAAGTGTGAATACTCAGTCAAATATTGGATATGGGGCTTACCTCGCTGTGTCTGAACGTGGCCTTTCGTTGGATTCGTTGAGGGCGCGCGTGAAGGTGAGGCGATTTGAGCATACGTCTTCAACGAAACTGGAATTGCAGACTTTATTATGGGCGCTAAGGGATATACAAGCATTTGGGGGTAAGGTGATTGTGTATACGGATTCTCAAAACATCATGGGTTTACAGAGAAGACGTGATCGGTTTGAGCAAAATGATTATCGTTCAAAGAAAAATAGGCGCCTCAACAATTATGAGCTGTATCAGGAATTTTATAGAATAACAGATCAGTTGAATTGTAAATTTGTTAAAGTGCGTGGACATCAGGTATCGAATCAAAAAGATGATATAGATAGGCTTTTTACACTTGTGGATAGAGCTTCAAGGAATGCGTTGAGAGGAGATAATCGGTGATCTGTCGTTTTCAACAAATCGATGGACTCAATTTCGAATAGCGCGCAGCGCTGATCTCCATGAGTCATCTTTACGTTCGGTAAAATGAAAGATGGTCAATAAATATGAAATACGTGCATGGCTATGATCAAAGAGAAAATATACGGTTGCAGGACCAAGCTTCAACTCTTGTCGAATTATTACATTCTGATACATTTTATCCGCCAGGAAGCGAAGTCCTTGAGGCTGGATGCGGTGTAGGTGCACAAACCATAACTTTGGCCCGTAATAGTCCTCATGCGCATATCACCTCAGTTGATATATCTGAGAGTTCGGTTGCAGAAGCAAAGAATAAAATTGAGGGAGCAGGATTCACAAATGTAAGCTTCCAGCAGGGCGACCAGGGCGACATTTTTAATCTGCCATTTAAACCGGAATCCTTTGACCATATTTTTGTTTGTTTTGTTCTTGAACATTTGGCACGGCCGGTTGAGGCACTAAATTGTCTAAAAAAACTTCTCAAAGTGGGTGGTACAATCACTGTTATCGAAGGAGACCATGGATCGACGTATTTCTATCCTGACAGTGAAGCGGCGCACAAAGCGATTCAATGTCAAATCGAACTGCAAAAAAGAGCCGGTGGCAATGCCAATATAGGCAGAGAGGTGTATCCCCTCTTAAACGCAGCAGGTTTCAACTCTATCCACGTATCTCCACGAATGGTTTATGTTGATTCAAGTAAACCTCGGCTTGTCGAAGGCTTCACAAAGAACACTTTCACGGCAATGATTGAAGGGGTACGTGAATCCTCTATTGAAGCCGGCTTAATTGACGAAAAAACCTTCGATGACGGAGTTAAGGGGTTGTACAGAACAACAGCGACAGATGGGGTTTTTTGCTATACGTTTTTCAAAGCAATTGCAATAAAATACTAAGTCACCGAACCAGCGGTTGAAGAGGGACTGGCAAATCGGCTTTTCCTTTAGTTACGCTCTGTTTTCCTGTCCTTTTCTTTTCTGGGGCACTGATCCCAACTAAAGTAATTCCAAAGTATTTTTCAACTTATCATTTAATACACCAGAATTTATTGAGAATTACTAAATTTTAATCTAACCATACAGAATTCATTGACAATTTTCAATCGATTCTTTATTATGCTGATTTAATTGATGATTAAATCAGGAGGATTATATGAACAAACTAGAACTTATAGAAACGCTAAAAGAGGATGCGAGACTTACAAAATCCGAAGCAAAAGCGGTAGTGAAACTTTTCTTTAACGAGATGTCAAAGGCCTTAATAAAAGGTGATAGGGTCGAAATCAGGGGATTATGTTCTTTTTATGTCAAGGAATATAAAGCGTATTCCGGAAGAAATCCTAAAACAGGGAAACCGGTCCAGGTTAAACCTAAAAAGCTACCGTTTTTTAAGTGTGGGAAGGAACTGAGAGAGCGGGTCGACGGTTAACAAAAACCATACGATTAAACATATCATGATTGAACAATACTCTTTTGGAAATATAGTCATAAACGGGGTAAGTTACAGAAATGACGTTAAAATCATTCAGGGAAAAGTTGTTCCTGAATGGTGGAGAAAAAGAGGACATTTTGTTGATGTTGATGATATTCAAGATATTTTGAAATCAAAACCTGACATTTTGGTACTTGGTAAAGGTTTGCCGGGACAGATGAAATCGACCGAAGCTTTGCGTAAATTTTTAAAAAACAATGGTATTGAATTAATCGAAGAAAAAACATCACACGCTTTTAAAACGTTCAATCGTCTTTTTAATAAGGGTAAAAATGTTTCCGCTGGTTTTCATCTAACTTGTTAGGTAACTCTCAAAATTCAAAGGAGGAATCCAGAAATGAAAAATCTTAAAAAGACCCTGCAGTCTGTTAACAAGGATCTAAAAGTACTATCAAAGAAAGTTGATAGAATGATTGTCGCGGTCGGGAAGCTTGAGAAAGCAAAAACAAAAGTTGTCAGAGGTAAACCGGCAAAAAAAGTCACTGTTAAAAAACCTGCCGCAAAGAAACCCGTCAAATCAACAGCAGCTGATACAATCCTTGGGATTATTAAAAAAAGGAAAAAGGGCATCGGCACCGCTGAGTTGATGAAAAAGACCAGTTTCGATCAAAAGAAAACGTATAACATTGTTTATAAACTGAAGAAGCAGGGCAAAATTAAAAGTGCGGGAAAGGGTGTTTATGTTAAGGTATAAAACGAGCGTTAACTAAAAGGAATAAAAAGATTTATGTCAAAAAAGTATCCGGAATGCCCATTGTATAATCACGATAACTGTAGAGAGCTTTATAATCCAAAACTCTGTGCCATCGTCAGGAAAGATAAGAAGTGCCTTAAGAAACAACAAAAGTTAAAAATCAAAAAGAAGATTTGAACTGATTTATTAGAATGAGAATTCTTTTGTAATTTCAAAAAGGAGGCGATATTTATAGCTACCAAACAACAAAAATATGAAGCCCTCAAAACGGCTATTGAAATAGCAAAAGAGTATGCGAGAAGCGCGGCTGAAGGTTATCCAACAGGGGTTATGAAAGACTCATACAAAGCAATTATCGCAATTATTGATGAAATCGAAAACAGTGATGATTAATTTTTTGGGTCATTTACCGGTGAACCCGATACGGTGCCATCGTGGATTTCAAAATATACGGCAAAAAGTAAGAATTGGATCAGACGGCCAAAAGATATAGAAGCTGTCTCAAAACCTCCTATTCTTCAAAAGGGGTTATGCAACGCCTAGGTAAAATCGAGGAAACGGAAAAAATATTGAAAGAAAAAGCATCACGAATACGGGAGGGCGACAAAGAGGCGGAAAGGGAAGCAATTCTAAAAAAAAGAATGGTTTGTGTTAATTAGATTTTTACATCTGTTATATAAAGGAGACGGTAACATATAATAAGTCGCTATATTTTTTATTAAAATCCGGCCAAAAAACCCTTTTTTCCACCACTTCGACCGCATTATCCAAGTCGTCCACCAGCTCATCGACGGTGACCAAAATGAAGCCCATTACTGAAATCACCTTATTTTATAATATCTGTAATCTCGATAATACTATTCTAAGAGCATGGTATCATCTTTCATGGCCAGCTATCAGGCTATTTTTTGTTCCATACAGGGTTCTTATCTGGCCGGCTACATAACATCCCAATATGGCACAAAAACACGCCGGCTAGTTAATATCAATGTTTTACTTACTAAGATGAAAACGAAATCTATAGCGAGGCGTCATCATTACCTACCGCAATCCTACTTGGCTCTATTTACGGACGCGGGCACGAAGGAAGGGCAGTTTTTTGTGATTGAGGTCGGATCTGGGCGTACATTCCGAACATCGCCGAAAAATGTTGCAGTTGAACTCGATTTCAATCGCGTCGATATCGATGGCCATCCGCCAAACGTTATCGAGAACGCGCTGTCTCCGCTGGAGCAGAAAGCAGTCCAAGCAATTGCGAATACAGTCGTCACAGGAGAATTTCCCAATAATGACGATTACAGTTCTATTCTCAATCTAATTTGCCTCATTGCAGTACGTAATCCATTCTTTCGTAAATCCTTCAACCGTGCTCGAGAACAAACAATTCACATAATTGGTGACTTGCTTATATCGGATAAACAAGTATGGGAGCATCATGTCCGAAAAGCGAGGGAGAATGGCGAGAACATCCCGAATTCCTTATCATTCGAGGAGATGAAGAGCTTCATAGAAAAGCGAAACTATGAAATCAAATTTTTTCCCGAAGGCAATATTCGGGCCGAACTGAATGCGTTCAACAATATCTTATCGATACTCGGTGAACGAACCTGGTCATTAATAATGGCACCTCCAGACGGGCCAGAATTTATCTGCTCGGACCACCCAGTAGCTATTGCTTGGAAGTCCGGTCGTCAGGGTCCAATCGGCTTAGGGCTACGAGAAACGGAAGTCTTCTTTCCCTTGAGTCGGCGTGCAGGTTTCTATGGTACCTTCGAAGATCCTTTGAAAGATGTTGTTCATGCCAAACCAGGAAATGTTGCAACCATGAACCAGCGCGTAGTGTTTAATGCCGAAAGGCACGTATTTTCGCCACTAGAATCTTTTGCAATATGGATCGATGGCGACATAAAGACTATAATTTGTGGGTATAACTAGGCAAATGTAGCCGACTCTTAAACTCTCGGCTGATTTGCGGCTTATCCACACTTTTGATCACTGTTATGTATGACCGGAATTTTAAGCCTAAAATTTTTACAGATATCACAATGCCTGGTAAATAGTTTGCGGCCTGAACATTGGTAAGAAACCCCACGCTATTAACAATCCGGTTTTTGTAATATAATCTCAATGTATCCCATAAAGTGCCATGGCTGATGTAACAAATGGATATCTTAAAAACGATCTCCACTTGATATTTACAGTCCGAGCTTGATATCTATTAGTTTTAATGAATTCAAGGTCTGGCAAAATATCTGAAACCACCAGTTATGGCTGATTCCTCTATTTTGAGTCATGCATGAATGGGATAATAGGGGAGCTTCACCTTCTATGACGCTTTAAAATGCTGGGCGCATTCATGTGGTTCTGATTGGACCTAAATGATGAACTTAATAACAGCATTGATTAGATTGTTTACCTAAATTTTGGATCTTTGCAATTATTACTTTCATCAAATACAGCTTTTACCCTTTCTTTACGCCATATTTTTTTCCCGGCTCGCTTAGGATTTTTTATAAATTTCTCATTTCTTTCAGCAAAATATCGATTAATAGCATATTTGCATTCATCAACAGATTGATAATTGCTGTTATGTATAATAGCTTTTGCCAAACCGCTAAAAACGGATTCAATGACATTAAGAAATTGTGCACCAGTAGGAAGAGGAGCAAGTTTTACAATTGGCGAAGCTTTTTTATCTTTAAACTCTTTACTGTTTATTCTATCTACTGTTTTATATAATTCTTTAGATGCGTGCCAAGAGGCTGCATCCCATGAAAAATAGATTGTTTCTTCATCAAGGTATTTATCTATCAGAATATTTAGTAGTTTAATCATTTCGGAAGTGTTTTTTCTTTTGGAATAAAAATGTGTAATTTGGTTGGTGGACAATTCAAGGGCCGCCGTGACTATAAGCGTCCCTTTACTTTTCTGCCTTTGTGGAACAGTGTTTATTTGTCCCGGTGCAACAAGTGAGCGACCTCCTTGCATTTTGATAGCAAAAGGTCCAAATTCATCTACAGAAAAAAATTTTTCTTTTGGCCCGAGAATTGAAAGAATATTTTTAATTTTATTAATTTTTTTTCTATATTCAGGATCGTTGCTAGTTAATACCTTCTTGGCTTTAAGAAATTTATAGCCAGCATTCTTTATAATTTTACGTATATTATCTCTGGATAGTAACAATCCTTCATTTTTCATAACTCTGTGGATATCATCCATTTTCCAAGTCGTCCGATTTATATCATAGGTGGACGGAGGAGTATGTAATACTTTAAAGAGTGATTTTACATATTTCGGATCTTCGGATTTCTTTTGCTCTTTTCTTGTAAAGTCAAATAATTTTTCAACACCACCAGCCGTAAACTGGATAATATATTGGCTTACTGTAATTCGTGAAAGAAAAAGGAATCTGGCTATGGATCTCTGGGAAATGTTATTGAGGTAAGAAAGTACGGTAATTGAACGATTACGATACCGCAATGATTTATTAAGAATTGCATTGTGAAGTCTAAGAATGTCTATTGAATTAAGTTGTCCTTTAAATGTCTCCTCAAGTTCATTACAGGTAACCTTACCTTGAAGTAGTCTGAGCATCCAAAAATGTCCAACATCCCCCAGATATAAATTGCCGTATAATTCACCTCGAATCTTTCTAAGGTAATCCCTAACAATAGTAACTCCTCCATCAAAGCCCAATTCGACAAGTTGTCTATGGACTATTTCAGCGGGAGAATTTGGTGCTATTTTGATCATGCGCACAATTTCATTTACAAATGGATCGAGCTTGCTTTTTCGGGGTGTGGACTTTCGGGGCTGGTATCGTTTTTCATTGGCCCATCTTGCTACCGTGCGGCAATCCAAATCCAGAGCATGGGCAATCTGGCTGTATTTTAGACTATCATTTTCAAAATAATTTCTAATGCGTACATAGGTCTCGTAATCAATCATGGCAAACCTCCATGGGATTTTTTAAAATATCTCCCAAACCCATGATTGATCCGGTGCGCCGATAATTTTGCTCTGACGCCGGTTCAAGGCAAAGCACCTGATAAAGGGGCTTTTGCCATGCAACAAAACACATAAGGATCAAGTCGGATCGTGCGTTTTCAAACGTGTGTTGATCCATGGGAAGCTTTTTCATTATTGTTTGTTTACCATAATCACTTAATCTCTTGTCATCACCGACACAGACCAAAAACAAATTTCCTGCCGCATGGCTGCAACGCTCAATATGGCCCTCGCTGAACAGCTGGTAATCAATCCAACTGAAGCTTTTGGGGACTTTGCGGACCCGCCCGGGTAAAATGGGTGTTTTGACAATCACAGTTTCCTCCTTTTGTTTCCGGGCTGATAAAAAACGCGAAATTGCGTTTGGATGAATAATATGATATCCAAAAGATAACGGCAATTCTTTTATGGTCCCAAATAGTTCCGGATGATATCTGGTATTCATGTTGTTCATATTTTAATTGAAAATGTTTTTCTACAGGTTAATAAAAGGCAGGATTTACGGTAAGTAAAAAATGTAAGCTGATTCTGGATGACAGTACAAATTGCATGTTATGCAGAAAGTTTTAATCTCTAATATCTAAGAAAAAGACAATATCATCACCAAGCCGTTTACTAAAGGTGTTGACGAATCGCCTTAAGGTGTTGTTTTTACATGCAATAAAGATGAGGATTTTCAAAAAGATATTCTGCCGATAGATTTTTTTTGATTTCGTTTAAAAATCAAGCGATTACAGAAATTCTTCAACACTCTAAGTAAACGGCTTGTATCATCACTGGTTCTGCTCTTATAAATCATTATTGCCTTGCCATGTGATGTATGTCTAAATAGCTCCACGAAGGAGGAACATTATGGCGACAACAAACGACAGAGTTATTGAAGAGGCCCTATCCCTCCCTGCAGACGTCCGTCTAAGCCTTGTTGAGAAGCTTCTGACAAGCCTCAACCTTCCGATCGATGAGGAAATCGATCGCCTTTGGGCAGAAGAAGCTGAACGTCGTGTGTCACAGATTGAGGAGGGTAAGGTTAAGCTGGTCCCCGGCGAGGAAGTCTTCAACAGAATCCGAGCAAAGCATGTGAAATGAGATTTTATTTTCACGAGCATGCGGAAACGGAGTTTGACAGAGCTGTTGAGTACTACGAGGATTGCCGGCATGGACTCGGCATAGAGTTTGCCCAAGAGGTATACGCGACAATTGACCGTATTATCCAATACCCAGAGGCATGGTCGCCAATGTCCAAGAATACCCGTCGCTGCCTTGTCAACCGGTTCCCTTTTGGCGTTATTTATCAAGTCAGGTCTAACTTTGTTCGCATAATCGCAGTTGCCGATCTTCGACGTAGCCCAGATTATTGGATATATCGGGAGTGAGCAGATCAAGCAAGTGGAGCAAACGGTTATGCTATCACGATTAAAGCGGTTCAAGCTTTCTTGATCTTCCTGTTCAGTTCTGGGTATTTAAGGATTACAAACCGCCGCTGCTCAACTGAGCGTTCCTCTTTGTTACTGCTATAGAGCAAAAAACTGAGCAAGCGAAAATATCTTGTGTCCCAAAGATTTATCTGAAAAAGAACCAACCTTGTGATCCGTAATCTTGCTTTCGACAGTGGTAGGTTCATGAAAAAGATTATTATCAATAATATCATTCTGTTAAAGGATTTTGTAAAAACAGTGTAGTGCCTACAAATTTAGGGGGTCAAATCGACCTTTTTAAGTTTTCTTGGAGGTTTTATTTTTAGTTTTTTAAATATGTTGCGCTGATTTGGTGTTAATTCAGTGTACTGTAGAATACGGCCATCTTTATTGACAAATTCTCCTATATGGAGCCGTTCCATTTCAGCGTGAAGCCGGAACCAGGTTAGGCCGGACTCGTTCTCGGCAATCCTTACCAGAAGAAGTGCTAGCCAGCACAACAGTACATGGGACCGGATGCGATCATCTTTCGTATGATATATCGGCCGAAGTGACAGAGTGCTTTTAAGAGTTCGAAAGGCCCGCTCTATTTCCATGAGTTGTTTGTAGCCCAGCGCTACATCTTCTGCGGACAGGCTTTCATCACTGGTGCTCAGCAGGTACTTGCCATCAAGCTTTTGATCCTGCTCAGCCTTCGCCTGGTCGATTCGCAACTTACCGTTCTTTTGTTCTTTGAGATATCGCCCCATTGATTTGTGGGTGAGCAAATGGTATTTGGCCTTGACTTGTTTATCCTTGGCAAGCTTATCTATGGCAGAAAGTTCATTGCCGATCCGCTTCAGAACCTTTT
Organism: uncultured Desulfobacteraceae bacterium; assembly: GCA_964492995.1. Taxonomy (GTDB): domain Bacteria; phylum Desulfobacterota; class Desulfobacteria; order Desulfobacterales; family UBA11574; genus S5133MH16. The sequence goes on along the minus strand of CAZBOB010000004.1, from coordinate 71,545 downwards.
CACGTGTGCGGCTGTCATGTTTTGCCTGTTGAGGATTATAAGCGATAATAAAGCGACGACGTCCTGTACCTTCACCTACGAAGACTTCTTTGATGTGAAGATTATCATTGAGGACCTTAAATCTGCCACCTCGATTTAATGCTTCTTCATTGGCTTTATTACCACTGAGTTTTTCGCCCAGTATGTACTGACCGCCTGCTCTTTGCAGTATACGTCGGTTTTCTTTGCTGGTCATACCGCGGTCCATTGCCCAGACCACTCGGCCCAGTTTCCAGTTGTTAAGGTCTTTTTGAACCTGATCAACGCATTTTGCGTCATGCTGATTGCCGGGCATTACCCAACACCTGACCGGAATGCCTTCTCTGGTTACTGCCAGACCGATGGTTACATGAGGAAGATCATCGCGCTTATGCTTGGACTTGCAATAGGCTTTGAATTCAGAATCTCCTGGATCGTCAATTTCAAAGTAGGTATTGGTCGTATCGAAAAAGATCAGATCTACAGTTAGATTTAACAGGCTGGCGGTTGACCAGAAAACTTCTTTTTGTATGGCATCCTGATGCTCAAGCAATAAGTCCATACTGCGATAAAGGTGCTGGACCTGTATCTGTTCATCGGTACCCAGGTAAACATCTTTGTCTGCCCATTGCTCAACAGCCAGTTTTGATGCTGGAGCCAAGGCTCTGTTGGCCACCATTGCAAATAAGGCCTGTTCCATTGGGGCGGTAAAGGATCGATCTTCAAGGATTTTATCCAGGCATTGTTTGATGTTGACCCGATCCCACAACGCTTTAAGTACAAGCGCACCGCCCGCAGATCGACTGCTTACAAACTTTAGGCCGTGGTTTCCATTAGACTCGACTTGCAACGCCAGAGCATCCTCTGGGCTGACAAATCGGCACAGGCTGCGTACCAGCCGTTTGATAGCCTCGACATCTAGCTGGTCACGGCGGCCAAAGGAGTAAATTACTTCGGCCCTAGAGTACCCCTTTTCAGGGTGTCGGATGTTGTGGGCCAACTGAATATACTCAACAACAGAGCCGTCTTTGTTTTTGCGTTTTATAGTGCGCACATACATGCCCATCTATAAAGCATGTATCTCTTGCTATGTCAATAGAAAATGTTTAAATCGTGTGCCTACATGTTTTGGGATTGGAATTTGGGTTGCCATGTGTAATTTCAGGCACTTAATGTCGAAATGGACTTAAATTAACCCCTAAATTAACCTACGACTGTCGAACATGAGGTAATGGAGATCACACAAATTAGACCTGTTTCAGATCGTGGGATAACTCCAACGTATATGACTTGGGGAAAATAAAAAAATTTTATTTTTTTCAAAAAAAATTTGCACAAAAAAATTTTATCAAAACATCTTTGATAAAACCCACATTTCGGATGTTGTAAACCCATTGTAAATCAGTTGTCGGCATTTTTGCCGGTAAGTTATCGCAATTTTGGGCCTTTAGTTTTAACACCCCTGTACACGATGGAAAGTTTTGAAACAGCTTCTATTTATTCCGTTTGGTTCCGGAGTATGTGAACGCTTTGCCAATCATTTTTATATAGGTTCCTTTATCAATACCAACATCCTTTCCACATGGGCATTTTATTTTGCTGTTTTTCTTTGTGAATGCATATATTTTTATGATTCGATCTTTGTGACATCTTAAAACTTCACCCTGTCCAATTTTGTCATATTTCCAGAGTTTCTTTTTACATGCGGCACATTTTAAAACCAACACAATTTCCTCATTAGTAAATCAATTGCTCCATAATTTATTGAGAAGTTACACGAATAGGTTGTAACATTCTGTAATCATATCAACAATAACATGGATTCGAGATGGGTTATGAAGATTTTAGCCCGAAAATTTTTATGAAATATTCGGGTTAGGTATAATTCCTTCTAGATAAATAACCACACAACTGTTCCGTGGATACAATATATGAAAAGCCAAACGCAAGATTCTTTAAAGATGCTACGTGTAGTTCATTATTAACAGTCGCTGTTGCATCCGAAACAAAAAAGACTCGGTAGTCCCTGACAAAAGCATCTCTTGCCGTTGTTTCACAACAGCAATTTGTCATTACGCCGGTAATAATAAGCTCGTCTATTTTCTTTGATTTGAGGTTCTCATCTAAACCTGTTCCATGAAAAGCGCTATATCGATTTTTATCAATGATTCCATCGGCATCGGACGGTTTTAGGGACTGGATAAGTTCCCAGTCTTTTGATCCATAGTCGATTTGATTTCCCCACCATTCAGCGAGCATCCCACCGTCTTTTAAAACGTTTCTGTGTCCATGTCTGGTAAAAATTATCCTGATTCCTTTAGATCGACAGGCGTCGATAATAGATAGAACGTTTCCCAATATAGGTGTTGCAATAGAGAGGAAATATTGTTGCATATCGATTACGAAAAGAGTACATCTGCCGGGCTTAGGACATGCGTGACGGATGTTGTATTGATCTATTTGGTTTAGGTAATCTGGCGACATGGTTTCTTCAGGGCATTGGTTTTCAACCACAAAAACTATTGGTTAAAGTTGGTTATATTTTTTATTCGATATCCAACTGAAAAATACTTGAAAATTGGACATTGAGAATTCGACATTGGCTATTAACTGCTTTGCAGAAGCTACATTTTTAGGATTTTGCTTGGAAAATATATATGCGCCTAAAGATGGTTTTTTTTGTATTTAATGGCAAAAAATTATATAGGCCCTTATCAGCCGAATATTATTGAAGATTTGTAACATCTCAATAAATTATGGATTCGGCTCAATTTCACTATTTAATACACCAGAACTTATTGAGAAGTTACGAAGATTTAAGCTAACCATACAGAATTCATTGACAAATTTCAACCGATTCTTTATTGTGTTGATTTAATTGATGATTAATTAAGGAGGTTGCCATGAACAAACTGGAACTCATAGAGACTCTAAGAGAGGATGCGGGACTCACAAAACCCGAAGCAAATGCTGTGATTAAGACATTCTTTAGTACAATAACGGATGCACTTGCAAACGGTGATCGGGTCGAAATCAGAGGATTGTGTTCTTTTTATGTCAAGGAATATAAAGCCTATACCGGAAGGAATCCTAAATCCTGGGAGCTGATCCAGGTTAAACCTAAAAAGCTGCCGTTTTTTAAGTGTGGCAAGGAATTGAAAGAGCGGGTGGATTATTAAAAAACTGACACCTGACACCTAAAACCCGAAACCTGGAGTAATGAAAAGTTGAAGCAAAAGATGCAAGTTATGGGCATTTTCAGTATATTTAAATTTTTGCATTGAGTCTATGGGGAAAAATAATGAGAGGAATTTTTCTGAGGTGGTTAATTTTAACGGTTGCAATCATTGTAACGTCTTATTTACTGGATGGAATACGCATAACTAGTTTTTTATCTGCATTTTTCGCTGCAGCTATTTTAGGAATATTGAATGCTTTTTTTCGGCCAATATTATTTATTTTAACGCTTCCTATAAATGTATTAAGTCTCGGGCTTTTTACCTTTGTGATAAACGCGATCATGCTTATGATGGCCTCCGGGGCGATATCTGGTTTTGAAGTCTACGGATTTTGGTCGGCAGTTTTTGGATCACTTTTGATCAGCCTGGTCAGTTGGATCCTGACCTCTTTTATTAATGAGCGAGGAACTGTACATTATATTGATTTGAAAAAAGTAGGCCATAATCGGTGGGAATAATCCGTAATCTAGGACTTTCGTTCAGAGAGTGCATTAGCTAATTACGTATCGGAAATTCTACAACTTATCGAAGTTACAGATTTTTTAAGAGCAACCTGTTTTTGTCGTCATAATGGAAGAATGGAATGCTGGAATGCTGGAATATTGGGGGCAAGGACGGCAATAAACCATTTTAATTGTAAAAAACTCCTTCAAACCCATCATTCCATTACTCCATTGTTCCATTATTCCAATTGGGGTGAAGCCCCTAAGTTCGTTCTGCACGAAAGTCCGGTTAGCATAACGACGGAGTCATCACAAAAAAAACACAAAATACCGGATATGCCCGGACTATTTTTCCGCACAGTTTACCGGACATTGGGTATAGATGCATCGTTTACATTCATATCTTCTCAAAGTTGTGCACAAAACGATTACAGAGAGAAAGTAGATAACCAGCAAACCCGGTTGTAACAACAAATAATAAAGCGGAAGCAATACGAGAACGAGAGGTATAAACAGGGCCACGCTTTTTTCAAGCAGACTTAAGGGACCGAATTTCTCCTTAAAAAATTTAGGAACTCCCCAAAAAAACATGCACTTCGTGTTTTTGGTGCTTCGAATGTAATGGGGGCAATGGGTACAGTAAAATTTGTAGATGACCATGATAAGTAATATACAGGTTATTATATAAACAATTAACCATAGAATTGAATCCTTGGAAATGGCTATACATGCCGTAATAAAAGGTACGGAAACAACCAGGTTCCAGTAAAGAAAATCACGAAAGTTATGCTGTGTCTTTAATTGTGTTTCCTGTTCATTCATATCCTTATTCCTCCTTTATTTTAAATCCCCGTCATTGAACGGGATAAGTTTAAGGTATGATTGTTACACGGAAAAGCCGCCCAGCTTGGTTTCAAGGTATTCGGCAATACCTTCACGGCCTCCTTCGCGTCCCAGACCGCTTTCCTTCATACCTCCGAAAGGAGCCGGGGACACTTTCCGGGTTATCATGGACATGGGATAGTTCCAGGGCGTAATGGCCGCCACAACTCCCACCGGCTGGCGCATCACTATAAAGCGCTGGTCGGAACGGGGCGCCGGAATAGTCTCGCCATAGACCCGCTTAGCCTCTTCTGCATACCAGAGCAGGAAATCCGCACCGTATCGAATTTCTCCTCGGGAGGCTTTCAGCGGCTTACCCTGCTCCTCAGTCATGACTCGTGCTAAGTGCTCCCTGTGCTCCATCATCAACTGATAGGCCTTGTAAAGGTATTCTGAACGCTGATAGGAGGTCAGGCACGACCAGCGGCCAAAGGCATGACGGGCAGCATGGATTGCCTTTTGTGCATCGTTACGATCTCCATCTGCAACCTCCCCTATCTTGTCGCCATTTGACGGGTTTAAAACGTCAAAGGTTGAACCGTCATTTGCATTGACCCACTGACCGTTTATGTACATCTTTGATATATAGCTATTTGCGTTCATATAGTTATTCCATTCCTTCAACTTCGTTCAGGACAAGCTCACCCATCATTTTTACCCAGTGAAACTTTTTTTCTATTTCACCGGGGCCATTATTCCAATTGGGGCGAAGCCCCTAAGTTCAGGTTTATGTTTATCGAATCGTAACAAATCATAGTAAATCGTCAAGGTTAAATATACACGATAACCATCTCAAAACAATTAACGTCTTGAAAATTTTACAAATTATTGAAAATACAACTTTATTAATGGCAACCTGTTTATGCCATCAAAATGGAAAAATGGAATGTTGGAATATTGGAAGTAAGGGCGGGAATAAAGCATTTTAATTATAAAAAACTCCTTTGCTTCAACTTCGTTCAGGACAAGCTCACCCATCATTTTTACCCAGTGAAACTTTTTTTCTATTTCACCGGGGCCATTATTCCAATTGTGAGCACTTCGTTTCTCAGCATAAACTCGGCGAACTAACTTGATCCATTGAATGGATGAGGCAAAAGATTTGTATAATAACAGATAATCCAACTTGCAAATCAACAGCCGACTGATGTATAAATAAAATATTATGATCCAGAGGGCCGGATTTGATTTCATCCCAGAAGGGTGGAGTCACCCTTTATGTTATATGGAATAATGGATACAAAAAGGAGGAAAATATCTGATTTTAACCTCTGATTTGTGACCTATATATCTAAAAGAGAAGCCTAAATTCGCTAAACCCAATATTCCAACATTTCAGTGCAACTTTCTCCCGGTGGCGCCAATCGTCTCTGACTACCGCAAAACGGGATCTACGACGACTTCCATAGAGCCAGGATTTCAATGTTAAAATAAAAATATCCTTAAATGATGATATATCTGCTTAACCAATAATATTTTTTTTGGAAGAAGGTCTTTTGAGTTGATTAAAGACTCCTACAATGTTAGCGATATTATTGTATGAAGAGAAATGCAGATTGATAGTAAATAATCTTCCCCGTATTGTTCACAAAGGATGTAAAATCTGGTCTGGTGAATTCCAAGATCGATATTTCAGCCGAGTATAAGACAGTCAAAGTCAGAAAGCAGGTTGCTCCTCCAAAGGAAAAGCGCATTGCGATTCCCGAAGAATATCAGACCATCACAAAGACAAAACAAGTTATCGATGACAGGATGGAATGATTAAGGGTTCTGTGTGAAACCAATATATCTTCCGAAGTTATTGCCAGAATTCAGAAGGCGTTTCAAAATGCTGGCCATGGCCCCAAGTATATTGATGGTGTCATCGGTTGGCGAAAAAATAACAATCGATAGAAAAGGAGGTATTAAAATGAAAAAAGCGTTACTGGTACTGGGAATATTCTGTTTATTCCTTTTCCTTGGGTGTGGACAAGGCGAAAAAGCAAAGCAAACAACTAAAAGTGAAGCTAAGGAAGCTGCTGAGGCTGTGAAAGAGAAGCCAGGTGCGGCCGTTGAAACGGTAAAAGAGGAGACTAAAGGAGCTACTGAGGTAATGAAGGAAAAGGCCGGGGAAGCTACTGAGCCTATGAAAGAGAAGGCGGGTTCGGCCGTTGAAATGATGAAAGAAAAGGCCGGGGAAGCTACTGAGCCTATGAAAGAGAAGGCAGGTTCGGCCGTTGAAATGATGAAAGAAAAGGCTGAGTAAAGGATATTCTTTATTAAAAGGACCTGTAAAAGGACAAAATTCCATTATTACCAGCCATCTATGGTTATCAGAAACCGACTCCAGTGAGGTCGGTTTCTGATAAGGATAAACATAAAAAATCAAAGGAGATTTCTGGAGAAAGTAAAAAGATTCAAGATTTTTTAATCCAAATAATGGATGATACCGGACGAATTGGGGAAAAGTGTTTCGGAATAAGATATGAAATTGAAAGGGATAAAAATTAAAACAGAATCATATTCACAGATTACATTTATGCCGTACAGGGTTGTTTTGAAAGATGAACGTCCAACGTCGAATAATGATGTCGCTTCGCTCCTCAAATTATTCTAAAATCTAATGAAAAACAAACATCCAATACCAAAATTTCCCATTCGACATTCGATGTTGGACGTTCGATGTTCATCTTTTTCAGTAAACCTTCCACAGTCCTTCCGGCGCTAAAAATAACTTAGCGCTTATGGGGTTCACCTGTTGTGTTTTAGAATTTTACCTTGGGGGCTGCCTGTTCTGCCTCGGGTACTTTATAGTATTCTGCACTTGAGACACCCGCAAACATTGCATAGAACCTTCCCATGAAGGTCCGGATATATGTGTTCAGAATTTGAACCGACTCATTATATCGTTTTCGTTCCACTGCGATTCTGTTTTCAGTCCCCTCAAGGCTGTCTTGAAGTTTTAGAAACGATTCATTGGCCTTTAATATCGGGTATCTCTCCTGGAGCAGGAGAAGTCTTGAGAGCGTGCCCTCAAGCAGGTTTGAAGCTTTAATCTTATTTTTTACATCTTTTGCCTGAAAATACATGGTCCTTGCCTGTGCTATATTTTCGAACAGTTCTTTTTCATGCGTTGCATACCCTTTTACGGTTTCAACAAGATTAGGGATGAGGTCGTATCTTCTTTTTAACTGGTTTTCCACCTGGGCCCATTTCCCTTTAACGTTTTCATCCATGGTAATAACAGTATTATAACCGGCTACGATTTTTCCTAGTAACATAAAACCGACAAGTAAGATGATTCCTAACGAGATGAGTATGATTTTAAATTGTTTTGACATAATAGTCCTCCGATGAATGATCAGTAAAAGATTAAGTAACCGTTCGCGGATACAAGATTAAAAACGAGCGAGAACGCCGCCGGGGGCCGAAAGATGCCGTTTATGGATGGACACTAACTACCAGCCTCCAGATGCCCCACCGCCGCCGAATCCGCCGCCGCCACCACCGCCGAAACTACCGAATCCGCCGCCGCCGAATCCAACACCGCCGCCCCATGATCCTCTTCTCCCGCCCATGGATGAAAACAAAAGAAGCATTAGAAATAGTCTCGGATTTTTAATAAACAGAATGACCATGATAATAAGAAACCCGATAGTCATTATCGTATGCAAGAGACCACCGGGTTTGTCCTTTATTATCGGTTGAACATGACGTTTAACGCTTGGCATTCCGTCTATTTTAATTCCCGCGTCCACGGCAATCTCATTCGCCATTGCCACGGCTGTGACAAAAATAGCTTTTGAATATTCGCCTTTTCTGAACAAAGGTACCAAAAAATTGCGTCCCAGACTGCCGACCATGCTGTCCGGAAGCACGCCTTCGAGTCCGTAGCCGACTTCGATCCTGTATTTTCGGTCTGTTACGGATATAAGGAACAGTACGCCATTGTCTTTTCCCTTTTGACCGAGTTTCCATTTATCATGGGCGATCTTTATGGAAAAGTCTTCGATGGATTCGCCCTCGAGGCTTTTTATCGTCAGGACAACCAGCTGGGCCGTTGTCTTTTGTTCAAGCTCCTGAAGATATCCGTTTAGCCTGTTTTCTGTGGTATCATCGACGATGCCGGCCAGATCGACGACATATCTGAGAGGCCTTTCCGGAATGCCGGCGGAATGGGAAACAGATAGGGCCGCCAGGCATACGAACAGGGTTGCAAAGAAAACCGTTCGTCTAGTCTTTGATGTCATCCGTAATATCTCCCAGTTTCTCGATCGCTGCATAATAATCTTGGAATATGGTATTGAGCTGCTCCATCGTCAATTTTGTCTTCTGTTTTTTTTGTTTTAAAACCGTTTTAAATACACTTGTATTTACGCCGGAAACTTCCTCAAGCGCAGCTATTACATCGGGATTTGTTGCGGGGGGTTCCTTTCCTAAAAGAAGAATAATTCCCTTAAAAAGCGGTATGTATCCTGAAAAAGATTGGATAAACATATCCATGAGCATTTTACTGTTGCCCAAACAAGAGATATACCCCTGCCTGAGGCCGATCAGTCTGACTTTTAGTTCTCTTTCGCACTGCATCCTGAGATCAGATCGGTTTATTGCCAGATTATGAAACAGATCTTCTCCGAATATGGTTTTATGAAGAAGTTTTATATTCAGAAACTCAAGGGGAAAAACATCAAGGGAATTCATTATATATTCAGGGGTCATGATCAGGGGGGCTGCAATCCTTTTTTTGCGGTATTTTTTCCCCAGAGGCGCCAGAAGTTCAAGAAACTTCAAATCCATTTCCGTGAGGACAAATACCGAATTGACGTCTGATTTACCAGGCACAAAATCTTCTGTCAAAGCACTTCCGGTTATGGTTATGGAATGAATATTATTTTTATAGCTGTTTAATATTTCATCCTGAAACGGTTTAAATCTTTCAATGATCACATCTTGCAGGTTCGGATCAATCATAAATACCTCCTGATTCATGTTCACAAGGGGAACAAAACAGACGTTTTATAAAACTGTCGTATTCAGTCCTTCAATTGCCGCCAGGTTTCGGGCAGAGGTTTTCGTCTGCCAAGTTTGAATTCCCTGGAACGGTTTCAATGTTTGTGATGATCATCTCCCCTCCATGAATAATTTTTAAAACTTTTTAATTCATACTTTTTCTAAATCGTCAATCCATTTTCTGACACGACGTCTTTGGGATAACCTACCATACTGAATGTGCTCTCACGGATGCCGTTAGATGAAACAATGTTCGTTTTCGAGGTTCCAAGGTCAACGCCTAAATAGAGGACTCCTGAATTCCCCTCAAGGTTGTTGGCATCCGACGCTTTTAATGAGACCCTATTTTTTTTGGACAAAAAGATTAATAGGCTATTAAGATCTTCATCTTGTATATATAACAATATATTGTATGTCAAATTTCGTGCCACGGATTCAGGAAGGAGGAAAAGTTTTGTTGACAGGGATTTTATATCGGGGTAATTTTCCGGCAATAAGGCTGTAGCAAGAAGAGCATACGCCCATTTTGTCCAGAAGCGGATTTCCCACAGCCATAGGAGAAATTTTTATGATCTAACGGATCAGATTTTTTTATGATCGATGATAATATGTTAGATAGCAAAAAGAAATACAATGCCATACATACTCTGGTTATTTCCGCCAGTAGATTAAGGCGGCTTTCATTGCCCGAAAATGTATTGGATCCTTTGATTGATCTGGCTTCGCTGGTCACATTACGCCGGCATTTTGGGGAAAACCGACCATCGTTTATCGGCTTCATCGGTTGCACGGCAACCGGGAAATCAACGCTTTTTAACAGCCTTGCCGGCCAAGAAATCAGCCTTACGAGCTGGAAAGTTCACAATACATGCGGTCCGGTGATTTTGATGCAGGATAGTTTTTTAAAAAGACTAAATCAATGGGAAACAAAATTCGGACCTTTATTGCTGCCTTTTTTAAAACGGGAAGTTCATACAACTGATAAAAATGGAACATTCATTACTGAAAACAAAAAAACGGGGTTGCCGGATACGTTGCACCTTTTAAGTCAAAAAGATAAAAAATATTTAGATACCTCCGGTCAAGATTCCGGATCTTATATTTTCGTTGATTTGCCGGATATCAATACGTCGCCGGCACTTGAAGAAAATCTGGTTTCATTGAGAGTTCTACCATGGCTTGATATTGTTATTTTTATGGTGGATGATGAAACCATTTTCCATCGGATTTACGAGCAGCCCGTAAAACTTACAAATGAACTCGGGCAATACCGGTTTTGCGTCCTGTCCAATAGAGGAAAAGATCGAGTGGACTTCAACCATCAGGATATTAAGCAGACCATGGCATTCTTCGGTGTCGCCGAAATCCATATCTTACCGGAGCTAAAAGAGAAAGAATACTTCGATAATGAACCCGCCTTTATTAGATTTAAACAAACAATTGCAGCAAGTTGCAAGCTTTCTCCGCAAAAACCGCTTGTTAAAAGAATATCAAGGCTTGCCCGGCTTGCACTCGAAGAAAATACAAAAAGGGAGCAGGTATTAAAAATATTGGAAAAAGAGATCTCCAATATGATAAACACCAATATAGTTAAGGATTCCCCGATATCCCTTGAAAAAATTTTACACGATGATGTGCTCCAGGTTTTAAAACACCTGGGATTAAAACGATTTGCCGTCAGCAACCTGTTTCATTTTCTTAAAACCACCGCTTCCACCGGATCTCTGAAACGCAGCTTTAAACTTTCCTTTGGCAATCGACGCGACAAAATTCTTTCTTCAAAACTTCGTTTTGACCAAGAAAAACTTGTCCATGAAGTGTCCAAACGTTTAGCCGACCACCGAGAACGCATTTTACTTGCCATTCGTAGCCACGCCGATATTGATATAATCAAAACGGTTGAACCTGCATTCAACAAATTGATTAACAGGACTATTAATACAAAAGTAAACACCGATGCATCCCAATCTTTTAATTTGGAACTTCAGGCCATCGTAAAAAGGTTTGAACAAAAATGTTCTGATTTGCTTGCTTCTGATTCAGTCTCTGCAATCATCCGGAATGATCCGTTGGTTGCGGCCTTTCTCGTTGCCGCATTGGCCGCGGATGCTTTTACTATTCACGGCTTTGGAAGCTGGCTTTTAGTCCCCACCGCATTCAAATATCTACCATTGGGAAAATTTGAAGACACCAAAAAAGGCTTTCAGCAAGAGGTGCGGGATCTGATCCAAAAGCAGCTTTTGTTGATAATAAAAGAACTTCAGGATATTCGTTTTCGAATAGTTCTGGAAGGTAAAGATCCCCTTTTACAATCTCTTAAGCAGTGTGCTGAGAATGATAAATGGTCCCGCCAGGCGCAAAGGCACGAAGGGATATGAAATTTAAACCTTTATCAAAAAAGGTATAAAAAGAATTATATTATAATCTTTGTGTCTTCGTGTCTTTGTGGCTAACCTATTACGATAATAGAAAAAAATGAAGATCGACGCGCTTAGAAACCAACTGGACAACCTGAATAACGAAATCGCCGGCTTGATAGGGATAGACCCCATTTCTCTGTCCCATCAAATAGGGGAACCAGTAAAAGACACACTTTTTCTTTATGGCATCGTGGGAGGTAAAGATGTCGGCAAAACCGTACTGATCAACCAACTGGCCGGCGCAAAGATCTCTTTAGATACGGAGATTCTCGATGAAGGAACCCGGGAAGCGGTTGCCTACTGCCATCATAAGGATGCACCAGCGCTTCAGAGACGCTTTTCGACCAAGGCATTTGACCGAATCAGTTATGTCCATCATGATCGCAATTCGTTGAAAAACGTTGTGTTCATTGATATGCCTGATTTTGACAGCCGCTTCATATCTCACAGAGAAGACACCCGGAAGCTTTTAAAACATCTTCAGGGGATGGTCTGGGTAACTACACCACGAAAATACGGAGATCATGAACTGTTGAACCAATTGGAGGCCATTGCCCAGAGTCATGAAAACTATTTCATCGTATTGAATAAAATCGACCAGCTTGAAAACAAGGCCGCCCTGGATACAGTGAGAGAAGAGGTTATTTCCTATTTAAGCAGACAATGTAACAATCGCAAGGTTCCTTCTCCGGATCCTACGCATTTTTTCATCATCTCTGCGCTTGAGCCTGGTCAATATGAATTTAAACGACTCCGAGATCGTTTGATTCGTCATCACTCGCTTGATGAGATTAGCAGAGCAAAAATCAAGAACCTGCGCGCCGAATTTGAAAAAAATCTGAAACGGATGACTTCTTATTATGCCCTATTTAATCGCGTAAAAGAGATCGACCAGGCAATAGAAAAGATCCAGGATTGTATAGCAAAACAGTTTACCGATAATTATTACGAGACCGTTCAACGGCGAATTGCGTCCCTGGAAACGCTTCGAAGACGTATCAGCGGAACTCTTTTTGCACAACAAATTGAAGGATGGCCGATTCTCCGGCTGCTCTTTTATCCACTTGCCGTAATCATATCCGGCTTTGGCGGACGTTTTGTGTTTTCCAAAGCCGAACAAGAATGGTCTGACTTGCCACGAGATCTTTTTCGCTATGAAGGGCAAACGGCTTCTTCAAGAATGCAAAAAATACGCGTTATTGTTGAAGAATCCTTTCCGAATTTAAAACAAGCGCTTGGCGACATGCCGGATTTTTCCAAACTGCTTGAAGAAAAATTTGATCATTTCCTCAGAGGATACGAAGATCAGGTCACAGATCATTTGCTAAAAAACATTATTATGCCTGGGAGGCTGAAAAAAATATCCATTTATTTGCCCTTAATTTGGTTTCCGTTCCTGCAACCGCTATTTCTCCATTTAACTAAAATTAACGATCCTATCTTCTCCCTCACAAATCTGAAAGATTTTTCTACTATCTTTATTTCTGTATTTGGAGCAAGCGATTTACTTATCAGCCTGGTTTTTTTAATCTTATTTTATACGGTTTGGCTAATTCTTATTTATGCCCATGGGGCTCGCAAGGTGCAAAAAAAAGGAGAAGAAGAATTCCAAAATCTTTGGTATTCCCAATTTTTAACCTGGCTAACAGAAACCTTGGCTCAGCCGCTACCAGAGGTTCGCGCTGCATTAACAAATAAAATTGCACAACTAGGTCAAATTGAAAACGAAATTGAAGTCCTGGTTTCATCGAATTGAGAATTGCCATCCTTTTTATTTGACATCCATCCCATATTTCTCTATTCTTCTTAACTTAAAACCCGCATCAATTGTTATCGAAAATGGCTATATATTTTATAATTTCATATAGTTGAAACTTCTTTTCAATGAAAACAGGTTCACCAATACGCGGCCAAAGAATATGAGGAATTCTATCATATTTTTCGATAACAATTGATCCTTCGGGATTGCCGAGGATACCGGATCTATTGCGTTATCAGGTGATTTCGGTATTACAATACAGCTTCCCACCTGATGCCTTGTCGTAGTGAAACGAAGATCCCGTTGTCGGGGTATCTCCGGCATCCTCGACAATTGCAGAATTTAGGTTTAACAGAAAGAAATTGGTTGCCATATGTTGTAGGGGAGCAAAATGCAGGATAAGGACAAGACAAAAAAAGAGTTCATAGATGAATTGGCAAAACTACGCCGGCAAAATATGGAACTGGAAACCTTTAAAAGGAAGCTAAGGCAGTCTGAGGAAACCATTAACCTTGCATACTTAGAACTCAATCAAATATTCCAGTCCGCTGGTGATGGTATGCGGGTGATTGATAAAGATTTCAATGTGCTGCGGATGAATAATGCCTTTTGCAAATTGTCAGGCTTCACTATGGACGAGGGTTTAAGCAAAAAGTGCTATGAGGTATTTCATGGCCCCGTGTGCCATAGGCCCGATTGCCCGTTATCCCAGATTTTAGATGGAAAGGAGAGAATTGAATGTGATGTGGAAAAAGAACACCGCAACGGCCACAAAGTACAGTGCATTCTGACGGCAACACCCTGGCGGAACTCGAATGGCCAACTCGTCGGTATTGTAGAAGATTTTAAAGATGTTTCAAAACGGAAAGAGGCTGAGAAGGCGTTGCTGGACTATCAAAATGATTTGGAACTCCTTGTGGAAAGACGTATACGCGAGCTTCAGGAGGTAAACAGGGAATTAAAAAATGAAATCAAGGAAAGAAAGAAGACAGAAATGGCGCTGAAAAATTCCGAAAAGGAGTTACAGCTTCTCTCTTCCAAACTTTTATCTGCCCAGGAGGATGAAAGAAGATTCATCGCTTATAACCTGCATGACGGCCTGGGACAAATCTTGACTTCCATCATCTATTTTGTAGATAATATTATTATTACAAATGGTTACCCTACCCCTGCCCACCCCCTGCCCACTCCCGAAAAAATTAATGAACAGTTCGCGAGTATCATCTCCATGGTTCGGGATGCGCTTAGAGATGTGCGCCAAATATCGGAAGACCTGCGGCCGCCCATTCTTGATGATCTGGGGATAGCAACAACCATCACCTGGTTTTGTCGAAAATTTGAAGAGAATAATCCATGGATTTTTGTCACAACAGAGGTCGACGTACGAGTAAAACCCCCCTACCTCGTCGAATTAGCAATTTTCAGAGTCTTGCAGGAGGCCATGAACAATGTCTCCAAACATAGCCAATGCAGGGACGTGCGTGTGCGTCTGAGTAAAGCCGACAGCTTGATAAAATTGGTTGTTGAAGATAATGGCGTGGGGTTCGATATGCCGGAAGCGTCCTCGGTAAACGAAAACTATAGAAGAGGATTCGGGCTTCTTAGCATGAAAGAGCGGACAAAATTGCTGGGCGGGTCTTTTTCCATCCAGTCAACCTTAGGATCGGGAACCGTTATGTCGGCCTCATGGCCGTGCAAGCAAGCATAAAATCATTTTGCCAATAATCCTTCATCACGGTTTTTGAAAAATTTCCGGTTTTCAATGGCATAGGCTGTCAAGGCTGCAGAATTATGCAGATCCAATTTTTTAATAAGGTTGGAGCGGTGTGTTTCCACTGTTTTTACACTGATGTAAAGGTATTGGGCAATCTCTTTGTTTTTATTTCCTTCAGCAATCAGATTCAAAACTTCGCGCTCGCGTTTGGTGAGCGTATTCCATTTTGTATAGGGTTCCGAGGTTTTTGCCCCTTTAAGATACCTTTCAACCACCTTGCCTGAAACTTCAGGGCAAAGATAAGTCTTCCCGGCCAAAACACTCTTGATGGCTATATCCAGTTCGGCGTACGTACCACTCTTTAAAATAAATCCGTTTGCACCTGCCGAAAGAGCTGCGTGAACGAGTTCCTCGGATTTGTGGGCTGTCAGGGCCAGTATCTTCACCGCCGGGGATTGCTTCTTGATATTAGCGATAACCTCAAGACCGCTCTTTTTAGGCAATCTGAGGTCTATTAACACCAGGCAGGGTTTGTGTTTCATGATGCATCGGATTGCAGCGAGTCCATCTTCGGCCTCTCCCACAATTTTATAATCTGAATTGGTGGACAGCAGTATTTTCAGGCCTTGTCTGACCATCCCATGGTCTTCGACCAACACGATTCTGGTTTTTCCGCTCTCCATATTGGGAATTCCCTTAGAAAAAGTTACGTTCCCTTACATAAAAATACATTGTTCAACTTATTTACTTTAAAAACGGGTTTATGTAAAGTAAATAATCCATATTTTTCAATCATTTTCATTTGTCAGCCCACCATAGACTTGTGGGACCATAGAAATAACTATCTGTCATAATTGCATATAATACCCCCCCCTGTTTGCCTCCTTTTAATGGAGGGGGGGCGAGGAAGCAGGGATGGCCAAGAAATTAAACGCATTAATCATAGACGACGACGGAAACTTCAGGAAATATCTCAGAAACATAATGGGAGAATATTTCTCAACATTTGCTGTTAATGAGGCAGCAGATACCGAGGATGGCCAAAAAGCAATCCACGATTTTAAGCCTGATATCATTTTTGTGGATATTAGACTTCCCGGGAAAAATGGGATTACGTTAACAAAGGAGATAAAGGACATGAATCATAGCATTATTGTCATCATTATTACAGGGTATAATATTCCTGAATATCGACTGGAAGCCAAGCGGCTTGGCGCTGATGCTTTTATCGCAAAGGATTCGACGAATACCGACAAAATTGTAACCGAAATAAAAAAATGTTTATCAAAAATCGACTCCGGACAGGCAAAGTAGATGCTTACACTACTATCACTTTTAATATTAGGCGTTATTTTTTATTTTCTTATTCGAAAGCTTAACCGTCAAAAGGCTATTATTGAAAGGTTGCGAAATGAGCTAAAACAGTGTCAACATAAATGAACGTATCGGAAATTCTGCAACATATTGGAACTAAACATTCAATCTTACGAAAGGGATAAAATATGAAGGACAAAGTGAAATTGTGTCCACAAAACTTCCATGTTTGGGTCGCTTTTTTGATGGGAATGATAGTTATTGTCATTGCAATCGTTATTTTTGACAGGGTCTCAATGGGTCGTCTTGGCTTAGACAAAAAAAGCACGACCGACGTGGACGTCCAGTATAAGGGTGGGGACGACGGCCTCCTAAGCAACGTTCAACCGGCAAGTTTATTACAAACGAGTGAAAACAATTCCGGAGCCTGGCTGGGCATTGAAGCAAAAGACATCACCGAAGCTATGACCGAGGAGCTTGATCTTGGGATTTCAGGCGGCGTACTTGTCAGCAGGGTGCTTGAAAACTCGCCTGCTGCTAAGGCAGGATTGCTGCGTGGAGATATTATCTTTGAGTTCGATCACCACGATATAAAAGATACTGATCAACTGAGCAAATTGTTAGGCAAAACCGATCCTGGCGAGGTAGTAAGGCTGGATTTGTTGAGAGAAGACCAACGCAAAGTACTTTATGTTGTGTTGGAAGAAGCTGTGAATACAAATTCAACTTTATCTGCCGGACAAATTGCAGGAGATATCACTCCCGATACTCAGAAATGGGGGATTGTTATTTCCGAACCAACTGACCTTTTACGTAAAACTTATAGTATTCAAGCTAATGAGAATGGTGTGATCGTGATGATGGTTGTGCCGGGAAGTGCAGCATCCAGGGCAGGACTAAAGGAAGGAGATCTTATCCGGAAGGTGGATCAGACCCGGGTGAACAGTATTGCTGATTTTTTTAAGGCCCTTCAATCTGCTGATGATAATAGTATTTTGTGTATCTACCGACGGGATGCAGCACTTTATATTAATATGGTTGCAGTATTTGACCAGGCGCAGGGATTTTCCATGGCCCAGGAGGGTATTGGAATGAACCGCCCGTTGTATGTTCCAGGCTACGACCAGACCCAGAGCGGTGAACCCGACGAAAAGACAAGGTCACTTGTCGTAACGCCGACAAAAGTCGTATCAGATGACACGGTCAGTGAAGAAGACTCTCCGGTATGCAAGAGAATCCAGGAGTTGGATTCATTCCTTTAAATTTGGATTCCCCGCTGCTTGTCGCAGCGTAGCGAAGATCCCGCTGGGCGGGGCAGCACGGGATGAATTCAAGTAGGGATATGAATTTTAGCCTTTCGCCAATCTTAGCGGCATCGCCGCGTTTCATAACATCGTAAAATGATTTTATTTTTGGTTTTTTAAGGAAGGGGAAATTTTGAGTCGATTTAAAGAATTTGTGGTAAGCTATTTAACAGGGTTGCTGGCGGTTCTCCTTGTGCTTAATCTGATCATTGTAGTGTTTGGTCTGATGGGAATCGGATGGCAGCAGATGATCCAGATGCCGACTTATCTTATGAATGCACTTAAGAATCCTTCACATTACTTATCGCACGAGACTACGCCAGATGTAACAAACAGAACGATTAAAAGTGTATCCGGTGTTGTGACCAGTCCTAACATCCAACTGGTTTGTTCTGATGAGACCTTTGCCGCTGCAGTGTCCAAGGTCAGGCCGGGTGTGGTGAATATTTCTTGCGAGAGCATTGTGCGAGCACCGGACGCCTCCGGCAAACCGGAGTTTGACGATCCTGCCCAGGATCTGTTGAATTTTGGCGGCATTGGCTCAGGAATAATTATTGATTCGCGTGGATACATTCTTACATGTTATCATATTGTTTCCAATGCTTCAAACATCATTGTCACACCCTTTGGAAATGAAGTGAAGCGCTACCGGGCCCGTTTGATCGCAAAAGATGAAAGTCTCAACCTGGCTGTGCTTAGAATCAATGTTTCAGATGAATTGATTGCAGCCACTCTCGGAGATTCCTCCCAAATGGAGGTGGCCGATGTAGTATTGGCCATTGGCAGTCCCTTTGGCCTTGAACAGAGTGTGACCCATGGCATTATCAGTGACAACCAGCGGGATCTGCTAATCGGAGGCAGGATTTACAGAAGAATGATGCAAACGGACGTACCTATTAACCGGGGATCCAGCGGGGGACCATTAATAAATATCAACGGTGAAGTGGTAGGTATAAACATGGCGATCTATTCACCAACAAGAGTCTATAGCGGCGTAAGCTTTGCAATGCCCGTAAATCAGGCTAAGCTGCTCCTGGCAAAGACAATCCAGTAAATTAATAAAATATCATAAGGAATAAAAAATATGGGAACAGCTTTTAAGATTCTTGGAGTTATATCAGGAGTGATATTGGTAGGGTCGTTAATTGTCATGAATTCGGTCCCTGCTCCTGTTGATTTGTTTTTCGTTGAAGGCGAAATTTCAGTATTTTTGATTATTATGGTTTCATTTTTATCAGGGTTTTCCACATGTTTGACTTATCTATGGTTAAGGAAAGTTCTGGCGCACAAAAAGAAACCTAAACGTTACATTGACAGAAGAGAATTGGAGACAGATCTAATCGACATCGAGGAAATCTAATTTTAAATAATGGATGGCGAATACGTAATTTCAGAAGAAGGCTTAGATGGTCCCTGGCCTAAAGAGTCGGTTAGAGAGAGCGATGATCCTATCGAACGTTTTTACTGGATAGCATTTTGGGCTAATTTGGGTCTTGCTGTCTTTAAGATTACGATCGGGGCTCTGGGATATAGCCGTCTGCTAATCATTGATGGCTTGAATTCTGCTGCGAATGCTGTGATAATTACAATGATACTTTTCGGAATAAATATGAGTCATCCGCAAACAGTATCGATTAAATATCCTTATGGCACGGGCAAAGCTCAGTTTTTTGCCACACTTATTGTCGGTTTTCTCCTGGCTGTGGGCGCCTCGGTGATCCTGGTCTTTTCCATAAAAGCATTTTTTATACCCGTAAGTTTAGAACCGGTCGGTATCGGGCTTGCTGCGGCTTTGATTTCCATTGGTGGAAATTTGATATTGATTTTCTTTTTAAAACAAAACGGCTTGATGTATGAAAACAAAGAAATGCAAAAAATTGCACGTTTGCAGTCTGTTAACATAGCCTCCTCAACAATAGTAGCCCATAGCCTTGTTCTGTCAGGGCTGTTTGGATGGTTCATCGCAGAACGATGGGGGAGTCTCATTATCTCCATAATAGTTGCCTGGTTGAGCATTCTGATTATTAAGCACTCTTTAGATGGGATAATGGATCGAAGCGGTGGAAAACAGATAGAATCGAGGATCAATGCCCTGGCCGGTTCTGTAGATAAAGTTGAGGATGTAAAGTGGGTTCGTACAAGACATTCCGGGCAAAACCTTTTCATTGATCTTAAAATCGGATTAGAAAGTGACTGTACAATCCGCGAGACGGATCAGGTTGCTGCACAGATTCGCAAGCGTCTGTCTTTAGATTTAAAAGGGATTTCTCATGTTATTACAGTCGATTGCTATCCGGTTTGATTTTCGGCTTTTACGTTTGCTTTTGAGCTTTCTTCTATGGACATGTCTTATTTTTGTGAACCTGGGATGCGAGTCCGTGAATACTCCTTCCGGCAGCACCCCTAACTCGATGTCTTCTGGCCTCATCTCTTCCGAAGAACTGAAGAACATGATCGACCGGAAAGAGATTTTTAATTTGGTTGACGTACGGAGTTATCAAGAATACTTGGCCGGGCACTTACCAGATGCTGTTTCGATTCCCTACAGGCAGTTGCCATACAGATATAGAGAATTGGATTTTAAAACAAAAACCGTTGTGTACTGCCGTACCGGGCAGACCAGTTTTTTTGCAGCCCAGACGCTATTGCCTCTTGGTTTTACCGATCTTTATAGCCTGGCCGTCGGTTATGCCGGCTGGGAATATGTGGTTGAATTGAGCAACGGAAGTAAAGTGATCTGAGATTTTTCAGACAAACATTAATTTTTGGAAGTTTGCAACTTAAATAGATACAAAGGAGACAAGCATGAAACACATCATCATTGGGCTTTTGGCAATCGCATTAGGATTATGGGGTCTTGTATTAAATTGGTACCAAGTACTTGATCTTTTGTGGGTATTGGTGCCCATGGCGGTTTTGGTGGGCGGCATTATCGCTCTTCTGGCCGGAATAAGCAATTTTTCCAAAGACTCGCGAATCAAATTAAATAATAACATGAATGAGCGTTTTAGGGGGGAAAAAATTGATGAATAAGAACTATAAAGAGCCGTATGATAGTACAGAAGATATGAGGCAAACAGAAAAGGTTCCTTTATCTTTTCGCATACAGTGGCCGATTATGAAGCTGCGAAATTCTATTACCGGTTTAGTAGGCGGGTATAAGAAACTTTTTAAAATGGCTCCAACAGACCTGAAAACCATGTATCGAAAAAAAGCCCGGGCAATGGATCGGCGGGGAGATACACAAAAATGTGTTAATTTTATGGAAAAGGTTGCCTCTACCGATCGTAAAGATCCTGATGTATTCTACCAGTTGGGCATAGCTTATGAGAAGAATAGGGAAACCAAAGCAGCAATTCAGACTTATCAGCGGGTTGTCAAGATCAAACCGGATCACGCAAAGGCTCATTACAGAAAGGGTATTCTATATTTTCGCAAGCGCGAGTACAAAAAAGCTTTAACAGCGCTGGAAGAGGCTGTAAGGCTTAAACCGGACTCTGCCGATGCAAATTTTCGACTGGGTCAGGCCAACGATCGTCTGAATGAGTATGAGAAAGCCATTACCTTTTTTAAAAAGGCTGTTGAAATCAATCCCGATTTTCTCCAGGCATACAAAAATATGGCGCTAACCTATGACAGTATGGACAAACACAAAGAGGCAGTGGAGTGTTTGAAAAGGGCAATTGAAATAGAAGAGATCTCTGCATAAGTTGTGTGAGAAATATAATATGGCAAATTCAGACAGATTCAGCGCCGAGGAATTAAAGCAATTTCTTTCCGGGCAAATCAAAAGGCTGCGGTTCTTAAAGAAAATTGTATATATATTGATTGTAGCAGTAGTTGTGCTGATAATCGGGCATGTGATTTACTACTATAATTATCTGACGACTTTAAAATATGATCTGGTAACAGCCCAAGGTAAGGTGGAAAGTGCGATTCAATTTCGGGCAAATCTTGTGCCTGTGTTGATCGAAAGTGTAGTAAGCTTTGTTGAACATGAGGACAATGTGTTCAACCGGGCCGTGGATGCCCGCGAGCGGTCCTTGAGTGTGGCCCGGAAGGCCGCGGACGAACTCCGGAAATCGGCCAAACAGCCAATGGATGAAATATTGCAAAAGATCATGGCCATTGCAGAGCAGTATCCGGACCTAAAGACAAGCGAGCCGTATCAACTCTTGATGAAACAAGTTGGCGATGCAGAGACGGAACTTTTTAAACAGCGTTTAGAATATAATGACAGAGTAAACTTATATACAACCGCAATAGCGATGTTTCCCGGAAACTTTTATGCAGCAACTATGTTCAACTTTCCCTCTTACGAATATTTCAAGGGAAAACATCACTCAGAGTGGCCTCATTTCACGGGAAAAAGCCATTCAGAGTGGCCCCAGGTGTCGGTTCAAGATAGAAAGGATGGTCTTGGCAACAAAGATAAAAACCATTGATAAACAGTCGGAAGTATATCCAGAATGTCACTGGTGTGCCGACA
This sequence comes from uncultured Desulfobacteraceae bacterium, assembly GCA_964492995.1. GTDB lineage: Bacteria > Desulfobacterota > Desulfobacteria > Desulfobacterales > UBA11574 > S5133MH16. Next base: position 48,974 of record CAZBOB010000004.1, on the reverse strand, counting down.
ATGTGGGGCGGATTGCGCTATGGGGCAACCTGGGCCTATTTTTCCTAAAGCTTATATGCGGCATAGAAGGTGATTCCAAAGCGCTGCTGGCAGATGCAGTCCATTCGGGTGTGGATGTTTTGACAGCAGCATTAGTAATGATTTGCCTGCGCATCAGTAAATCTCCGCCGGATGATGAGCATCCATATGGTCACGGCAAGATGGAATATATTGCTTCTATGTTCATCGGAATCTCATTGTGGTCTGTAGCAACACTAATTCTATATGAATGCCTGATAGATATTGTCCGTGGCGTTACACATCAGCCGAATACCATAGCGCTCGCAGGGCTGCTTATTTCTATCGCGGCAAACGAGCTAATGTTTCGACATTCCCTCTGTTGCGGCAACAGATTCAAGTCTCCGGCTATGATTGCGAATGCCTGGGAGAACAGGGCAGATGTATATTCTTCGTTGGCAGCGCTAGTCGGAGTGGTTGGTGCCCAACTTGGATTTTTGTTTATGGATCCGGTGGGTGCTATTTTGGTGGCAATATTGATTAGCTGGAGTGCTTTTAATATGATGCGTGATTCATGGAAAGGTATTCTTGATCATTCTATTGATGAGTCCATAGAAAACAAAATCCGTAAGGAAGTATCAAAGCACTCTGAGGTACAAAAAGTGGCTTCCTTACGCACAAGAGAAGTCGGTCCATATCTGGAAATAAATCTAAAACTTGCTGTTTCACCGGATCTGAGCTTGCGTGAAGGCTGCGAGATTTCAAACCGCATAAAGCATGCTTTGGTAGAGAAAATAGATGATAGAGTGAGTATAATCAATGTATGCCCCACGGGATTTTATGGGAAAGGATAATGAATATGGAGAATGATCTGAAAGAAAAAATTCAGAGGATATCTGCACAAGAGAAACACCTTCTTGCAGTGAAAAGGAGAATGAAATGGTGGACTGCTGTGTTGGTTCTATTGACTCTGGTTGCTCTGGGGCTTTTTGGCATGGCTGTTTACCCGGATTCTATGCAGAAAATCTTCGGAATTGAGTTAAAGGCAAAAGCTGACGATAGTAAAACACAGAGCTCCGTGGCGTACCTGGGTGTCGAGATACAGGATTTAAAGGAGGGCATGGCCGAGACCTTGAACCTGAGATCTTCAAGCGGAGTTGTGATTTCCAGGGTGGCGCCCTCTTCCCCGGCAGTCGAAGGCGGGCTTAAAGCCGGGGATATTATTCTACGGTATAATCGCTCCAGCGTGGAAAGCACTTCCGAGCTTCAGGATATGCTTGCAGCGGCCAGTCCGGGAGATAGGACTAAATTTGTGGTGGACCGCAGTGGTCAGATAAGAACCTTTTATGTTGTACTTGGAGAACGCCCGTCTAATATTATGCAAACTGCCGGCATAACTCTTGCCCAAACAAATACGATCATGGAATGGGGTTGCACCCTGTCCCCGCTCACTCCTGTGCTGGTCCAGAAATTGTCCATTCCTTCTTCGATAAAAGGGGTAGTGGTAGTAGCGGTGGCTTCCTCGGGACTGGCAAAATCTGCAGGAATATTGCCGGGCGATGTAATCGTTAGCGTAAACCGCCGCCCAACACGGGACCTGGCCAGTTTTTATGAGGCCATTGAAAATCAAGAAACCCTGGTTCTGGAAATTTACAGGAGCGGCCAGATAATGTATCTGCAGGTGCAAGCAAGTTCAGCGCTGCCGCCACTGGCTACAATAGCAGGAAGCCTGACCGGGGGTAGCGCGCTACCGCAGCGCGTGGCAATAGCTGCCAATGGAAACGATTTAAATGCCCAAATGGCCTTGCGGTTCGGCCCTGCTCCATATTTTATAATTATAGATTTGAGTAACAACCAGTTTGTTGCAATCCCAAATACTACCCTGGCTGATTCCAGAGGTTATGGCATTGCGGCTGCGCAACTGGTAGCTGCCCAGGGTGCAAAAGCCACTATTGCCGGTGCTTATGGTCCCCAGGCCTACGATGCATTAAAGGCTCTCGGCATTACTCCTTTTACAGCGAATCCAGGAAATGTTTCTACTGTGCTAAACCAGTATCGCTTGGTTTCTCTGTCTGAGACAACCTCTCCGACTCTTCCAGGGTATGGATATGCACGAAGCATTATTCCAACCGGCGGATCTCCTTTTTCAAGTGATGAGGATGAGGAAGAAGAAGAGCAAAGCGGCTATAAAGGTATACCTTATACTATCCCGCCACAGGGCAAATATGATCCTGAACAGGATCCGGCAAATGCCGCACAGGTGACCGCCGGTTCCAGCCAACGCACGGACTATTGCTATTGCCCGACCTGCAAAATTTTAGTCCCCCATCCGCCAAGTGTTCCCTGCGCAGAGCTTGCATGCCCGCAGTGTGGAAACAGGCTGATGAACTGGGACTCCGGAACTCTTGCACCCGGGTCCACCGACCCTTTGTCTACCTATATCCAGCCGCCAACCCAGAACCAAATACGGACTGGAACTATAAACCCGGTTTCCCCGGGGAGTCTTCCGGGATCTGCCGGGTCATTATATCTCAACCAGCAGATTCAATACTGTTATTGCCCGATTTGCAATGTTGTATATGAACATCCTGCAGGTGTACCTTGCTCCTCCCTGGTGTGCAAAGCATGCGGAAGCAGGCTGATCAGCTTGAACCCGAGCGTCAGAAATTCTTTGTCGGCCCAGACTTCTGCCGGAACCGTAGTTGGCGGCCAGCCGGCAAATATTCCCCCCGTAGGCGGTCAGACTTCAGCCGGAACCGTGGTTGCAGGGCAGCCCGGGACTATTCCCCCCATGGGGCAGACCTCGGCCGGAGTGACCGTAGTCGGCGGCCAGCCGGCAAATATTCCCCCCGTAGGCGGTCAGACTTCAGCCGGAACCG
>CAZBOB010000004.1:0-45998 GCA_964492995.1 uncultured Desulfobacteraceae bacterium | reverse complement strand
GGAACCGTGGTTGCAGGGCAGCCCGGGACTATTCCCCCCATGGGGCAGACCTCGGTCGGAGTGACCGTAGTCGGCGGCCAGCCGGCAAATATTCCCCCCGTAGGCGGTCAGACTTCAGCCGGAACCGTGGTTGCAGGGCAGCCGGCAAATATTCCCCCCGTAGGCGGTCAGACTTCAGCCGGAACCGTGGTTGCAGGGCAGCCCGGGACTATTCCCCCCATGGGGCAGACCTCGGTCGGAGTGACCGTAGTCGGCGGCCAGCCGGCAAATATTCCCCCCGTAGGCGGCCAGACTTCTGCCGGAACCACAGATTTGTCAGTTGGTGTTTTGCAGGGTACTGTTGATGGAAATTGTGTATGTCCTAGATGTGGAACAACAGTTCCTCATTTGCGTGGAACCGCTTGTTACACTATCCCCTGTCCGAAGTGTAATACACTTATGGTTCGAGAGGGTGCAGTCATTAACCCATTGAGAGTGGTGCCCCAAAATATTTATTCGACAGCCCAAAGCTCTGCCGGAACCGTAGTTGGCGGCCAGCCGGCAAATATTCCCCCCATAGGTGGCCAGACTTCTGCCGGAACCGTGACCGCAGGGCAGCCCGGGACTATTCCCCCCATGGGGCAGACCTCGGCCGGAGTCACAGTTGCCGGTATACCCAATATTTCAACTGGAATAGCAGCAGCAGGACAACCAGTAACAATCACGCCTATGGGGCAAACTTCGGCAGGAGTACTCTCTTCAGCACTCACTATTGCAGGGACTGATTCAGGACATATTTGTATAGCTGCCACTGGCTCTACGATTGATGCTCCGGTTGCAGATCTGTTTGACCGGGCTCCATATTTTTTGATTGTGGGCTTAGGGAGCTTTAGGGCCATACCAAACCCTAACGTACACGACCTGACCGGCGTAGGGGTGCAATCGGCTCAGTTGGTTGTAAGCGAAGGCGCAAAGGCTGTCATCACTAATGACATCGGCATCAAAGCTCTTGAGGAGTTGAACAAGCTGCAGGTTCATGTTTATACCGGAGTGACCGGATCAGCCAAGCAGGCATTGGAATGGTACCAGAACAACCGTCTATCACCCACATCGCTAAGTGCCACCGGAGCCGAGCAAGAAGAACACGGTCCTCCCAGCTCAAGCAAGGCCAAGGCCAAGGGAGAATCTTCGTCAAAAACACTATAGCCTTGATACCTGATGCCGGGTGAAAAGAGATAAAGTATGATAAAAAAAGGCATAAAGTTGTCATTGCTGGTCTTATTGATTTTTTTGACATTGATTCAACTGACTTTTTTAATAGGATATTACATTCTGGCACCTGATGTTAAGTCTTTAGCTGCGTCAAACAGTCCAAATATTTGGCTTACCTCTTGTGGCACAGAGGATCTGGGAGTGGCTGTGGCAAAAGTTAGGACTGCCGTAGTCTATATAGTCGGCCGTAAATTAATAACGAACACCACTTCATCTAACTCTCTTATCTCATTTGACACGGCATCATTAACAGGTGACAAGATGGGATCCGGAATAATTTTCGATTCGGCAGGCTATATCTTGACCAACCACCACGTTGTAACCGACATGGTTGATATTCGGGCAAGCATCTTCGGAGTGCATGATAAGACCTATCCGTGTGAAATTATTGCCATGGATCCGAAGCAGGATCTTGCGATCATCAAAATTAATGCTAGTTTTCTTCTACCAACAGCCATACCGGGTAATTCCGACATGCTAGAAGCTGGTGAAGAAGTTCTTTCCATTGGCTGTCCATTTAGCCTTGAGCAGTCCGTGACCCACGGGATTGTCAGCGATACCAAGCGTACGGTCGACATTGACGGGCGAAAATATGTAGATTTGATTCAAACAGACGCAGCCATCAATACCGGAAGCAGCGGCGGAGCATTAATAAATACAAACGGTGAGGTAGTTGGGATCAATGTTGCCATCTATTCGCCGAATAGGGCCTACTGTGGCACAGGATTTGCCATTCCGATCAACCATGCAAAATTGTTGTTAATGAAGGTTAAATATCTGAAAGGAGAATCATAACGTGTCATTACTCAACATAATATTCGGCCTTTGCCTGATAAGTCTGGGGATTTACGGAATAGTAAGCAGTTGGTGGGCTGTGGCGGATCTTATCAGTGTTGCTATCCCTTTGATTTTGATAATTTTCGGAGTAGTTTCCACCATGGCGGGATTGAGCTCCATAAAAGAAAGAAAAAACTATTTAAAAAGGAGGTGATGTTCGAATGTCTATCAGCATAGGTAGTGTTATCGTGACAGCATTAATTATAGCCGTAATTGTAATCAGTTTAAAAGTGAAAAGTAATAGTGAAAAGCTTCAGGAACTGGATGAACTTTTGAGCAAGGAATAAAATTGATTCTGAAGGAAAGGAGGTAATTATGACAGGGGGCAGCTTATTCTTAGTAGCCGTCGTAGTGGCTATGTGCGTGATTGGTTCGAAAGTAAAAAAACAGAGCAAAAAGCTTCAGGAGTTGGAGGAAAGCTTAAGTAAGAAATAATAACGTCCTTGTGATAATTAAAAAAATGTCACAAAAGGAGGAATTAAGTTATGCCGACAGATACTAGTTTACTACAAAAGGGCCTTGCTGTTTCTACATCCCAGAGCACCCCGGTTGCGGCCAGCGGATTTACCGCCAGCGGGTCGACCATGGCGTCTCAGACGACCACAACTGCAGTTGGGCAGGGATCTACTGCTAAACTGGGGCTTTTTTCAACATATCCGTATAGCTATGGCACCAGCATAGCAGCGGGCATAGGTGTCGCTGCTTCGGCGCTTGTTGTCGGTGCTGTTTTTGTAGGTGTAGGCATGCTCAGTTACGCTGTAACAAAGGCAGCACTAGAGCCATGATTTGGAACGGATATAAAACAGGTCCCTTTAAATATGTTTTAGGTTTTAAGTATAAGTAATTTTCAAAGACTTAAAACCTAAAACATAAATCTTGAACTTAGGGGCCTTGTCCCAATTGGAATAATGGAATGATGGAGTAATGGGTGAGCTTGTCCTGAACGAAGTTGAAGGAAAGGAGTTTTTGACAATTTAAATAGTTTATTTCCACCCTTACCCTCAATATTCTCTCCGAGCCGTAAGCGTCACCCTCTCCCCGAACTGTAGGTTCTACGAGCCGGAAGCCGGTCTGTAAGCCCTACGAGCTGGAAGCGGAGCCGGAGGCCAGCATTCCATTCCTCCATGTCGATGGCATAAACAGGTCTCCATTAAAATACTTGTGATTACGATAAGTTGTAGAAATTACGAGGCGTAAAATTAAGGGCCTGGTTTTAACAACAACTGTATATATCTAAAGCGATTGCTTAACCGAATTTCCAATTCTCCGGGTGCTCGCCGTTAACTATCTGTGCGTGTTTGCACGCAGACTGGCGGGCATGACATGGAGTTTGGCACGGGTTTATGCGGGGCAGGAGATTTTAGAGGCGATGGATAATAGTGCCAGCGAAAATAACCGAAAAAAGGTTGCCATAGTAGGATTGGCCAATACAGGCAAAACCCAAGTTTTTAACAATCTTACAGGAAGTTATAATATTGTTGCTAACTGTCCGCTAACTACCATTAACATACAAAGAAAAAACTGTCTGATAAATAATGAACCGTATGAGATTATAGATACTCCTGGCATTTATAAGTTGAATGCCCATTCACAAGCAGATCTAATAACGCGCGATTTGATATGGTCGGAAAAACCGGATGTAATCATTCAATGCATTGAAGCCAATCAATTGAAACAATCGCTTATGCTGACCGCGGATTTACTTGAACTGGGGGCGCCACTGGTTATAGCTCTAAATGCGATAGATGAAACTTCAAAAAAGGGGATATGGATTGATTCCTTGGGCTTAACCCGCCTTTTACGTGTTCCGTTTGTGGAATCGATCGCTGTTAACGGACAGGGAACAGAGAAATTAAAGGATGCCATCGATAAAGCAAAAAGGAATAATTGGAATTTCCAATATGAAGATAACATAGAAAAGGCAATATCGGCGATTGAGTCTATGTTGCCTGAGAATGTTCCTTATAAGCGCAAAGAATCGATGCTTTTACTGATGGATGATCCGTATATTACAGGTTGTTTAATAAAAAGATATGGAGAGGAGAAGGTTGCGCCCGTAATAAAAAAGGCAAATGATGTCAGACGCAAATTTATGGGAAATGTTAACCAGGTCATAATTAAAAAACAGGGCAAGTGGATAGATGATATTATAGAAAGGGTAGTTAGAAGGCAGGAAATAGAACCAAGAGAATTTTTACAAGGATTTGCCCGTTTGTGCCGCCATCCTGTCTTCGGAATTCCGATTTTTTTAATAATCGTATATGCCATGTACTTCCTTGTTGTTAACGTAGCCAACAACATAGCAGAATGGATGGATAATGTTTTATGGGTTCCCATAGAGAGTATGGTAAGCAGCATTATGGCTGCTGGATTCTGGCTCGATTTTCTGATCGGAGATTACGGAATCCTCTCTTTAGGGTTAGCCAACGCCATTATTACTGTTCTGCCTGTATTATCGGTCTTTTTTCTCATGTTTAATATTCTGGAGGATATCGGATATATACCCAATCTATGTGTTTTAACAAAGAAAATCATCGAAAAGCTCGGACTAAGCGGCTCTGCCGTGATGCCTATGGTTCTTGGATTCGGGTGTAAAACAATGGCTACTTTAACAACAAAAACCCTGCATTCAGAAAGAGAGAAGTACATAGCCATATATTTAATTGCATTTGCCATACCCTGTGCACCACAGATGGGGCTTAATATGAGCATTCTTGGGAGGATGAGTATAGCGGCATTTTTAATAGTTTTTTTTGTCTTGATATTTGTAGAGATTGCTGCCGGAATGATTTTAAACAAGATGCTAAAGGAGGAAAAAAAGAGTGACTATATACAGGAACTTCCTCCGATGCGTTTGCCGAACCCAAAAGCTGTGATTGTAAAGACTTATTACCGGCTTTACTGGTTTCTTAAGGAAGCCATACCTGTTTTTATATATGCAGCGCTTGCCTTGTTTGCGCTTGATAAATCCGGAATTCTTGATGCAACAAAAAATCTTTTGAGTCCTGTTATAAAAGGGCTGCTGGGTCTTCCGCTCGAAATGGTCGATGCGCTTATCCTTTGCATGGCAAGGCATGAAGCTGCTGCGGGCCTGATTATCAATCTGGTAGATAAAGGAAAACTTGATTTTATTCAATGTATTGTTGCTGTAACCATTACTACGATGTTTGTGCCCTGCTTTGCCAACATCATGGCGATGATCAATGAGCTTAAAATAAAAAAAGCTCTTATTATGACAGCTATTATCAATTTAAGCGCATTTATTATCGCCGGGATTCTTAATTGGGTCTTGATTGGAACCATTGATCTTTTTTAACGGCTGAAAGAATTAACAAAAGAATAAAATTTCCTGATGGTGAATTGAAGCGAAGCTTTGCTGTATTGTGAGAGGAGAATCAAATTATATGAAACGTCAAAATGAAATGGAAGAATATCTGGAAAGTTTATGGCGTATGAAAGAGGAAAAAGAGGAGCCGATCCAAGCTTTAAAAAACGCCATTGGAGAGGATTTCAGCGATAGTATAATCGATGAGTTGTCATATAACAATCTGGTGATAATAACCGATGATAATAAAATAAATTTAACAAAAAATGGGGAGGATTATGCTCGAAAAATAATCCGCTCACACAGGATTGCCGAGAAATTGATTTTTGATGTTTTAGGTGTTGAATTTGAGACCGGCGCCTGTGAATTTGAACATATTATTAACCCTGAGATTGTGGACAGTATCTGTACTCTATTAGGCCACCCCAGAGAATGCCCTCATGGAATGCCGATACCTGAAGGTGAATGCTGTCAGCAACATACAAAAACCGTTGAGAGTTTGGTTATCCCTTTAACTGAATTACCAAAAGGAATGTCCGCGCAGGTGGCCTATGTCAATTGCAACAATGCTCAACGTCTTCATAAGATGAATTCCCTTCAGTTCAGACAAGGAACAACTATTAAGTTACTACAAAAAAAACCCACCTTGGTAGTTAATTGTGAAGGCGCTGACATCGCTTTGGATAATGAAATGGCTTCAAATATATACCTTTGGAAGAAGAGAAAGCAATTTTGTCAGGCTGAAACAAATATTATTGGACAGGAACGATTCTTTAGGGGAAAGGGCTGGAGAAAAAGGTTGGGGCTTAGGCGCGGAAAACGTTCATGAGCGCGTGTAAAAATGGAGATGGAATTATGAAAAAAAATACTAAAAAAAACAAATCACAAAAATCGGATAAATTCCATAAAGCAGTAAAATACACCCATTCAACGGTTAACTATGCTGGCCTTATTACGTGGAGCATCATTACTAGATGCAGTAACGCTGTAAAATCTTCAACTCTAAAAGCAGTCCGACCTGTTGCCCGGAATGCAACCGAACCTTTTATGGCCATGAAAAACAAGAAGCGGAAATTATTCGGCACAAAAATAGATGAAGTAGATATTGATGAAAGAATTAAGGAGATTAAAGAAACAATCTTACAGCTTGAGGAAAGATTGGCTTTTTTAGAAAAACATGGTGTACGGATTTTTGAAGAGGGAGATTTTCATAAAAAGAAAAAAGAGTTGGATGAGGAAAGAAAAGGACTTTTAAATCTAATTGTTGAAGAAAATAAACGCTTGAGAGGATTGCTTAATATATGACGCTAATGACAACCTATATTTTAGACGGTCTTATTTAGAGCTTTTAATTTCTTTTCCAAAATGATGATTGTCAATCGTTAACAGTCATTTGTCATTAGGAACCGGTAACCAATGACTAATGACAAATGACAAGTAACAAGTGGCAGAATACGAAATCTAAAAGCGTAGATTATAGCCGTCCCAGTATATTTTAAGCTACCGTAAAATAAATAGGTGGAAAATATGGGATATAAAAAAGTTTTACATGTCGGTATTGACCTCGGGACTTCACGAAGTGTTATCGCTGGCGATAATGGAATGAGGGCATTTGTTGCAAGCTATGTGGGATTTCCTAAGGATGCAGTTGCCATGAAGATGTTTGGAAAAAGGGAAGTCATTTTTGGTGATGAAGCCATCAAGAACCGACTGTCTCTCGACTTGCATAGACCTTTTGACAAAGGCAAGCTCAAGTATACCGACTCTCTTGAAAATAAAACTAAAGAGTTTGAAAAGGCAAAGTCTGTTGCAAGAAAGCTTTTGAGACACCTTATCAGTCTTGCTACAGAAGAAGAGACAGAAGAGTTGATCATAAGAGGCGTAATCGGTGCTCCAGCTTTGGCCAGTGTTAAGAATAAGAAAACTCTGATTGATATAGCCGACGGGGTGCTTGATGATTCCATGATAGTATCCGAGCCGTTTGCCGTGGCTTATGGCCTCGATCTTTTTTCCAGTGCTCTCATCATAGATATTGGAGCAGGCACTGTTGACTTGTGCAGGATGGCGGGAACAATACCAACCGAAGATGATCAGATAACAACATTGAAAGCCGGTGATCACATTGACAAGGTTTTCCTCGATCAAATTAGGAAGAAATATAATGATGCCAACTTTACGGTAGCTATGGTCAAGAGGTTCAAAGAAGAAAACGCCTTTGTCTCAGTATATGGAGAGAAAGTTTTCATAGAGCTTCCTGTCCGTGGGAAACCGGAAAATCATGATGTGACCGAAGAACTCAGGGAGGCATGCAGGTCTATTGTTCCGGATATTGTAGAAGGGGTCAGAAAGCTTGTTGCTTCCTTTGATCCTGAATTTCAAAGGGGTTTGAAGCGAAATGTTATTCTGGCCGGCGGTGGAAGCCAGATCGTGGGGCTGCGAAAGGAAATAGAAGATTATTTGAAACAGATCCTGGGATACGGCAGGGTTATAGCGGTGGAGGAACCCCTGTACGCAGGGGCAAATGGCGCATTGAGGCTTGCTAAGGATATGCCGGATGAATATTGGGATCAGGTGAAAAGCAAAAGATAAACAAAAAGTCGGAAAATCGTTGAAAGGGGAAAAAATGGAAAAGGATTTCGGATACAATATGCGACATATCGGAGACAATTTCGTCGATAAGGTTGAATATCTGGGGTGTTTTATCAAGAGACCTATAAGAGGGATTGTCCTGACGTACAATATTGACGAACTTAAAAAGGAAAAGGACAAGATTATTAAAAGGATGGGAACAAGACTGGTGGCAATTAGAAATAAAGGCTCAGAGCAAAATATCTTTAATGATGACATAATGAAAAAACTTTTTGATAGTTTTGACACAATTCAGAATAAAATTGATGACAGTATTAAGGAGAGAAAAGAAAGGCTCTATCCTCCCAAAAGCTGATGGCAAGAACTCATATAACTGGCCTTAAAACCTATTTTGAGCGGCGAAGCCGCGTTATACAGAATCGCGAAGCGATTTTATAGCTTGAAGAGGTTGGCATGGCAAAAAAAAAGCAAAAAATACTGATATTGGATTATGATTCAGATACCACAGCAGCCGTAAGAGATATATTCTCAAAGCACTATGATGCGGTTACTGTTGCAAGCTTGGAGACAGCTGCTAAAAAGGCTAATGCTGAGAAGTTTGATATCATTATTACAGGCTATGTGATTCCTGCCGTATCAGGGGAAAAAGCAATTTCGTATCTAAAAAATATTAAAAACGCTATTTCTAAAGTCGAAAAAGTTGCTAAGGATAAAAGCGCTGCTGCTAAAAAGCTTTTACGCAAATCACAGGACAAGCAAGATGAAATTTTAAATATGCTTAACGAGAATATACGCGGCGTTGAGAATGAAAGGGCTGTACTTGAGAAGAAGATTCAAAGTATGATGGGAGTGATTAACACAGCCCGCAATTCCAAGACAGAAGCAGAAAAAAAAGCAGAAGCAGCTTTGAAAGGCAAGCAAGAGGCAGAGAAAAAAGCAGAAGCAGCTTTGAAAGACAAGCAAAAATCAGAGGAAAAAGCAGAAACGGTTCTTATGGAAAAGACCAAAATGGAAGAAGAGTTTGGTAAACTTCGAGAGGAGGATGTCAAAGTTATTGATAAGCTCAATAACGAGGTAAATACTCTGAAAGAGGAGATAGAAAATTCTGCCTCACTTGCAGAGGAAGCTTATAAGGAAAAGGCAGAAATAGAAGAAAAACTCAAAACACTCCAGGAAAACTGGGAAAAATATGTAGCAGGTTAATACCATGTTTGAAAAAGACGAAAAAAACATTCATAAGGAAATTGCTATTTTACATGAAAAATACCTTTCTTTAAATAAAAGGCTAAGTGGATTAAAAACAGAATTGGCCGATAAAGATATCGAATTAAAAAAGGATACCGCACAACTGAAATCATATAATAGAGAATTATTGACATCTGATAAAAAGATAAAAGATGCACAAAATGAGATTTTTTTATTGAAGAAAAAATTTCATGAGATGGACGACAGCTTAAATTTTGTTGAAAAAGAATCAAGAGAGACAGAGGCTGAATTAAAAGACCTTACAGCTAAACAACTCGATTTAATTGAAAATATTTCCAAACTCGAGTTTAGCACACAGCAAATCTTAAATGCGGCTGCTGATATTGAAGCGGAAAGCCGGAAAACATTGTCTGCTATTGAAAGATATGAGGCAGAAAAATCTAGTCTTTCAGAAGAAATGTCAGAATTGTTGGAAAAAGTCTCTGGTGATAAAGAAAAGAGTGATGCAGAATTAAATGAGCTTTCTTTAAACTTTGCAAAGCGTATGAACGAATACGAACATATTAAAGGAATATTAGCTGAAAGAGAAAAAGTGGTTTTTGGATTAAAAGATGAGGTAACACTTCTTGAACAAAAATGTTCGTTAATTGAGGAAGTTATTGAACTTAAAGAAAAAAGAAATTTATTAAAAATTGATATTGATAAAATGGACCAGGAAGCCCGAAAAAGCAGCCAGAGGGCAAAAGAATTGAAAAAAGTGCTTTCTGAAAAAGATAAAGAATTGAACTCCCTTTCCCATGAAAAAGATGAAAGAAAAAACTCAATTGCCTCTCTTGAAAAAGAAGTTGGGTTATATGATGAACTTGTTTCAAAAGCGCAAAATGTTGAAAACAAACTCACTGAGTCAGTTACTCTGATAGAGCAAGCTGATTCAGATTTGAAAAGGCTTTTTAGTGATAATACAAGATTTGTATAAGAATTATGCTCTTAACCCGGCCAAGCCAAAACCAAACAGGATTTATTGATTGTAAACTTTTTCTATAAAAAGCACAAAGTTCAAAATTAAGGACCAAATTATTAAGCCATGATTATGATAGAGATAAAAAAATGAAAAACGCAGATAATAGAATAAAAGAGCTAAGAAAGAAGGAAGTGCTTGATTATGCAGATAATTTAAGTTCTTTTCTGTCTGCAAAAAAGAAAAAGGCGATACTTGAATTCGACATACTAAGAAATAGAAAGGAGATCGAATATATCAGCTACAGGCTTGAAAGAATACAAAAACATCTTGACGAAAAGAAAAGCGCTATTGATGAAATAGAGCCCAAAATAGCTGAAGCCAGAGATCGACTCACTCAAGTTCAACAGAAAAAGAAGCCCATTGAAGACGAATATAACAGATTGCTTGATATTCAAAAGAATTTAAAAAAGAAACAGGCAGATATACAGGAGAATAGATCCAGGATTAAAAACCTGACTGCGGAAATTCGCGAAGCAACAGATGATTTGAAAAGGATGGAAGATAGAAACCAGCAGGCATCGAACCAAAAGGAAAAATTTGAGGAAGAGATTAATTCCCATAAATTAAAACTCGGTAGACTGGAAGAGGAAATTGAGGTAATGACTGCTACAAGGGATATGATCAGTGGAAAGATGGCTGAATCTTTTAACATCGAAGATTTTCCGAGTTTGCAGAGCCATGATATGAATGTTGAAGAATATGTTGAAGAAGTTAATGAAGTAATGAATAAAATCGAAAATGATATAACAACGGCGAAGGATCAAATCGATGAAAGTTTTATATTAGAAGAGTCTCTTACTTTGGAAAAAGACAGCCTTCAAAGAAAATTGGAGGATCTTGAGTCTAATATAGTAAATGATGAAAATAAGGAGTCATTGATTACGGAAGTTAATACTCTATCTGAACAGAAAGAACGTCTTACCCATGAGATAGACATCAACCATAAAGAGATACAGCAGACAGAGCCTATTATAACGGAGCGTGAAAACAGCCTTGAAAAGGAAAAAGAGATTGAAATCGATTATAAGGAAAGACTCAAATATCTCAATAAAAGAAAGCAAGAGATGGATGAATTTGAGAATATTGAATTAGAGATGGAAAGGCTTGAAAACAGCATACAGAAATTCGATATAGATGCAAGGGCCAATAAAAATATTTTGGATATCATCAATAGTGTAAAAGAAAATGTGGAGTCGATAAACATATCCCTGGAAACTGCGGCTAAAGAATATAATGCTGCATTGAATGAATTGAAACTTATTTTGAACTTACGGGCTTCGCTCCAATTGGAATAATGGAGTAATGGAATGATGGAGTAATGGGTGAGCTTGTCCTGAACGAAGTTGAAGGAAAGGAGTTTTTGACAATTTAAATAGTTTATTTCCGCTCTTACCCTCAATATTCTCTCCGAGCCGTAGGCCAACATTCCATTCTTCCATGTTGATGGCATAAACAGGTTTCCATTAAAAGACTTGTGATTACGACAAGTTGTAGAAATTCCGAGACGTTTTTATTAGGGCATAACATTTAAGGAGGTTTATTATGGAACATGGAGAAGAAAGAGAAAGAACCGGTGTGTTAGGTTTTACAGCAAAGGTGTTAAACGAAGCCGGAGGTGCTGTTGTGGATATATTTGATTTGAGTTCAACGGCTGTTGGCAAGATGGGTTCTATATTTAAAAAAGCGCCTGATTTGCCTAAAAAAGCAAAGAAAATAGTTTCCGACGGCATTGAAATCGTTAAACCGAGTGAAACCAAGATTATTGAAAAGAAGATTAAGAAAAAGAAGGATAAGATAGAAGAACTTTATCGAGAAATCGGCAAAGAGGGAGTAAAATCCGCAGACTCAGATATTGAAAGTCTTCTGACAGCGGAGAGTGTAAAAAGCTTGATTTCTGATGTCAGGGAATACGAGAAACAGATCGCGAGACTGAAAGGCCGCATAACTGAGCTTGAAGAAGAAAAAAAGAAAGACGCCCTGGATAAAAAGAAAGTGAAAGAAAAGGCTGCGGTAGCTAAGGAAAAAGAAAAAATAGATGAAGTTGAAACAAAAGATATGTCCATAAATGACGCAATTGAAACATTAATACGAACATCCCTGGGGACCGGCGCATTTAAATCAGCCTCTGAGAAAACAAAATTCAGAAATGTTGCCAATGACCTCCTTGATGACGACATGGAGATTAAAATATTAGCTGTTACAGAGCTTGGGAAGATGAAAATTTCAGCTGCTATGCGTGTACTTATTGAGGCGATTAAATTCGATGATCCAAGTCTTTCCTCAGAGATAATAAATGTGCTTATCAATATCGGTGATTCCGGAGCGGTCCCTGTGTTCAAGGAAAAGGTTGAAGACTCCAATTATAGGGTGCGTATTGCCTGCCTCAGAGGACTGTACAAATTAGCGGGAGATGATGAGGATGCAATAAAATTATTATCAAATGCTTTGATGGATGAACACCCTGATGTGAGGAGGTCTGCCATTACATTTATTGGATGGAGGAACAATGTTGATGCTGTTCCGGCCCTTGTTCAATGTTTAAAGGACGAGGATGAAAAGGTGAGAAAGGCTTCATTGTCGGCACTTGGGATTATTCGAGATAAATCAGCGGTTCTTCCGCTTATCAGGGCATTGAAAAATGACGATCTTGAAGTAAAAAGAAAGGTATTGGATTCCATAAAGATGATTACCGGTGAGGAGATTACTTTTGATTTCCAGGTATCCGGGGAAGAATTATCTGAGGCAATAGATGATCTGGTGAACTGGTGGAAAGAAAAAAATCTTGATGAAGTTGAAATAACAAAGGCTGAAACAGAAGCTGTTGCCGAAAAGGAAGCTGTCGAGGAACCGACCGAGCCGGAAGCAGATGTAGAGACTTTTTCTGAGGAAAACCTGAAAAAGAGACTTAAATCAGAACTTGCCTCTATTTGTACGGAATTCGATATTGAATATGACGAAAAACTTACTAAGGCCGAACTTATACAACTTATCCTTGAGAAGAAAGAACAAGAATAAAGGCACCTGTTCAGCAAAAGTAAATAATTATTCGAAAATAAGGAAAATTCTCTCTTTCCTTGAGGGAGAGGGCGAGAGGATCATACATTTGCGTCCTTGAAAAGTTCTTAATGCTAAACAAGGAAAATGCATTTAAAATGAAAAAATTACATCAAAACCCGAAAAAAAAGATGCTTGTTATAAGCCTGGAAAGCCTTGAACAGGAAAACAAAGAATTGTCAAATCAGATAACGAATTTAGAATCCAGGCTTTTTGAAAAGAAAAAAGAATCTGATATGCTTACTGAAAGTTCAGATATGCTAAAAAAAAGCCTTATGGAGTTTATTTCCGAAGAGAACAGCCTTTTGCATGAAATAAATTTTCTTGATTCAGAAAAATTAAAATTGTTAGAGAGTTATGATGAAGTCTCTGAAAAATATGAGAAAAACATTTCTGTTCTTGAAAGTATGATCAAGGATGTAGGATTTATGAAGGGTGAAATTGGAACGTTGTTAATAAAAACAAACATGCTTGAAGAAGAGATTCCGGACAAATTCAGAGATGCAGAAAACCTGGATAAAAAGATCAAAAGTACATTCATCAGAGCAATAACTGATCTTAAAAACAGGATTAATTCTGCTGAAAGGCAGGCAAAGGTGCTCTACTACAAGAAGGAGAACATATGACACCTACAATTTTAGAAAAAAAGGAAGAAGTAAAAGATAGTTCAATAATACCTGAATCAAGTACGGTCGTAGAAGCCGGTGAAACAATTATGCCGGAAATTAAGGGTCTTGATATCCTGAAAGAGGGCACTTACGCTATTGATATTGAAAAAACGATTTCTGATATGATTGCGGTTATTCAAAAAATGGAGGCGCAACTAAAAAGTGTTCTGAAATTAAACGCTGATCTTGAAAAGGATCTTGAGACTTCAAAAGAAATGATCCTTGACTTGAAGGCTGATAAATCTATTCTTGAGGATAAAATTGTCCGCATGGAAGAGGAAATACCTTCAAAAAGAGAACTGCAAATAGAAATAGACCATTTAATAAATGAAAGAAGTGAGGCTCAGGTCCGTATACAGGAGATGAAGTTAAAAATAGATAAAATTGAGAAGGAATCGGTTCAGTACCAAAAGCAGATTAAAGTTTTAAGAGAGGATAAAAAGGATGCTGTAATTGAAACTGATTATTTCGAGTCGAGACTGAATGCAGTTATTGAAAAGAATAAAAACTATGGAAACGAGATAAATGCAATTAGAGGGGAGAATCTTTCTTATATTGAAAAGATAAAATCACTTGAAGAAGAACTCAAAGAAACATTCGAGGAAAAGTACAGGCTTTTCAAAGAGCTTAAAGATGCAAATTCTGAAATTAAAGAAGTTCGTTCTGCGCTAAACCGTGAAAAACTAAAACAATAGGAATAGAAGATATGAAAAATCAAGATATTCCTGAAAAAGGGTTTGTAGACGACAAAAAATTGGAAAAGACTGATTATCAGCGGAAGAGTCTGAGTGAACTTAAAGACATAAATAAGCTTCTGGAAGCAGAAAATGAAGCTTATAAAGCTCGGATAAAAAAACTTTCACAAGAGATAGACGAAATAGATAATTCTATATTATCAGCTAAGGGGTATATAGAATCAACCGAGAAGAGAATAAAAGAATATCCGGATAAAATTGAGAAGCTGAAATTAAGGACTGAATCGTTACTTGCTGAGCTTAACAATATTATGCTAAAGGTAAAGAGTTGCAAAGAGGATGAAAATAGCACTTTATTGTTAAGAAATACCTTGATGGAAGAATATGAAAAACTAAAAAACGAAAAAGCTGTTCTTGTTAAAAGAATCAACAAGATGGAGAGGGCTATAGAAAAAATTTCATCTGAAAGGGAGCTTAAGTTGCCGAAATTGAAAAAATACGATGAAATGCTTAAAGAAGCGTGGAAAGTATTTCATGAGACTGAAAACAGAATGGATGTTTCCTTAAAATTGCAACAAAGAAGAACAGACCCAAAATCAGAGCATACTTAATGGCTACTTACTTTTTTGAGAAAGATTGCCATCCTTTCCATCACTCCCTTCATCAACCTATGAACAGTTACTAATAAAAGTGCAAACTACATCACCAAATTTATATCTGGTTACATATGATAATCATCCGGAAGATTTAAAAAAACTTATACATAACATAAGTGATGAAGGGAAAACGTCAATCGTATGGAATAATGTCCGGGGGTTTATGCTCAATTATCAATCAATGAGCTACCATTTATCTGAATATAAAGAAGAATCCGCACTTTGTGACCCCAAAGAGGCAATAAAATTCATCATCAGCAAAAAACAGAAACAGGTGGATTACATTTTCGAGGATTTCCACCACCTTATTGGTACAAAGGATAGCATCCACCCTGGTATCGGTGAAATTCGCTCGCTGATAAAGGAGATGGCGCGCAGTCTTAATGGAAGAGATGAACAAATCTTTTTTCTTGTTCCCTCTTCCTATGAATTACCTGCGGAGATGTCCCCATTTTTTAAGCAATTGACAAAAGCAGGAAAAAGGACAAAAGGGTTTTTGGAAAAATTCGGTATATTGCTCACTGAAGAAAATTTTCTTTTAAGATCAAAGCCTGTCATAGGGGCGGATACTCAAATAGAAAGGGTGATTCAGATATTGTCACAGATGGAGACCAATAATCCCCTCCTTGTGGGGCATCCGGGCGTCGGCAAGACTGCCGTGGTAGAAGGTCTGGCAAAGATGCTGTTTAAGGGAGAGGTTCCTGCTAACTTAAAAGGTAAAATTCTCTATCAGCTTCCTTTGAATTGCCTCGTTGCCGGAACAAAATATAGAGGAGAGTTTGAAGAGAGACTTGAGGGTTTAATGGAGGAGGTGATTCAAAACAAAAACAGGATAATTATTTTTATCGATGAGATACATACCCTGCTTGATGCAGGTTCAGCAGAAGGGGCTATAGGCGCCGGAGATGCTTTAAAACCTGTACTTGCACGGGGAGAGTTTCCATGCATTGGCGCTACAACATTTGATGGGGCTGAACACCTTTTTAAAGATCATGCACTTTCAAGAAGGTTTAAGAAAGTATTAATTAAAGAACCCACCCCCGAGGAGGCGCTTCGGATATTGAAAGGTATCTCCGGTTGCTTTGAAAAACATCATTCTATAAAGATAGAGGATGTTGCCTTGATGTCTGCCGTTTATTTAAGCCAAAAGCACATTTCTGATGAATATCTTCCTGGCAAGGCAATTGCCCTTATCGACGGTGCTGCTGCCTATTGCCGGATGAAAGGGGCAGATCAAGTGACGGAGAAAGACATAATGATGGAAATTGAGAAGATAAAGAAAATTTGAGTCGAAATTAAACTATTTGAAGGTTAAAAGTTAAGTTGTTAACAAGAAAAAAGTTTGTTATATTTAACTTATGATATTGAAATGAAGAAAAAAGGAGGAAATAACATGGTTGATAAAAAAGATGCCAAACAAATGAAAGAGGCGGAGAAAGCTTCTAAAAAACCTGTAGTTGCCACAGAAAAAGAGACCGGGGAGAAAGCAGAAAAACCGGAAGGTCCTGTAGGGCTGGACATAGGAACGACTCACATAGTAGTGGCACAAAATGAGAAAAATTATATCAATTCAGTCAAACAGTTAAATGCGTTTTTTACGGTTCCCAAGTCAAAATTTGCCCAAAGTATTCTCACTAAAAATGAGGTTTTATTTTATGAACAAAATGAACTGTTTTATATTTTCGGTTATTCAGCCGATAATTTTGCAAATATGTTTACTACAAATACGAGAAGATCCATAAAAAATGGAATTTTGAGCGCTGAAGAAAAAGAGGGGCTGACTGTTATCCAGGCCATTATACAATCTTTGATCCAGAAACCTAAACAATTTGGTGAGACATTATGCTTTGCCGTTCCTGGTGAACCACTTCGCGGGACAGGTTCCGTAGTGTATCATGAGGCGACGATTAAACAGTTTCTTGGCGGCATGGGCTATTCACCCATGTCCATAAACGAAGGCATGGCTATTGTAATTTCAGAGTTGGCTGACAATGACTACACCGGTATAGGCATAAGCGTAGGCGGCGGCATGTGCAATGTATGCCTCTCCTATCTCTCTTATCCGGTGATTACATATAGTCTCCAGATGGCCGGTGATTACATTGATTTAATGTCCGGAATGTCTGTGGGAGAGCCTGCCACAAAGATTAAATCTTTAAAAGAAAATGAGCTTGACCTTTCAAAAACGCCAAAGGATAGAATAGCAGCAGCATTGCATATCTTTTACGATGATATAATCAATAAACTCTTAGAAAGCCTCCAGCGGGTTCTCTCTTCCGCAGATAAAATGCCCATGATTTCAAGTCCGATTCCTATTGTTTTGAGCGGCGGCTCGGTTATACCTGATGGATGCAAGGAAAAGTTTGATAAAGCACTCAAAAACTATAGTCTCCCGGTTGAAATTTCTTCGGTTCGCCTTGCTAAAGATCCGTTGAACACAACTTCCAAAGGCGCCTTGATAATGGCAATGACAGAAGAAAAATAATAATTTTCGATACTCTGTCCTCCCCACCGGCTGAGTATTCACATGAGTTCACTTTCCCTTAGATGCGTTATTCACACAAGAAGAGCTGGTAGCTTAATAATAAGATTAGTTATTGAGAAGTTAAATTTTCGGGATGTTCAATGCCTTATCCAGTCGTCATTTATTCAGCAGATAAAATCAGGGGCGGGATATTAAAAAAAATACTGCAACGTAATGAGATAAAAACGCTCCTGGTAAATAAAATAATTGAAATGCGCGATTCGATTTCCAAGTTTGCTCCGGACATTGTAATTATTGATACAAAAAACTCTCTTAAAGACGAGATAAATTTTTTAAAAAATCTGTCTTATAAAATAGAGGAGATTTTTGTATTTTTTCTTGGCAGCGAATCCGTCATCAGCACCTTTGAGAGAATGGATATGAATAAAAATCTGCATTTTGCCGATCCTCTAAATCCTGAGTTTATTGTCTCAAAAGTGAAGAAGATTTTGTTGTCAAAAGCCAAAGATAAAAAACAAAAAAAAGAAGATCTTGAAAGCAGCCTGAAACAGTTCTTGAAGCTTGATTGATTGTGTTCGCAAACGCTTTCATATAATAAATGAGAAAAAACACACACAATGTGGCTATTATGGGGCCGAAGGGTGGAGTAGGTAAAACCGTTATTTCAGCCAATCTTGCCATTGCATTATCGAAACTGGGAAAAAAGGTAATAGCTGTCGACCTTGACCTCGGAGCGTCAAATCTTCATACCATCATTGGCCTGAGAGGGTTTAAATATACACTCGACGATTATGTTTTTAATAAGGTCCAAAAACTCACAGAAATTGTTCAGGATACCAGCATAAACAATCTAAGGATCATTTGCGGGGGTGATATTCCCGGTATAGCAAATCTCCATTATCAAAAGAAGGTAAAACTAATCCGTAATCTTTTATCGCTCGACAGCGATTTTGTTCTTCTGGATTTGGGAGCTGGTGTTTCTTATAATGTGGTGGATTTTTTGATTATTGCGAAACACAGCCTTCTTGTTACAACTCCTGACGTTCCATCTCTTTTGAATTCTTACAGTTTCATAAAGACCCTTATCTTCAGGCGGCTAACATTTCTTTTCAAACGTGAGAAGTGTCTTGAGCTTCTTGAACTTTTAGAAAAGGCAAAACTCTTTGATGACAACCCTCATCTCAATACAATGGAAGGCTTCCTGCATGAGGCTCGCAGTATAAATGCCGCAGTAGCGGAAGCTGCGAAAAAGATTCTTTTGTCTTTTAAGCCCATCGTAGTCGTCAACAGAGTCCGGACGAAAAGTGATGCAAACGCCGGGGAGGTTATACGAAAACTTATGCGCCAGTACCTGAGCATTGAAAGTAGTGTTACAATGTCGATACGCGAGGATTATGCAGTGACGGAAGCCCTTGCAAGATTAAAGCCGATAGTTCTTGAAGACCCTGAATCATATTTTTCTAAAGATATTAATGAGATTGTTCTAATGCTTTGCAAAGGGGGGTGATCCGATGAACATCTTGATCGTGGAAGATGATAAGCAGGATGCTTTAACAATCACTCAACTAATTTAAAGGTCCTATAGGTTAAACCCAACAAATCACCAATTTCCTGATTGCTGCATATACCTGTTTCCCATATCAAGTAAATAAGCAAATCACGGTTGTCCCTTCCCTTTAACGGTATTCTGGATGACCTTTTAAAATGATTAACGTTGCGATCAAGAATTCCGGCTGCTTTGTTAAGGATAGCGGCCGGGTCAAAATCCTTAGCGATCATTTTTTGCTGAGGTATTTCTGAATCAGGTTTGTCCGGAAGATAAAGTGATTTAATGCGTTTAACAAACTTTGACTGTGTGTCATGAGACAATTTTGCATCAAAATCAATTTTGAGACAAAATAAACGAAAAGAGCCTTTTGTCTAAATATTGCTATATACTGTATGATTTTTTGATTGACATACAATATATGGATATATATAAAAAAAGGATGCTCACAATATAACAAGGCAGGAAGGTTTTATCGCCATGGAGAATAAGGGGGAAAAAGACAAAACCTCTTCAAAAGCGTCGGAGGCAAAAAAAAACCCTGAGAGGAGGCAGAGAGTTCTCTATTTAGGCGTTGACCTTGGAACCTCGAAAACGAGCATTGTCTCATCTAACGGCATTCGTGAGAGCACATTCAGTGCAGTAGGCTATCCCAAAGACGCAGTGTCCATAAAATTTTTGAAGCAAGAGGTCATGTTTGGCGAGGATGCAATCAAGAACAGACTCTCTCTGAATTTTTATCGACCCCTGAGTAATGGTGTTATCAAAGGTTCTGACGGCAATGACAGCTACAGGGAAAATGAAATAAGGATGAACCTGAATGCCGCTCGCGACCTGGTCAAACACGCAATCAGCCTGGCTAGGCCGAGGACTGATGAATTGATCTATGGCGTGGTCGGCTGTCCAGTCCAGGCCAGCATCAAGAACAAAAACTACCTGGTTGAAGTGGCGAAAGAGGCGCTGGATTCGGTCATGATCTGCTCTCAGCCCTTTGCAGTGGCCTATGGCATGGATTGGTTCAAGAACCTTATGGTAATTGATATCGGCGCCGGCACCGTTGATCTCTGTTGCATAAACAGCACGCTGCCCGGAGAAGAAGACCAGATCGTTCTCAAAACTGCGGGAGATTATGTCGACAAAGAATTGGCCCGGCTTATTTCACAATCATATCCCGAAGCACAGTTTTCGGATAACATGATCAAAAACATCAAGGAAAGACACGCTACTGTGGCGAAAAACACGCCACCAATCAAATTCGAATTTCCCGTTCAAGGGAAACCCCAGGAATTCGACATCACCAGAGAGATGAAACAGGCTTGCCGGTCGATAATCCCTCCAATAATAGATGCCCTCGGTAAGCTCACGGCCCCTTTTGATCCTGATTTTCAGATGTGTCTTAAAGAGAATGTCCTCCTAACCGGGGGCAGTAGCCAGATCCACGGCCTGAAAGAAGCTATAGAAAAAAATATGAAAGAGAGTTTGGGGCACAGTCGCATTGTTATTGTCGAGGAACCGACGTATGCCGGCGCAAATGGCGCCCTAAAGATCGCCCATGATATGCCTCCTGATTTTTGGTATCAGCTGAAATAACACTTATAATCTTATCAAAGGTGTTCTATTTCCCGACATACTCAACTCTCTTACATCTCTTGTCCATAAATGAAAATGTTTGAAATTCTGGCAACCCTATGTTAATCAATAACAAAGCATAGAGTATTTCCTACCATATTTGTCAAAGGGAAGTGATTCGATGAACATCCTGGTCGTGGAAGATGATAAGCAGGTTCGGCAAATTGCCCGGTAGAATCCAAAAACTTGTAACAGGATCAGAAAATGACATATTTCATAAAAAAAAAATTGTTAATCGTTGTAACAATTATATCACTTATTTTAAACGTTATTGCAGGATTTTGTCTTTATAAAAATTCACAAGTAACGCTTGATGACCACGAAAAGAATCTGACCAAGCAGATTCCCTTGGATTATGAAAATTTTAAGACTCAATGGGGTAAGGCATGGATTGGCTTAAAGATTAGTGATGTTATTCCAGCGATGGCGGCAAGAGCAATGCTTGACAGACCTGAAGGGGCATACGTAAACAGTGTTGCAAATGGTTCACCTGCTCAAAAGGCAGATATTGAGCCGGGAAATATAATACTCTCTTTTAACGGGAGAAAAATAAGGACGGCTGCACAGTTCCAAAACGATTTGTCAGGAAGTGAGGTAGGCAGCAAGATTTATATGTGCGTATCAAAGGATAATTACAGGGTTACGGTTTATATACTACCTGAAGAGAGACCCTCGTATTTACCGCCTGTAAATAAAACATATCCTTTTCTTGGTGTCACTGTAAGTGATGTTACAGATGGCAGCAATGAGGCAGAAAGGCTTGAAGAAGCGAAAAAGGCTGGCGGTGTTCTTGTTGAAAAGGTTATTCCTGGCTCGCCGGCAGAAAAAGGAGGTCTGTTAGCAGGTGATCTGATCATGTCCTTTAATTCCCGAAAGGCAAGAACGCTGAGGGAATTTTTGTCTGATCTTGCAGGATGCCAGCCTGGTGAAACGGTTCGCATGTGCATAGTCAGGGATGATTACCGCAAAACATTATATGTGACTTTGTCAGGTCATATAATTTAACTGGCTGTCACTGTCATTTCCGTGCTGTTTTCGTTCTATAAAATGCTTTCTATAAACCATAAACGCAGCTTCCGACAAGTTTTTCTCTCTATAAATGGGAAGTTATTTAATTTTCATTCCTTAAAACATGACAGCACAAGTTAGATCTTCCGTTGCCTTTATGCATCATCCTGGCTGAATTCGCACTTACATCTAAAAAGACACGGTCCCTCGGTCTTATAGCAGAGCTTATTACAGCATGTAGGTTGCGCCCCCATCGTAGCGCCGTGAAATAAACCGTATGCAGCAAGTGTGCTCAGAACCGAAGCAGCGAAATAAATCAACAAATAATCAAAACGCAACAACAATGCAGCAGTACCGAAAGTTCTTGCGGAATTCATGCTTGCGCCTGAAATCGTGGCAAAAAGAACAGTAATCAATATTATATAAATCCCAGCGGCAATTCCGGTGAACCTCCCTGATTTGCTGGAAGAGACAAAAGAAAAAATAGTAATAATCAAAGCAAAGGTAATAACGACTTCAACAAGCAGGACCAAAAGCAAGGGATAATCGAAGCCCGGAAGCGTCAATGTGACAAAAGGGTTTTTCCAATTAAAAACGGTAAAGGCAAGCCAGGCTCCGAGAACAGCGCCTGCAAATTGAGCAACAATGTAACAGACAGTATCAATGCCGCTCATTAATCCGTTCAACCAAAATGCAGCGCTTACTGCTGGGTTAACATGCCCGCCGCTCCTTTTTCCAATGGGCGAATAGACAACAACAACAAGTCCAATGGCAAAGAAAAGCCCAATGACGAGATATTTAATTACATCTGCGGTATTTATAAGACTAACCAGGTAAATACCGGTAAGCCCTGCAAACACATGGAACGCCGTGCCTGTAAATTCACAAAAATATTCTGTCCAATTCAATGTTTTATATCCTTTTTATTGAACCCGTGAACTTCTGAATCTTTGAACCCTGAACCTGGAACCGATCACTTTAGGTTCCAAGTATGTCTTTTCAAACCCTTACAAGAACAAAAATCAGTCCCCCAATCTGGATAATGGCGTAAGCAAAGATCCCGAATGGCAAAAAGGTCATAAAGTTAAATTTTGCGCTTGGCCCCTCTCTGGTTGTCAACCCCGATTTTTCTACAATTGATTGCGCCAGGGGACCTGCAGTAGCGGCGGTGAGAAGAAAACTCGATCCGGCACACACAGACAGGGCCAGCCCAACGTAGACTGTATCCCCGGGGGCATCTCCTTGCGAGACAATCTGTTGAGCTATGGGCAACATGGTCGCCATACTGGGTCCGGCGGAGAAAATTGCTGTCGAGATCCCGCAAAATATCATCAGGGCACATACAAGCATTTTTGTGTCCGTAAAATACCTGGACATAAGACCGGCAATAAAGTCAAGGATGCCGGAGCCTGCCATACAAGATACCATAAGAAAAAGAGCTGTCAAGAAAAGGATGGATTCGAAGTCAATCCCATGCCTGACAATATCCTCCGCCGCCTCGTTCTTTATAACCATAAGCAATCCTACGCCAAGAAAACAGATTACCCCAGGACTCAATCCAATCCTCCCTGCAACCATCCATAAGCCAAACATGACGCAGAAGACTCCCACGCCGGGGTAAAGAATAGTCTTGTCAATGGTAACATTCCTGTATAATTGTGCCATGGAGGTTAAAGCAAGTGATCTCTCTAATAAAGAAGGATTTTTCCTCCCCTTCTTGCGGTAATAAAAAGCAGAGAGGGCAACAATCACACTGAATAACAGGATGCACATGGGAAAAGCCAAAATCAAATATCTCAAAAAAGAGATGCTCCCGGTGCCCATAAGGAGTATGGCAGGGAAGTCACCGATGGGAGTGGCGGCTCCTCCCAGGTTGCAGGCTACAATTAGCAGCGAAAAGCAAAGCGCAATAAACCCCTGATTAACGCCCAGGGCCTTGAGGATGCTTAACAGCACAGGCAGAACTAACAAGAGCGCGGTAAGGTTATTCAATGTGCAGGAAAGAATAAACATAATGGAAGAGAACATGATTAAAATAAGGATATATTTCCCCTGGCTTGCACGGGAACACCAAACAGCCAGATAACTAAAAAGACGACTCCTGGCAAACAGAGACGAAAAGATTCCCAGTCCTAATAGAATAACCAATACATCCCAGGGAACACCGTTATATATATTCAATATGTTCTGATTCCCCAATGTAGCGGCAATTGATGTAGTAACCGTTGCCCCGATGAAAATAACGAGCATCTTCCTGGCCGGAATCAGGGCCTGGATGATTAAAGTTACAATCATTACAATGATCAAAACTAAGCCAATCATCTTCTGTTCATTTTCTTTTTTGGTTAAACGATTCTAAACTGATTGGTAAAAAATTGACTTGTCGAGTAAAGGGGTGCCATATTACTCAGATATCTCTTGTAACCTGACAGTATATTCAGGCCGACAATTTGATTATAAGCGCTTCTGACATCAGGTCCAACAGCTCTGAACGTGACAGGGTAAATGAAGGAGTCCTCCTCCATCTGGCAGAAAGCATATGAAATCAGGACACTGCGGGTTCCCCCAAGCCCCATAATCTCTCTGATATCGATTAAGCGAACATTTGCAGGGAAGTTAGCCAGGATTCTTTCCGCGTCAATGGTCTCCGAGTGGGGAATAAGATAGAACCGGGATTGGGGCAGTTTCCGAGAAAGGCTGTCCAGGATCACAGACTCTATGCCGACCACCACAATAGAAGAGAAGTTCCTTAATTGTTCAATTAATTGGTTCGTCCTTTCCTCAATGATCTGTCCGGCTTCGTTGGGAGAAAGGCCGCTTTCAATAATTTCGCCATAAAGCGGGAAATATTCTGCCAAAGTTTCGGCAAGCCGGGCAGCTTCCCTTTGATGGGTCAGCCGATGAACCGTGTCTTGCAGAACAAGAGCAGCGCTGAAAGCTCCCAATTCCGAAATTACGGAGGAGATTGTCCTCATAATCCCCTCGGGATCCATATCTGTTATTGAGATAACCGCGGCTTCACTCATGCAGATTTCCTTTTGCCGGGAACTTCCTTTTCATGGGGAACGCTTTGGCCTATAATATCGTGAAAAGACTCATACACATGGAGAAGCAAGACATTCATGAATACGTCGTGGGGCGGCCCGGTCAAAAGATTCCTGGCAGCCTCTGTAATTTTTACATGGTCCTTTTGAAAGATTTTTGTCAGCAATCGAGCCGGTATCCCTAATGGCACTGCCCTGCCTGCATCAATCAGATTGTTTGCCGGTAAACGGGTTGATTCGTCCCGCTCTCTCCGTTTTCTTGGCTTTTGCAGTGGGGAAGATGATTTCTGAAGGTCTCCATTTATGGTCTCATAGGGATAGGGTTCAATTTGCTTCCCCATTCTTTGGGCAAACCGTGAAAGCAATTCATTGAGAATAGCCAGGAAAATGCCGTTTGTTTGGCGTCTGTGCAAGGGACCCTCTTTCAAGATGATTCGAAAGGTATAGGCCCATTCATTCGCATCCGGCACCAGGGAGGAGATTGCGCCAAAATCCAATGACTCAATAGTTGATTTTGCTTCTTCGAAATGGAGTTTTTCCTTTAGTTCTTGGCTCAGTCGACGATATGCTTCGCCTTCAAGTAAAGAGTCTATTTTTCTCTTGACAATCTGAGGGGGAGTAGCTTTACACAAAAAGTCGTTTACCCCTAAATTCAGGCACTCCTGCCATTCAGAATCTCTTATGTCACTAGGTGCACTGAGCAGAACAACCGGTATTTGTAAAGAGGGTCTCACTTTCCTTAACTCACGAAGAAATTCAACTCCCGTGTGGTTATCAGGAAAAGAGTAGTCAATTAGAATAATGTTGGCACTGTCAACCAATTCCCAGGGAATACCGGAAACCCTGGTCTGAGAGTTGATTTCATACCCTTGGTCTTTGCTAAACGATCTGAAAACTTGGGAAATTACCTTTGGTGCTTCATCATCGATGAGAAGAAGTTTGTAAGCCATTGTTTCCCCCTCCTTCCGGATGGACTATTTCGGATTTATTTCGACCTCGAAAACTTGGTCCTCTGGACCTCCGGCTCGGAGAGCCAGGTCAGAGTTAACCAGCTCTGCCGAGTAGCAAAATGTAAAGTGAGCTAAAGTTAAGGAATTCTGTCAATTATATGAAATCAGTGGAGCAACCTGCCCGCTCGTGCCTTGCAATGGCAGGCTGGAGCGACTCCATAACCCTGGCTCAGACCGATCACCCATACGCTATACTCAAAAAGTTAGGTTTGTTAATGATGCATTGCATATCAATATATATGACGGAGTCGCACCGGGGCGGGCTTTAGGCACTTTAGATCTTTAGGCACTTTTAACTTGTACGACTTTCAACCTCTAAAGAAGATTTATGAGCAAGTCCCTGCATTCCTTAGGCAAATTAAGGCCTCCGTATTTCTTCTCCACGCGTTTTACTACCTTGAGCACCAACGACCTTATCTCCTCCCTATTCTTCTTATATCCATTCGTATTACCTGCGCCTAAAAATTTGGTGCCCAGGCCTAAGATCCTTCCTGCCTCCAAGGTGCCGAGCTCATCGCATAAGCGATTCACATCCTTCTTTAAGAGGGCATCTCGATCCAACCCATCTAACGCTTTGGCACACAAAGTGTCAAGCTCCATTTCATCCATGCCCTTCTTGATTGCCGCAGTCAACTCTTGGCCGAGTTTTCTCTTTACCGGGTTCATATGAGATACCTCCTAACTACAGAGTCTTTTTCCTCTCGATAAATCTCTTTCTGTAAACCATAAATGCCATCTCTCCAGAATGCTCCATGATCTCGTGGTTAGAATGAGCACTGAACAATATGGATACTACCGGCAAGAAACGGGGTACTAGGCGGACAAGCAAGGCTACTGTGAGGTTCTCAATGGCTTCTTGCAAGGCCTTAGCCCCTAAAATATGAATACCCTTTTTTTCTGCTTCCCCTTCCCCTTCTCTTTCTTTAATCTCTTTTATGAGTTCAATCTCTCTCAGGGCCTTAAATTTGACCTCCGATCCTCCAATTGCCGCTTCAATGATCCTCAATATTATCTCTTTTTCAATAATATCGTTTGAATCATAGCCGTAACAAAATGCAATTTCCTGAATCATGTGAAAATCCTGAATCAGAACTGTCGCAATATCCGCTGTTGCAACCAGGCCGCCCCCAAGCCCCGCCGCCGCTCCCTGTATTGCCGCTGCCTTCTCGTGATAATTTACATGCTTCCTGTTACAGTCGTCCAGCAATTTTAAATTGCACTGTTTCAGTTGGGATAGATCATCTATTTTTATACCGTGATCATGGGCTCTTTTTATTAACTTATCAGGGTTGACGGTAAACGTGGACGTATAGAGCATTTTCCCAACAGCCGCCTCTATAACATTCTCATATTTCTTAAGATTTTCGGGTCCGATTTTCTTGATAAGATAATCCACCGGTTTGGAAGTGATATCGAGGATTTTCTTGTGAAAACCTTTATGCTGTTTCTTTTCCCATTTTGCTATCTTTTTCAAGCTGAAAAGCTCATATTTGTTTAATTTCATGCATTTTCCCCTTTCCCCTCGCAAAATCTATTCCGGAAGGCTATATGCATACTTCGGATCAACACTGATAATCGTTTTCATCCGAGGGAATCTATTCTTAAATTGTGCTTGTATGGAATGGACTATATCGTAGGCTTCCTGAACATCCGTATCTTCTATCAATATAATATCGAAAACCACTTTACATTTACTATCGTCCCTTCCGATTATCCTCAGGTCATGGAAACCACCTATTCTTCCATCTTCTGATATTATTTCTTCTATTGTCCTTGCAATGGCTTCATATCGTGGATGTTCCTTATTAATCGGATCCACATGCACGATGACCGTTCCGCCCATTTTTCGACCGATCTCTTCTTCAACCGCCTCTGAAAGCTCATGAAGCCTGAGTGCAGACTCTTTATCAGAAACATCTATATGAAGCGAAATAATACTTGTGTGTCCATACCTATGAAAGATAATATCATGGACACCTAAAACACCAGAGTGTGCCCTGGCTAACTTCTGTATTTCTCTAAGCGCCTCTTTTGAAGGTGCCTCACCCAACAAGGGGTCGAGCGCCTCTTTGCCTATTATATAAGCAGAATAGAATATAATCAACGAGACAAAGGCGCCCATCACGCCATCTATGTTATTGTATCCAAAGCGTGATGCAATAAGAGCTGCAACAACCAAACCTGTGGCGATAACATCACTCCTGTGATGGAGCGCATCTGCCTTCAGAGTTTTGGAATCAATCATCTCTCCAAGCTCATAAGAAAAGCGCGCCATAAGCTCTTTTATCAATATTGTTCCCGTGATTATCAAAATTATGCCCGTGGAAGCAGTAACTGTCTGAGGATGAATAATGCTATGGACTGATTTTTCCAGCAGTTCAACTCCTGCAACAAAGAGCAATACCGAAACAATGAGGGTAGCCACAGGCTCCATTCGTCCATGGCCAAAGGGATGTTCCTTGTCCGGTGTTTTCTTGGCCATCTTAAATCCGATTATAACCACTATTGATGTAGCCGAATCGGCTAATGTGTGGACAGCATCGGCAATTAAAGCAACGCTATTAATAGACAACCCTGCAATTATCTTAATTGCGAATAATACAATATTTCCGACAATACTCACCCACCCCTCAAGAGAGCCATAACTTGCCCTGACCTTGAGATCTTTAATATCCTGATAATTCTTAATAAATTTTGTTACTATCCATTGAGTAAATCTACGCATTTCCCATCTCTATCTTAAAAACTTTAATCACTGTGGTCCCCATATAGTACACACAAAAAAAATCTATATGATAGCCACTACTTTTAAGCATAGCTGTCTATAGTTTTTTATGCCGTTGCTATTTCCGATGCAGTCTCTATGCATTCTTTTTGTGAATCTTTGCGTTCGCACCATATCATGTTCTTTTTAGTCTTACAGTCCCATGTAATTTTTGCGCTCGTTGTTACAACAACACTTATAGCAAAGGGAAGTAATGACGGTGCTGCCGCCGCAAGAATATAAGTTTTCAGTATCCCGTCAGCCAATAACCCTAACCCTGCAGCTAACCCCATACCAACGGATTCGCTTGCTGTAGCTGTAATTGCTTGCTTTTTAGTAATTTTACCTTTTTTATATTTCCTGAAATTAATAAAACCGGTTACTCCACCCCATAACGCCATTACCGCACCAGATGCTTTAAAAGGACTGATTCTTTGAGAAACTACCTTTACATTTTTTGCCCCCCTGCCGACGTTAGATGTGATATTTCTTGAGATGGGTTCTGCGTAATAATCTGTAATTTCCATTGTTTTACCTCCTTTAAATTTAAATATAGAATAAAAGCAATAATTATGCCAGCACGTTTTTATTAGGATCAACAGATTGCTTTAAGGCGTCATATTTTAATTTTTCCACCAATTTCTAAGCCTGCATATGCTATTTGTACTCTGTTAATTTATGTGTATTTGAGAGAATAGACTTTGGCTGTGTATCATGAGACAATTTTGTATCAAGATCAATTTTGGGACAAAATGGTGAGGCTTTATGTACTATGCTGGCAAATACGCCTTTGTTCAAAAATCTGCAAAATGATGGATATATGAGCATTCTCATTGATGGAAGATCAAATTTGTAATCGACCAAATGCAACAGAAATTTTCTCAAACTTCGGAGCAATAGTGTTGAAACCGTAAAAACAGCTTTACTATAAAAGAAAGAAGGCATACATATATACATGTTCCGGGTCCAAAAGCGGATGATCATCAGGAGCAATTTATGCAAATAGAAGTGGCATGTTATTCCGGATACCGAGGTGAAGAGACGCCCCGGCGTATCTGGCTGGGTGATAGAAAAATTGAGGTCAAAGAAATTCAAGATCGATGGCTGGCCCCGAACCACCGCTATTTTAAGGTTCTGGGAGACGATAATGCTATTTACATTCTTCGTCACGACTCGGAATCATGGGATTGGGACCTGACGTTCTACAAGGAATAAGAATAAATACAGATAATTATCTCACTTAACACAAGTCATTATCTTGCCGAAACAGCCTTTTGCGACCGTTTTGTGACAGTCGCTTTTTCAATGACAACTGTTTGGTGTAATCCATTATTCCGGTAAGAAACCTTTTTATGCAAACCTTTTTACAGAATGGAGGGAATAATGAAAAGAATGCTTATTATCACTCTTTCATTTATTTGCAGTTTTTCAATTCTGTTTTCTGCTGATA
This sequence comes from uncultured Desulfobacteraceae bacterium, assembly GCA_964492995.1. Lineage (GTDB taxonomy): Bacteria > Desulfobacterota > Desulfobacteria > Desulfobacterales > UBA11574 > S5133MH16. Next base: position 15,760 of record CAZBOB010000004.1, on the reverse strand, counting down.
CAAAATATTCAATAGCAGATCCTGGTGGATTTCAAAAATGTAAGTTAACGAAATTATGGGAAACAAAAGCGGACTTGAGGGTTCCCGAATCTGTCCTATACCATCCATCTGAAGATATCCTCTATGTTTCGAATATTAATGGGAAACCCACAGAGAAAAACGGCAAGGGTTTTATCTCGAAAGTGTCCTTAAGTGGTGAGATATTGGAATTGAAGTGGGCAAGCGGATTAAATGCACCTAAGGGTTCAGGGATCTATCGAGATAGACTTTATGTAACCGATATCGACGAGTTAGTAGAAATAGATTTAAAAACCGGAAGGACTCTGTCTATATATCCTGCTTCAGGTGCCGGGTTTTTAAATGATGTTACGATCGATAAAGATGGGAATGTATATGTTTCGGACATGTCTTCAACGAACAGCGTCATATATAAACTCGTTCAAAAGAAGATGGCGGTGTGGCTGAAAGGCCCTGATGTCAGTAAACCAAATGGTCTCTATGCCGAGAAAAGCAAATTGATATTAGGCAACTCTGGTGACGGAACATTAAAGGCAATAAGTTTAGTTACCAAAGAAATTAGCATTATTGCAAAGATTGGTTCCGGTATCGACGGGGTCCAGTCAGATGGGAAAGGAAATTATTTTATCTCAGATTGGAGAGGAAAGACATCTTATGTCACATCCTCCGGTCAAGTGACCGTTATTATCGATACGACAAATCAAAAGATAAATTCCGCTGATATTGAATATATTGAAAGCAAACAAATCTTACTTATACCCACATTTTTTGATAATCGAGTTATAGCGTATCAGGTTGAAGAGGGTTAGGAGGCAGAAAATCCAACGTTATGAAATCTGAATATAAACATTTTGATCCATTATACCTTCAAATTCTTCAGACTCAAACCGTCCATTTTCAAATCTTCTTTTCAATTCTTCAGGTTGGGTCCCTGGTTGTCTGAGTATTCTCCAAATGATACAAAACAACAAAGGCCTATATTAGAAAAATTATATTATGAATCATGCGGGCGTTGCAAATCCCATTGGACTTTCACTCTGAAATATATTATTGCTTAGGTGGATTTATTATTATTTAAAGGGTGTTATGCATTAGATTTTCCCTTATTCCGCCTACAAAAAGGGAATTCTTATCATTTTAATTTTGAGTTATTAGGATTAAGTAAATATAAAAGGAGGCTTTCATGATTAAGAAGTATGAAAATAATCCTGTTATCAAACCATCAGACGTGAACCCATCACTGGAGGGGTACAAGGTTGTTGGGGCTTTTAACCCTGGAGCAATCACATACGGGGATGAAATTATTTTATTACTACGAGTAGCTGAAAAATGTGAATCGAAACCAGGTTTTGTTAGCACACCGGTTTGCAAATTTGAAAACGGCAGATCGTATCCGGCTATTATGGAATTTAAAGAAGATGATCCGGATGTTCAACTAAAAGATACCCGGGGTGTCATATATAAAGGGAAAGACTACCTTTCAACGATGAGCCATATTAGACTCGCAAGAAGTAAGGATGGCATCAATTTCACAGTTGAAGATAAGCCATTTATTTATCCGATTGATGAATCTGAAAAATACGGGTGCGAAGATGCACGGGTAACCTTTATTAATAGAAAATATTATATTAACTTTACCGTTGTTTCAGAGGATTCATGGTCTACAGCACTTGGAGTGACTGAAGATTTTATTACAATTGAAAGAAAAGGGATTATTTTCCATCCTGAAAACAAAGATGTCGCCATATTCCCTGAAAAAGTAAACGGCAAGTATATAGCACTGCATAGACCGAACAATTCCGGGTTTGGAAAAGCTTCCATCTGGTACAGTGAATCTCCGGATATCTTGCACTGGGGAAATCATAAATGCATAGCACGCCCTCGTGATATGAAGTGGGAATCAATGAAAATAGGAGGCGGCACACCACCTATCAAAGCCACTGATGGTTGGTTGACTATTTATCATGGAAAAGGGGAAAATTCTTTGTATTCTTTATTCTGTTTGCTGCTGGATCTAAATGAGCCGTATAAGGTAGTTCGGAGAGCTGAAACTCCGCTGCTAACCCCTACAGAACCTTTTGAAATAGAAGGATTTTTCGGCAATGTTGTTTTTACGAACGGCATGGTGGAAAAAGACGGGAACATTTATATATATTATGGTGCTGCTGATGAATCAGTAGGGCTTGCCATCACAGATATTGATAGTCTGCTGAATAGCTTTTAAGGGAATAAAACATGAAAGTAATTTTTGATTTTCGAAAATATGATGGTGTTGTCGGCGGAGTTGAGCAGGGTGTTATCCAGATTGTGAAATATATTACTGGTATTGAGCATTCGGTTGTTATTCTCTGTAAAAGAAATAGAATTGAAGAAGTAAAAAATATTTTCACGGAAGGCAAACATCTAGCCATCATTCATATGGATGTGACATCCCATGCGATGTCATTAAAAAACGCTACAATCGATTCAACCACCATTCAGGAAATTGCTCTGTCTGAAGAAGCCGATATTATTCACTTTTTCTATAATTGGAGTTTTCCCTTTCGAAAAAAGACACCTTCTATACTTACAGTTCATGATGTCATACCGTTTACTTTCAGAGAGGCAATGGGATTATACAGAAATATATTTTTATATAAACCCGGCATCAGAATGGCGTGTCGACTGAATGATATTATTGCAACCGTATCGGTATTTTCAAAGCAGGATATTGCAAAAAAGGTAGGAGTCCCACATGACAAGATCAGGGTTATACCCAATGGACTCCGTGAAGAAAATTCCAAGGACCCTTCTCTGGAAGAAGAACTCAAAAAAAGATTTGAAATAAAAGATGCTTTTATTTTGAATGTCGGTGGTATTCATGAAAGGAAGAATATTGTCCGGCTTATTCATGCTTTTGCAAGACTGGTAAACTTGAATGGTTATTCAGGGAAGTTGCTTATAACCGGCAGTGTATCCGGTGCGCCATATCAAAATAAGATGAAAAGCATGTGTGATGCTTCGGTAAGAGAGACCGGTATGGGAAATAGAATCATCTTTACCGGTTTTATTTCAGAAAAGGAGTTGGATTCTCTATTCCGGATGGCCGACTTTTTGATATATCCTTCCCTTTATGAAGGCTTTGGTATTCCTGTTCTTGAAGCCATGAAGATGGGTTTACCGGTTATCACATCAAATACCACGGCAATGCCGGAGGTGGCAGGTGATGCGGCCTATCTTGCTGATCCTACTAATATTGAAGAAATGACATCTGTTATGTCTGAGCTTTTACAAAATAGACAGCGCCGAAAAGAGATGATAGAAAAGGGATTAGAAAGGGCGCGCTCTTATACCTGGCAAAATGCCTCAGAAAGTTACCTTAAGCTTTATCAAGAAATAATTGCATCTGTATAAAATCGCTGAAACAATTTTACATGGTTGCAAATTCTCTCTGAATGGACTCGGAATCATAATTTATTGAGAAGTTACCATATATTAATCAATATACGCACACCGACAACAGGCGATATAAAAGATGAAATTTCAGAATTACGTCAGAAATGAGTATGGCAAGTGTGATCTTCCGTCCAACACGATCGGAAAAATTAAAGACGGGTTTCGGAAGTTGCATCTCAACGTTGAATACTCTCCCTTTGAAGTTTCGGACAACATTTATTGGGGACGGATATGGATTGATTCAATTCGGATCGTATGTAATGGAAAAGGTATTACCCCGGAGCTTGCAGAGGCCAGCGCGTATGCGGAACTGGCTGAACGCTTCAGCGCAGGGCTGTTCTATCCGGTCTTTGAAGAACGCGTGAGGTATAACATTCCGGCCCTTTACAATAAAGAGACCACCAGGTTCCTTAATTATGAATGGATGGATGGGTATGTACATGCCCACCAGGACGAATTGGAAGACAGCACTCTGAGAATAGAAGACCTGCTGGCAAACGAAAATCATCTAACAGATACAGATATTGAGCATATCAAAAACAGTAGAATGGCCAGACATTGGGTTGACGGTTTTTCAATAGTTCGTGAAGAGACAGTAAAGGTTCCGGTCAATTTTGTTACCTATATTCATGCATCTAACGGGATGGCGGCAGGAAACACCATGGAAGAGGCCATAATTCAGGCCTCATGTGAAATATTTGAACGTCATACCCAAATACAAATAATCAAACCTGAAAAAACAGTTCCGTCAATTGATCCGGATTCTGTGGATAATGTCGTCATAAAAGATATGATTAAATTCTATCAGGGAAAGAATGTTGATGTAATAATCAAGGATCTTTCTCTGGGTGGCGTGTTGCCCTGCATAGGCGTCCTGTTTATCAACCACAATTTGTCTCCCGATCGCCTGGAACATAGGATACTGATACCGGGGGTATCTTTCAATATGGACGAAGGGCTAACCCGGTGTTTTACGGAAAGCATGCAAGGCCGTGAAACTCTATTGGCGCCCCGCCCGCAATTGGATAAACCGCTTGTCCATCGATCTCGGGTTAACAATTTTTACCTGTTAATGAAATGTTGTATTTCTCCAAAAGATATCTCATTTCTTGAGCAAGGAGAAATGGGTGCTTACAGGAACAACAAAATCAAGGATGTTTTCAGTGAGATTGAGGAACTTAAGAGAATATGTAAGCAGTTCAATACCGATTGTATCCTACTCAATCACACCCATCCGGTATTGAATTTTCCAGTAGTAAGAGTAATTATCCCGAGGATTTCTGACTTTTTACCTTTTTTGAGTCAAGATATTCTCGTATCTGATGCAACAAGACCGTCCGCTACATGGCGGGGCGAAAGATTCAGGAAGATAATGCAGAGTTTTTTTGCATAAAATAAAGAAACTTGCAACATAACATGCCAGGTCGAATAGTAAACGAACAAGATGTTTAGCCCGCCACTTCCCGGACAACGTCGTGAAATATGGAGAGGCATTTGTCGATTTCCACTGCGGATACCGTAAGGGCGGGACAAAAGCGGATGCTGTTTTCACCGCACCCTAAAAGCAATAATCCTTTCTGAAATGCTTTTTTAATGATACGGTTTCGCCACTCTCTGGCCGGTTCTTTGTTCTCGCGCTCTTTGACAAATTCCACACCCACCATCAATCCCTTTCCCCGAACATCACCCATGCATTCATATGATTGTTGCAGCTCCCGGAGTCCTGTCATCAGATATTTGCCCTGAACCGCGGCATTGTCTATAAGTCCTTGCTCAAGCAGTTCAATCGTCGCCAGAGCCGACTGGCAGGAAACCGGATTGCCGCCGAAGGTGGATGCATGGGAACCGGCTTCCCAGTTCATAATTTCTGCTTTTGCGATCAATGCCCCGAGAGGCATCCCGGAAGCGATTCCTTTGGCCAGGGCGATGATGTCCGGATCAACTCCGAAATGCTCCATGGCAAACATTTTGCCGGTGCGTCCCATTCCCGACTGGACTTCATCGACCACATAGAGGATACCATACTTTTTCGCTATGTTATTTAGTCTCCTGTGGAATTCAGGCGGCGGAACGATATACCCGCCCTCTCCCTGGATCGGTTCAACGATAATTGCAGCCACCTCTTCCGGTGGTATGGTCGTTCGGAAAAGGGTGTCCTCAACCCACTGGACACATCCCAACCCGCATTGGGGATAAGAAAGATTATACGGGCACCGGTAACAATAGGCATAGGGAATATGAGTGATTCCCGGTACCAAGGGGTTATAATGTTTTTTTTGAATGGTTTTGCTTGCTGTCAGTGAAAGCGCACCCATTGTACGTCCGTGGAAAGCCCCGTAAAAGGCCAGATTCAATTCACGCTGGGTATGCCAGCGGGCCAGCTTGAAGGCAGCCTCGACCGCCTCTGCGCCCGAATTACCAAAATAAACCTTCTTGTTCCCTTTTCCCGGTGCCAGAGAAGACAGCTTTTCCGCCAGAATAATTTGAGATTTATAATAAAAATCGGTCCCCGACATGTGCAGCAATAGATCGGCCTGTTCTTTGATGGCTTGAACCACTCGGGGATGACAATGCCCTGTGGCACAGACGGCGATACCGGCTGTAAAATCGAGAAATATGTTGCTGTCAACGTCGTGGACCCAAAGCCCCCGGGCTTTTTCGACAACAAGGGGATAATATCTTGTGTATGAAGGCGAGACGTAGGTGTTATCCTTCTCTATGAGTTTGCGCGCCTTTGGGCCGGGAAGGACTGTTTTGATTACGGGAGATTTCATCATAATTTCTCCTAAATGCAAAAGGGTATGGAAACCTATTCGGGTGAATTCGAAAACTAGAAAATTGATTGAATACTTTCATTAATTCAGTATATGGAAAAGCAGCTTGCATGTCAAAAGGAAGTCAAAGTCCTGGGTATATCTCAGGTTGACGGTAAGTTTCTTTTCTTGACACATTTATGATGATATCATAAAATTAATAAAACTGATAAAAAACTCTTTGGAGCAAATGCTGAAAATGATCTTGTCAAAGTGCTTTATTATTTTGCCGACGACTTTTGGGATTTCAACTCGACTGAGTTTCATTTACCTCTGATAATTCTTTTACCTCTGTTTCCGGCTCCATTACAACCTGTTTGTCTTTAAAGTTGTCTAAGAAATTTTTGAATCCTTATTGAATCAATAATCTGAATACCCTGTTGTTAACTCCTGCAGATCGAATTAGGTGTGTTTTCTCATGAATTGTTACCCATCCATAAACCAACCATGAAAGGAGGGAACATGAAAACTAAAACACGTTCTATCGAGCAGATTATAGAAGAGCAGGTGAGAAGATGGCAGATTACGCGTACGGAAGAGAAAAAAGAGGAAGAACGTATTTCTGTCGTAACCTTTTCCAGAGAGCACGGAAGTGGGGGAGACATTTTGGCCGAGCGTCTTGCCGAAAAACTAGGATACGAATTATTCCACCAGGAAGTCCTCCATAATATGGCCGAAAGTGCACGTGTAAGTGTCCAATTCGTTGAAACGTTGGACGAAAAAGGTGTTTCAGTACTCGAAGAGTGGATATCCTCACTTGTAGACAAGCGACATCTATGGCCGGATCGGTATCTCCAGCATCTCATGAAGATCATCGGCACCATCGGCAGACATGGCCAGGCTGTTATCATAGGCAGGGGTTCCAATTTTGTTCTGCCTCCTGACAAAAGACTCAGCATTCGAGTAATAGAGCCCATGGAGGAGAGAATACACAATTTATCCAAAGAACTCGGAATTACTGTTGAAGAAGCAAAACAAAAGGTCATAAAAACAGAATCGGATCGCAAAGCGTTTATAAGAAAATACTTTAATGCCGATATTGCGGACATCTTTCATTACGATCTTATCATCAATACCGGAACCCTAAGTTTAGACGAAGCTGTTAATGCCATAACCGGGGTCCTGAATTAACTGAACAGGGTTTGAGCCAAAGTATAAAAAATGCCGAGATTTTTTAAAGGTCTCGGCATTTTTCATTAGAAATGCAGGTCAGCCATATTTTGTATTAAATTCATCAATGATGAATAAAAACTCTTCAGGCAATCTTTTCCTGACATTTGATATAATTTCACGGGGAATTTCTTGATAGTAAGCCTGGGCGATCCCTCCTGCAATACAGGCTATGGTATCGCTGTCTCCACCCAGAGAGATAGCTTTACGGATTGCATCTTCGAAATCTTTTGCTTCCAGAAAGGCAATAATCGCCTCAGGCACAGAGCCATGACAGGAGATATCAAAGCCATAATCAGGCCTTATTTCGTCCAGGGTTCGATTGAGATTGTAACTAAATCGATCGCTTATTTCCTGCTTGATGGTTGCTTTACTTTTGCCGGAACGGGCAAGGAGCACCGCCAGAGCTGTCGCCTGGGCGCCTTTTATCCCTTCAGGATGGTTATGGGTTACTTTTGCGCTTTCTTTGGCTTCGTGTAATACATCTTCCATGGAGTTAAAGGCGAAACCAACTGGGCTTACTCTCATAGCAGAACCATTTCCCCAGCTGTTATAAGGCTTGCTGTCCGCAGCGTAAATCCATCTATAAAAGGAGCCGCCGTAACCGGCGTTGGGGTATTTTTGTCCGAACGTTTTAAGAGAGGTTGCGTAATCAACCTTTCTTAAAATTGAGTCGGCAATGGCCACAGTCAAAACGGTATCGTCGGTAAATCTTGAATAGGGACTGAAAAGAGGAAATTGGGTCGACTTCACGGCATAGTGCTCAAAAATTGAACCGATAACATCTCCGGCAATCGCGCCGATCATTTTTACCTCCCATGAAGAACCCGATGGCACAAGTTGGCTGTCATTAAAATACTTGCGATTTCGACAAATTGTAGAAATTCTCAGATGTGATTATTGGTACGTATTCAGGGGGTGTGCTTCCCCGAGTAACGATATTGGCGGAGTGGCTTCGTCATTTCAATGACTTAGAAGTGGGGGAGACCGCGGCTCCCGCATGCTTTTTTGCGGGAGAACGCGGAGGGGGCAGGAATGCCCCCGCTGCTAAGTCATTGAAATGACCAGACACGTAGACACCAGAGTGAAGCGGGGGAGCACACCCCCTGAATTCCTACGATTATTGGGTTATCAGACGATCCAGGATCAGCCCGTGAAAACTGCCCTTGTCCGGCGATGCAAAAAGCCACCCCAGATGTGTAAAGCACTTGATGCAAACGGCAATTCTCCAGCTAAAGCCCGGAAACCAGCTAAAATCCGTTGAGGCCGGACCCGCATGGCCGCATCCCATAACGGTTCTAAAACACCCTATTTCAAAAACTATTCCGTGTGGGTTGGCAAAAGTGTGCCGGTGAGACCCCTGGACTTCTATACGCTCGGCCGGACTCGTTATAATGTTACGACATTGGCGGCAAAAGATGTATTCCTCCCGGTCCGATTCTTTGTCTTGGGTTTCATCCTCAACAAAGCTGTTAAGCATTTCATCGCTCTGTTTATCAGGCGGCACCCGAAAAAGATGGGGGAAACCTATATTGACCGGTATCATTTTCTACCTTCTTTCTGATTAGGCAAATAGGGCGTCAGGGATTATCCTATTTATTCCGCAGTCGGGATGTTTTTCTTATAAAACTCAGTAAATAGCGTAATGAATGATCAGCAGCGAAATCATACACTGTTTGATTTTATGAGTTTGTATGATGGAGTCGCTGATTATTCATGGAGCTATTGAATCGAAAAAACTCCCCGACCCCTCATTTCATTTAGGTTACCTTATTTCCGGATAGAATTCAACATGGGGTAATCTTTTTTGAACGGTCATCATGCCCGGCTAGTTTTTAAAGAGTCTTTTTTTGTAAATTTCAAATTAAACGCCAATGCCAGGGTAAACGCATTTAATTTCGGTGCAGCGTAGCGACGGCGTGTTTTTCTTGGAAACCGACTGACTGTTTGAAGGGCTTTAGCACGCGTTAGCCCGAGCCGAATGAAATTATGACTTAAAAAATCAATGGGATAATTTAGCGACGAATTGTTCTTAATAACTCCGGCGCGGCTCGGGCTTACGGGTGCTTAAGCACAAGTTTCAGTCGGTTGGAAAGAGATACATGCCGTCGTGGAGCGTTCTCCTTGTATTGGGATTCAAATGCGTTTGCCCTGACGCCAATGCAAAACGCCCTTGAATATCTTACAATATTATAGTATAATTTATAATTTTTAAACCACAATATCATGCTAGCGTTGAGTTTATCGTTAGAGCTTAAGACGCCTTCAAGATTGTTTTTCCGGGTTTTGGAAATACAGGGGCAATTTGAGATATGAACATACCGACAATAGTAGTTGCGGTATTGACACTCTGGCTGGTGATGGGTTTGGGTTTTTTGGCTGAGTATGTCAACGCACGCAAAAGAGGGAAGACCTCATATGAAGCCTGGACTTCATATGAAGGATTGTTGTTCATTTTGAGTGTTGTTGTACCTTTAATAATCTTAATTCATAAATCTTTGCCTGGATGATCGCTCAACAGAATTTTTATCAATATCCTAATCTAAAAAAACCGAAACCAAAAAAATATTTGCCACAAAGGCACAAAAACACAAAGGATGAACTTAGGGGCTTCGCCCCAATTGGAATGATGGAGTTATGGAATGATGGTATAAACAGGCTTCCATTAAAAATCCTGTAATTTCATAAAGTTGTAGAATTTCCGAGACACAAATTCATTAATATTTCTTCGTGCCTTTGTGTCTTAGTGGCAATGAAAAAAGTTTTGCCACAAAATGCACAAAATTTACAATTAAGACGCTATTCTATCCCAGAATCAGGTAATTCCAGGATTTGAGTAGTTTTTTCTGAAGGCAGTTCTTCCACAGCTCGAAGTTTTCGTTCCATTGCTCGAGTTCGTACTCCGGTCTGTTCTATGGTATTAGAGGCCGTATTTAACTGCCTTTTTACCGTTGTCAGAACATGGCCGAATTTCCCAAATTCCGTCTTGACTGCTGCAAGGATTTTCCAGACCTCACTCGATTGCTTCTCAATGGCCAATGTACGAAAGCCTACGCGCAAACTGCTCAGGATTGCCGAAAGCGTAGTTGGCCCGGCAACAACAATACGGTAATCCTGCTGAATCTTTTCGACTTGGCCCGGTTGGCGCAGGACTTCCGCATAGAGTCCCTCCGTGGGCAGAAACATAATTGCAAAGTCTGTGGTTGCCGGCGGGTTGAGATACTTATTCCGGATTTCTTTTGCAGAGCTGTGAACCGAGCGAAGGAGTGCCGCAGTCGCTTTTTGCACAGCATCCCCGTCAGCAATATCGGCAGCCTCCACAAGCCTCAGATAGTCCTCCTGAGGGAACTTTGAGTCGATGGGCATCCAGACGCAAGATTCCGGATCATGATCTTGACCGGGAAGCCGAATGGCGTACTCAACGCTTTCCTGAGAATCACTCCGGGTACGGACGTTTTGGTTGTATTGATCCGGGGTTAAAATTTGCTCTAAAAGTGCGCCCAGTTGGACCTCTCCCCAGGTACCCCGAGCTTTAACGTTGGTGAGTACCTTTTTAAGGTCACCGACCCCTGTTGCCAGATTCTGCATCTCTCCAAGGCCGTGCTGGACAGCCTCAAGGCGTTCGCTGACAAGTTTGAAAGATTGGCCGAGCCGTTTTTCAAGCGTACTTTGCAGTTTCTCGTCGACCGTCTCACGCATCTGATCGAGTTTTTTCTCATTACTCTCCTGAAGATGCTTTAATTGTGTGTCAATTGTGCTTCGCAGTTTTTCGATTTCCACCCGGTTCGATTCCGTCAGCTCCTGGATTAGCCTGGCGATGGATTCGAGTTGATGGTTTTGTGATTTGCCCATTTCAGCAATAGTCCTGACCATTGTGTCCATGGACAGCTTTTGACCCGCAGATACTTCTTCTCTGAAATTTTTCGCGGCCGCTGCTGATTCTTCGCGACCAAAACGCAGTTCCTCACGGACCGCCTGTTCGACTCCTTTGCTTGCATTTGCTTTTAATTTTATCAGGACAAAGATCAACAACAACGCGCTGATTGCCAGCAAAATGAAACGAGACAATATAAGTAAATCAGTCACAATATAAAACCTCCATGAACCTTTTAATTCCATATAGAATATTTGTTCAGACAGTCTTTTTCTTGATATCTTATTGCTGTCCTTTTAATTTTTTGTTATTAAATATTTTTAAATCTATAAAATCTGACCTAAAAACACCGAAGGAGTATATGTCTGAACAAGATAAAAATAAATATATCGACGTAGCCACTCTTTTTGATAATATTGAATTAAAACGATTTGTAAAATTCTACATTTGCTTGATTTTTTTTCTTTGCTTTCTTTTGCAACTTAAACCAATTAATATTCCTTTTCCATGGAAATATTATTTTCTTGCATCTTTCTTGATACCCATTGCCATAACATTTCTTTTGGGTGTCTTTGTAACTGCCTTTAATCTATTTATCTTCGGCAATCCTAATCCCCAAACCGATCGTATCATATTAACCGAAAACGGTTCTGAGAAAAACAAATATTTGAACAACTTTAATCTTAATTGAGGGTTCTACTTAGCCCGAATATTTTCATGAAATATCCGGGTTAGAACTCACTCAAAAACAACTTCACATTACATGAAACGTGATAATTTAAACAAGTCCGTTCTTTTGCTCCTGCTTTTCTTTATATCTGCACTTTTTCTTTCGATGATCCGGCATTTTTTAATGGCGATTCTTCTGGCCGGTATTTTTTCAGCCTTAGCACATCCGTTATATTGCTGGTTTGAGGGGCGTTTCAGAGGACGGCAAAATCTTGCCTCTCTGGTTACCCTGCTTTTAATCCTTTTGCTCGTTTTATTGCCTTTGATTGTTTTACTAGGAATTGTCGTCGCCCAGGCCATCAAGGTGGGCCAGTCGATAACACCGTGGGTTCAGAAGCAGATGTCTGAACCGGCAGCATTTTCCAAACTATTGGAATCGATTCCCTTTTATGATCAGATCAAACCTTACCATGAGCTAATATTACGCAAGGCCGGTGAGATGGTGAGCCTATTGAGCAGTTTTTTGATCAATCACCTTCAATCTCTAACTAAAGTAACCGTCAATTTCTTGTTTATGCTTTTTATCCTTTTGTACTCAATGTTCTTTTTTTTAATAGACGGTCAAAAGCTGCTACACAAAATCCTCTATTATCTACCGCTCGAAGATCATGAAGAGCAGCAGATATTGGATAAATTTACCTCCGTAACCCGCGCCACCTTAAAAGGTACCGCAGTTATCGGTATACTACAGGGCGGTCTTGCCGGAGTCGCCTTTGCTGTTTTAGGTATTCCAAGTGCCATTTTTTGGAGTGCCATCATGACGGTACTGTCCATTATTCCAGGCATTGGGACGATGCTGGTTTGGGGGCCTGCAATAATTATTCTGGCAGCATCCGGTGATTATTTTAAAGCGGCCGGTTTAGCCATCTTTTGCGGTCTGGTGGTTGGAAGCATCGATAATTTGTTGCGTCCCCGTCTGGTCGGCAAAGACACGAAGATGCACGAACTCTTGATTTTTTTTGGTACGCTGGGCGGAATTGCCTTTTTCGGCGTGATAGGCTTTATCATTGGCCCGATTATCGCTGCGCTTTTTGTGACCATCTGGGATATTTACGGCCTTGTTTTTTGTGATGTCCTACCAGAAGTGGGCTCTTTGAATAGCGACGCCCCGTCTAATGATGGTGAATCAGATGCCTTAGAAATTAATGATGGAGAACAAAACTAAATGAACTTACGGTGAGTATAAGGATTACGAAGAAGTTACTGAGACAGTAGCTTTGAGCCGGCTAAATCGATAATTGAATCTCAGGAAAAAGGATGCGGATGTATCTCTAACCCGGATATTTCATGAAAATTTTTGAGAGGCCTTTTTATGCATTCATCAAATCTTCAATTTCTTCTGTTTCAATGGCAATATTGCCAGTGAGATCGACAGGGCCGTCTTTTGACAGCAGAATGTCGTTTTCAAGTCGAATGCCGATACCTTCTTCTTTAATGTAAATACCCGGCTCGCATGTAAATACCATGCCTTCTTCAAATTTCCGGTATTTATTGCCCAAATCATGAACGTCCAACCCCAGATGATGCGATGCGCCGTGCATAAAATATTCTTTATAGAGCGGAGAATCCTGGTTTTGGTTTTTTACCTTTTTGGAATCAAGTAAGCCCAGACCGATCAACTCGTTTTCCATGATATGTCCAACCTCTTTATGGTATTCTTCAAGAGTATTTCCCGGTTTGAGCATTTGAATGGCTGCCTTTTGGACACGTAACACCGCATGGTAAACTTCTTTTTGCCGCTCGGTGAATTTACCGTTTACCGGGACCGTACGCGTTACGTCTGATGCATAGTTGCCATATTCCGCACCGAAATCCATGAGCAATAGATCGCCATCTTTGCACTGCCGGTTGTTTTGGATATAATGCAGAATGCAGGTATTAGGGCCTGAAGCAATAATCGATGTATAGGCCGGTCCCCGGGATCGATTGGCTAAAAATTCATGGTAAATTTCAGCTTCAATCTCGAATTCCCACACTCCAGGGCGTATAAAGCCGAGCAACCTGCGAAATGTATTTTCAGTAATCCTGCAGGCTTGTTTAATCAGTTCTATTTCAATATCGGATTTAACGGCCCGAAGATCATGCATAATCGGAGCCAGTCTTTTGTATTTATGAAGTGGATATAATCTTTTGCACTGTCTTAGAAAGCGGTCATCTCTTGTCTCCACGGTAACATCCGCCCGCAGGTGCTCGTTTGTGTTCAAGCAAATCCGCTCAGCCTCAAGAACCAATGGTCTGAAAATTTTTTCAAATTCTCCGGTCCAGTAAACGGTTTTAATCCCGGATACCGCCGTGGCTTCTTCTTTGGAGTATTTGCGTCCTTCCCATAGTATAATTTTTTCATTGGTTTCTTTAACAAACAGGATTTCTTTATGTTTTTCTTCTCCGGCATCCGGGAAAATCACCAGAATGCTCTCTTCCTGATCGATCCCGCTTAAATAAAAAATATCCGTGTTTTGAATAAAGGGTCTTACACCGTCTGCGCTGTTGGGCATGATGTCATTGGAATTCAAAACAGCAATGGAATTGGGTTTGAGTTTCGTGGCAAATCTTTTTCTATTCTCAATAAAGAGTCTGTTATCAATCGGTAAATATTTCATCTGATTTTTCCTGGTATTTTTTAAAATGTTTAAAACGAGGTTTTTTTGTAACATTATTATAGCAATAAAAACGGTTGGGTGACAAATATAAAAGTAACATCTCAATAAGTTCTGGTGTATTAAATGATCATATTGACCCGGCTCCATAATTTAACGTCTCGGTAATTCTACAACTTTTCGAAAATACAGGTTTATTAATGGTAACCTGTTCATACTATCAAAATGGAAGAATGGAATGTTGGAATGTTGGAATATTGGGAGTAAGGGCGGGAATAAACCATTTTAATTGTAAAAAACTCCTTTCCTTCAACTTCGTTCAGGACAAGCTCACCCATCATTTTTACCCAGCCTGCTCCGTAAGTCCCCATGAAAGGACCGGGACAGGCCGGCACATCTTACCGGGGTGAAACTTTTTTTCTATTTCACCGGGGCCATTACTCCATCATTCCATTATTTCAATTGGGGCGAAGCCCTAAGTTCTTGAGATGTTAAATATAAAAATATAAACAAAACTAGTGCAAAAAAAAACAAGAATTGATAGAGGGTGTCTTAATAATTTTTATATGTTTAATGTGAAAAATGAAGGATTTTGTATGGAAGAGAAACTCATAAAAACCATGGATCTAACCAACGGTATGCAGTTGAATTTCTATGATGGTTCTAGACGGCTGGCTGGAGACAGGTGGTTGATTTCATTGATTATTCGTATGGAGATCCCGGTTGTTGAAGTATCGATTAATGACAAAGGCAAATCCATAGAAACCATGAATGAAATCAAAGAGGTGCTTGGGGAAAAGGTTTTGTTCGAACAGAAAAGGGAACGAATTTTTGTGGCTGAAAGGGAAAAACAAGCCGTATTTGAAGAATTATATGATTTTTTTATAGATAGTGTGCTCGGTTATTTATCTAATAAAGCATTTCCAAAGCGGTATGTGTTAAAAAAATACAGAGAGAAAGTTGAAAGGGGATCATGGTATCATTAACCGGATGGTGCAGGATGTCTCATAAGCGCTAAGTTATTTTTGCGCCGGATGGACTGTGGAAGGTTTACTGAAAAAAATGAACGTCGAACATCGGTTCGAACCTGGCACTGGTTCGTAGTTGTGAGGGAATCGAAGCCC